>DAOUFX010000622.1:0-7731 GCA_034429675.1 Anaerolineae bacterium | reverse complement strand
ACCCGCTCGCGAAAAACCCCTCCAAAGTTCTCTAACTTTCAACTTTTAACTGTTTTCAGAGGAGGACGAGTGACGCAAGGGACAATCCTGGATGAGATCATCGCTCACAAACGTGAGGAGGTCGCGCGGCTGAAGCAGCTCTGGCCGCTGGCGGCGCTCAAAGCGGAGGCGGCGAGTGTTCCGCCCCTGCGCGATTTCCTGGCAGCGTTGGAAACGCCGCCGGGCGAGAAACGTCGCGTCAAATTGATCGCCGAAGTCAAAAAGGCCTCCCCGAGCAAGGGTCTGCTCTGCCCGAATTTCGATCCGGTAGCGTTGGCGCACACCTACGAAGCCAACGGCGCCGCGGCCATCAGCGTGCTCACCGATGAACATTTCTTCCAGGGCAGCCTTGATGATCTGCGCGCCGTGCGCCAGGCCGTGGCGTTGCCGGTCCTGCGCAAAGATTTCATCATTGACCTGTACCAGGTCTACGAATCCCGCGCCGCCGGCGCCGACGCCATTTTGCTCATCGTCGCCGCGCTGGACGACGCCGCACTGCACAATCTCTACGCCCTGACCCGCTATCTGGGCATGACGGCGCTGATTGAAGTGCACAACGAAGAAGAGCTCAAGCGCGCCCGCGCCCTGCGCCCGCGCCTCATCGGCGTCAACAACCGCAACCTGCAAACATTTGAAGTCACGCTCGACACCACCGCCGCGCTGCGCCTGCGCATCCCCCACCACATCCGGGTCGTCTCCGAAAGCGGCATCCACACCCCCGACGACGTGACCCGGCTGACCGACATGGGCGTGGACGCGATGCTGGTCGGCGAGTCGCTGGTCACGGCCAAAGACACGGCCCGCCAGGTACAAATGCTGGTCAACGTGAAACATCAATTATGACTTAGAGAAGGGATTGGTAACTGGGGGATTAGGGATTGGGGAAGACCCAATCCCTAATCCCCAATCCCCTAATCACCATTCTATAAGGAGGCGCCTATGTGGCCAACACGCGAAGAAGCCTGGAAAGTTTTGTGTGAATACACCCAGAACCCCAACTTGATCAAGCACGCGCTGGCGGTCGAGGCCGGCATGCGCGGTTACGCCCGCCGCTTCGGCGAGGACGAGGAAAAGTGGGGCGTGGTGGGATTGATTCACGATTTTGAATACGAGCGCTACCCCGACCTGGGGCCGGGCGGCCATCCGTTCAAAGGCGCCGAAATTATGCGCGACCTGGGCTGGGACCCGGCGCTGATCCGCGCCGTGCAATGTCACGCGCCTGACCTGACCGGGCTGTCGCTGGATACGCCGCTGGAAAAAACCATCTTTGCGGTGGACGAACTGACCGGCCTGATCACCGCCACGGCCCTCGTTCGCCCCAGCCAGTCCATTCTGGACGTGAAAGTCAGCTCCATTAAGAAAAAGTGGAAGGATCGCGCCTTCGCCGCCGGCGTCAAACGCGAGGACGTGGAAAAAGGCGCGGCAATGCTGGGCATCGAGCTTTCCGAACACATCGGCGTGGTGCTGGAAGCCATGAAAGGCATCGCCGCCGAGTTGGGCTTGGTGGGACATCCCGCAGGTTGACAAAACCCCTTCCCGTGTTACCATTGCGCCGTTTATTGTAGAAAGTCTTCCAGGAAGTCGCAATTTATGCGCTTCCTGGAAGATTGTTGAATAAAGTATGACAAACACCGAAGAAATTCCTGTGATTATCCTCTGCGGCGGGAAAAGCACCCGTATGGGAGACCGCACCCTCCCCAAACCCCTGGTCGAAGTCGGCGACCGCCCGGTACTCTGGCACGTGATGAAGATCTACGCCTCACAAGGGTTTACCCATTTCATTCTGGCGTTAGGTTACCGCGGCGATATGATCAAGCGCTATTTTCTGGAATACGACTGGCAGAGCCGGGATTTCACCCTGAACCTGGGGAACGGCGCGCCGGTCTTCCACACCCCCAACGACGCCGACGGCTGGCGCATCACCTTCGCCGAAACCGGAGCGGAGGCGATGACCGGCGCGCGCGTGCGCAAGGCAGCGCGCTACATCGCGTCCGACCGCTTTTTCGTCACGTACGCCGACGGGGTCGCGGACATTGACCTGCACGCCCTGCTGGCCTATCACCGCCAACAGGGCCGCCTGGCGACCATGACGGGCGTGCGCGCCTTTTCGCGCTTCGGCCTGGTCGAGACGGACGGCGCCGGGCGCGTGACCGGGTTTCAGGAAAAACCCCTGGAAGATCACATCATCAACGGTGGATTCTTTGTCTTTGAGCGAGACGCGCTGCCCTATTTCGCGGGCGGCGATGACCTGATCTTAGAACAGGCGCCCTTCCACAATCTGGCCGCCGCTGGACAGCTCTCCATCTACGAACATCACGGGTTCTGGCGGGCCATGGATACGTTCAAAGAAGCGCAAGAACTGACGACGCTTTGGGAAGAAGGTGCGCCGTGGAAAGTATGGTGAGACGATATGGATGCGACTCTGACTGACGCGACTGCAACCGACAATGCAGGATTCTGGCGCAACCGCCCGACGCTGGTAACCGGTTGCACGGGGCTGCTCGGCTCTTGGCTGACCCAGGCGTTGCTCGCCGCCGGCGCCGACGTGGTCGGACTGATCCGCGACGATGCGCCCTACTCGCAACTGGCGCGATCCGGCGCGCTGGGGCGCATCCGTGTAGCGCGCGGCGACGTCACCGATTACCAGACGATGGAGCGCGTGCTCAACGAGTACGAAATTGACGCGGTCTTTCATCTGGCCGCGCAAACCATTGTCGGCATCGCCAACCGCGCGCCGCTTTCCACCTTCGAGGCCAACATCCGCGGGACGTGGGTGACGCTGGAAGCGGCCCGGCGCACGGCCACCGTCAAGCGCATCCTGGTCGCGTCCAGCGACAAAGCCTACGGCACCCAACCGGTTCTGCCCTACACCGAGGACATGCCGTTGCAGGGCCAACACCCTTACGACGTCTCCAAAAGCGCCGCCGACCTGCTCGCCCAAAGCTACGCCATCACCTACGGCGCGCCGGTGGCCGTGACACGCTGCGCCAATCTCTACGGCGGCGGCGATCTGAACTGGAACCGGCTGATTCCCGGCACGGTGCGCAGCGCCCTCGGCGGCGAGGCGCCCGTCATCCGCTCCGACGGCACGTTTATGCGCGACTACCTCTACGTCCGCGACGCCGTGCGCGCCTATATGCTGCTCGCCGAGGCCATAGAGCGCCCCGATGTGCGCGGGCAAGCCTTCAACTGCGGCACCGACGCCCCGATGAGCGTGCTGGACATGACGCGCCTGATCCTCAAACTCTCGCCCCATCCCGACCTGGAACCGGTTGTGCTGAACGAGGTCAAAAACGAGATCAAAGACCAGTACCTCGACAGCAGCAAAATCCGCCAACGGATCGGCTGGCAGCCGGCCTGGACGCGCGAAGAGGCGATGCGCGAAACGTTGGGGTGGTATGCGGAGTATTTGAGTTGCAAGTCGCAAGTTGCAAGTTGAAAGTTATGGGAGACGTCGAATCACAACCCGGCAACGGGAGCCTGGAGCCGGGAAGCGCAGTTTTTCTTACCGGGGCTACCGGTTTTATCGGCATGAAGCTGGCGCAAGTGTTGCTGGCCGCCGGCGCCGACGTGGCGGCCCTGGTTCTGCCCATCGAAGCCGACCGGCTCCCCGCCGGCGTGCGCTGTTTTAAGGGCGATGTCTGTGACGAAGCCGCCGTCGCGCAAGCCGTGCAAGCGTTTCGCCCGGCGATGATCGTCCACCTGGCAGCCGCCGGCGTCACGCGGCCCAACCTGCCGTTCACCGAAGCCATCCGGGTCAACGTCGGCGGAACGATCAACATCCTCAATGCCGCCGGCCACGTGGGCGGCGTGCAGCGCATCGTCGCGGCGGGCACCTCCTACGAGCACGGCGCGCGGCGCAACGGCGAAGGGCTCGACCCCTTCAATGCCTACAGCGCGTCGAAAGTCGCCGCGTGGGCTTGCGCGCGCGCCGCCTACAACGCCTGGAACGCCCCCGTCGTGTGGCTGCGCCCCTTTCAAGTTTACGGCCCCGGACAGAGTAACGCCGCGCTGATCCCCTCCGCCATCCGCGCGGCGCTCGACGGCGCCGATTTTCCGATGACGGCGGGTGAACAGCAGCGCGACTTCATTTTCGTCGAGGACGTGGTGCGCGGTTTCCTGGCCGCCCTGGTCGCACCCGGTATCGAAGGCCACGCGCTGGATTTAGGGTCAGGCGCTTTGCACAGCGTGCGCGACGTCGTCGCCCAGATCTGGCGGCTGGCCGGCGCTCGCGGTCAAATGCGGGTCGGCGAGCTGCCTTACCGTCCTGGAGAAGTCCCCGCCATCCGCGCCGACGCCGATCGCGCCCGGCAACTGCTGGGCTGGCAGGCGCAAGTGCCGCTGGAGACGGGGTTGCAGCGAACTATCGAAGAAATGCGCAAAGACTGAAGCGTGAAACGTGAAACGTGAACCTGTATTTCACGTTTCGCGCTTCACGTTTCACGTTTCATGTTTTGGAGGCATCAATGTCTGACAATCAAACAGCTAAAGCCGAGGCTCTCCGCCGCGAAATCCTCGAAAAAGTAGCCGAGTATTACCACGTGGCGCACCAAGCCGCGCCGTTTACGCCCGGCAAGACGTTCGTCAACTACGGCGGCCGCGTCTACGACGAACGCGAAATGCAAAGCGCCGTGAGCGCCATTCTGGATTTCTGGCTGACCGAGGGCGAACAAGTTGCAGCGTTCTCCGAGAAACTGGGGGCGTTTGTCGGGCTGAACAACATTCTGACCGTGAATTCCGGGTCGTCGGCCAATCTGGTGGCCATGACGGCGCTGTGTTCGGCGCAACTGGAGCGCCCGCTGCGCCCCGGCGACGAAGTCATCACACCGGCGGCGACCTTCCCGACGACGGTGGCGCCCATCGTCCAGAACGGGCTGCTGCCGGTGTTCGTGGACTGCAAAGTCGGCACGTACAACCTGGACGCCGACCTGTTGGAAGCGGCGTTTTCGGCAAAGACGCGCGCCGTTTTCGTCCCGCACATCCTGGGCAACCCCGTCGAGATGGACAAAGTGATGGATTTCGCCAAGGCGCACGGGTTGTACGTCATCGAGGACACCTGCGACGCCCTCGGCTCGCGCTACGACGGGCGGTACTGCGGCGCGTTCGGCGACCTCGCCACGTTCAGCTTCTACCCGGCGCACCACATCACCACCGGCGAAGGCGGCGCCGTGGGAACCAACGACCCGACGCTGCACCGCATCGCGCACACCATCCGCGACTGGGGCCGCGACTGCTGGTGCGATCACAAAAGCCCGCAGGATGGCGCCTGCCGCCAGCGCTTCGACTGGGAAATCCCCGGCCTGGACGAACCCTACGACCACCGCTACTACTTCACCGAGATCGGCTACAACCTCAAAATGATGGACATCCAGGCGGCCATCGGACTGCCGCAGATCGCCAAACTGCCGGATTTCGTCGCCGCGCGCCAACGCAATTTCCGAAGGCTTTACGAAGGCTTGCAGCCCTACACGGAATACCTGACGCTGCCGGTCTGGAGCCCCAAGGCCGACCCGGCGTGGTTTGCCTTCACCCTGGCCGTGCGCGAGAACGCGCCGTTCACCCGGCGGGAGCTGAACGACTACCTGCGCGAGCGCAAAATCGAGACGCGCTACCTCTTCGCGGGCAACATCCTGCACCAGCCCGGCTACCGCAGCATCCCACACCGCGTCGCCACGCCCCTCACCGAGACGGACCGCGTCCTCAAAACCGCCCTCTTCCTCGGCGTCTACCCCGGCATGGACGAAGCGCGCCTCGCCTACATCCTGGAAGTATTTGAGGAGTTCCTTCAAAAATACCTCTAGCCCAAATAAAGGAAGGAAGGTATTTTTGCGCACAGGCCCATGCGCAAAAATGCCCCCCTCTTTCACCTGGTCGCTGACGCGACCACAAACTTTCGACTTTTTAACTTTCGACTTTCAACTATCTTGAGGAGGAAACCATGAAATTGAAGACCCTTTTGTTCATTGGAGCAGTATTGCTGGCGCTGAGCGCGTGCGCACCTTCGGCGGAAGAGATCGCAGCGACGAGCACGGCCATGGCTGCCGACGTTTTCGCGACGCAGACGGCTTCTGCGCCGACGGCCACCAACACACCCACCGAAACGCCCACGCCCACTGAAACCGCTACCGCAACAGCCACGCCGACCAAAACCGCCACACCCACCAAGACGGCGACGCCGACCAAAACCGCTACACCCACCGCGACGGCCACCCCTACCGAAACCCCAACAGCCACGCCCGCGCCCACCAGGACGCCCAAACCCACCAGCCAGACGACGCCGACCAACACTCCGGAGCCGCAAGCGCAGGAGACGGCAGCCCCGCAGGACACGCCAGCCCCGGAACCGACGGCCACCGCCACGCCGGAAGGGTCGGGGGAGGGGGAAGGAGAACCGGAATACGTCACGCTCTACTATCGCTCCAATCCCAACGAAACATTGGGAACCTTCCCCGAACTGCCCTTTGATGGCAAAGGCATGTACAATCACATGGCGCAGATGCAAAGCTCGCTCAGCGTGATGCAAGGGGCCATTTACGGCGCGCACGACGGCGACATGGTCGCTTGTAATAACTACGTTAATGCGTACAATAGTATCCTGAATTCCGGCGTCTTCTACAAAGACGTGCCCGGAGACTGGCAGGAGATTGACATCGCCTACGTGCTGTCATTCATCTATGCGTTGGATCGCACCCGCCCGGCTTATCTTTCGTGCGTTGCGGGCAACAAGGTGGACGACTTCAACCTGGGATTGGCTGTGACGGCCATGGACGACACTCTGGGTTTGCTAAACCCGGCGACGGCAGCCGCCGCCGGCAAACAATAACGATTTCCGGCAAAGTATTGCCGGCGCATGGACCACAGATACACACAGAGAGAAATAGCTCTGTGTGTATTTGTGTGTATAGGTGCCGGATAGAATGGGGCGAAGCTGATCTGAATCATGCAGAAATTATCTATCATTATCTGCGCCTACAACGAACGCCGCACGATCCTTTCCGCGATCGAGCAGGCGCATGCGGTCGCGTTGCCGCCCGGTTGGGACAAAGAGGTCATCGCCGTGGACAATTGCTCCACCGACGGGACGCGCGAGCTGTTGCAAACCGTGGCCATGCCCGGCGTGCGCGTGGTGTTCCACGAACGCAATCTGGGCAAGAGCGCCTCGATCCTCACCGGCATCCGCGAAGCCGCCGGCGACTACGCCCTGGTCTTCGACGCCGACCTGGAATACGAGGCCGCCGATATCCCGCGCATGGTCGCGGCGGTGACACCCGGTAAGACGACGGCGGTGTTCGGATCGCGCACCCTCGGCGGGCGTAAAATCTATCTGTACGCGCAAAACTACTGGGCCGTGCGCTTTCTCACCGCCATCGCCAACCGGCTCTTCGGCGGGCGCCTGACCGACATCGCCACCGGGCCCAAGCTGGTGCGCGTGGACGTGGCGCGCAGTCTGGCCCTGAGCAGCCACGAGTTCGATCTGGACTTTGATTTGCCGTGTAAATTGCTCAAGAAAGGCTACACCATTGACGAAGTCGCCGTCAACTACCATCCGCGCTCCGTCGCCCAGGGCAAGGGACTGGCCGGCGCCAAAGCCATCCGCACCGGGCTGCGCGTGTTGTGGATTTATTGGAAAGTTTGGGTGGGGAGCGAATAGCGAATAACCTATCTTCTCAAAATCTTGGGGGTGGGGGTTTG
>DAOUFX010000621.1:0-1650 GCA_034429675.1 Anaerolineae bacterium | reverse complement strand
CGCGGGCAGATACCCCCGCCCGCGAAAACCCTACCTTAACCCCGCGTGAGCGGGCTATTTTCGTGGGAGGTTATGGATATGCAGATGACAACTGTGGATAGAACCAGACGCCGTTTCAATCTCGATTGGCTTCGGGTTGCGGCAGTTTTCTTACTTGTTGTGAGACTATTTTTTAGGAGGTCGCCCCATGCCTATACCGACGCAGACTCTGAGTAAAACCGAACGCCGCTACGATCTGGACTGGATTCGGATCGCGGCGGTTTTCTTGCTGGTGCCGTTTCACTCGGCGTTGATCTTCAGCCACCAACCGGATGATGTCGTCTACATCAAGGATCTGGTTGAGAGCAATATCCTGAGACAGTTCGCGTATTTTGTTGATCTGTGGCATATGCCGTTGTTGTTTTTCATCTCAGGGGCGGGGGCATGGTTTGCTCTTGGCTTTCGCAGCGGCAGGCAATACCTCGAAGAACGCTTCCTGCGGCTGTTCATCCCTTTGCTGTTTGCGGTCACAGCCATCATCCCGCCAATGGTCTATCTCCAGCATGCCGATACGGGCGAGTTTGCCTCTTTTTGGGCGTTTTACCCGCAGTTCTTCCATATTGATATTTCCGATCTTTCCGGGCTTTCGGGCAGTTTCACCCCGGCGCACATGTGGTTTGTGCTGTTTCTGTTCGTCTATGCGGCGGCGACGCTGCCGCTGTTTCTGTATCTCCGGCGCGAGTCGGGCGCGAAGGCGATTGTGTGGTTGGCCGCGCGTTGTGAAACTCCGGGTGTGATTTTCTTGCCGGCGTTGTTGCCTGCCATTACTGCTCTGTTGCCGGACATTGGTGGCAAGGCGCCTTTCCTTTACCTGACGTATTTCATTCTTGGCTATGTGCTGATGGGTGATGCACGCTTCCAGCAGGCGATGGATCGCCACAAGTGGATAGCGCTGGCAACCGGCATCGTCGCCGCATTGGCCATTTGGCCGTTAGTCTACGCCGGAGGCAATGTTGTTATCATTCACCTTCTCTACTATCTGGGGCGCTGGAGCTGGATTGTAGCGTTGTGCGGATTGGCGCATACCTGCTTGAACCGCAATCACGCATTCCTGCGCTATGCCAATGATATCAGTTACCCTTTCTACATCCTGCACTTCCTGGCGAACACCCTGGCGGGCTATTTTGTCGTGTGTTGGCAGGCCACCAGCATCGCTGTGAAATACCTGGTCATCAACCTGGCGACGTTCGCCGGGCTCTTTCTGATGATCGAAGGCGCCAGGCGTACCGCCGTGACGCGCTTTTTGTTGGGGATGAAATCCACCGACCATCTCTCCGGTCAATCGTCTGAGGTTAAACAAAATGAACTGCAAACTTGACAAAATTGTAGAACGTGCAACACTATACGACATTGTGTTTGGAATGCGATAAGGAGAGGCGAGGGTGGGAATCAAGCTGTCCCATTTACACCAACTGGTTAAATCTGTTCCACATCATTTCATCAATTGAATATCAACTTAACCCGACCGGGCCTGGGGATTTTGCCGTCTGCGCCGCCGGTCGGGTTTTTCGTTTGAGTGTGTCGTGCTTAGAATTCGCTCAGAGTTTTCTCAGGACAGGTAACCGGTTAAGACCTATTCTTATTTGTATCTTCTCAAAATCTGAGGGGGTG
>DAOUFX010000620.1:0-10217 GCA_034429675.1 Anaerolineae bacterium | reverse complement strand
ACGCGCCGCTTTTTTGGCAGCTCTGCGCCGCTTTACGGTAGCCCTTTCGGCTCGTTTCTACCGGCCTTTGGCCCGTTCTATGTCATTTTGCGGTTTTTAATGTGCTGTTTTTGCAGTGCGCTCACGCATGCGTCCCTCAAAGTAAGAGCGCGTCCTTTTTCGCAGCGCCAACCCTTCGGCGTAGGTCCAGTAGTTGCGATGCGTCTGTTCCTGGATGGCGTCGTTGCGCGCACCGTGCGAGGTGCTGTCGGCGCGGACGCGGTAGAGGTAGAGGCAGCGATCCATGTGGCGGATGCCGGCTGCGCCGTAGGTCAGGTACGTGCGGCAGCACAAGTCGTGATCGTCGGCCACTTCCAGGTCGGGATTGTGCCCGCCGAGCGCGTAGTAGGCCGCGCGCCGCCACGCCCGGACGTGATCCGGCGCGAAGTAGATGAAGCGTATCATCCACGGCGACGGCTCCCAGGCGACCATCTCCTGCAGAGCATGGCCCTGATACTCGAACGGGCGCGTCTGCCAGCCGTAGTAGTCGCTGTAGACGTGCGGCTCCCAGGTGGCGTCGGCGAATTCGGCGTCGTTGGAATAGGCGAACATTACCGTAGGATCGGCGAACGCCTGCGCGATGCAGGTCAGCGCGTCGGGCGTCAACAGGTCGTCGGCGTCCAGTTCCACCAGCACGTCGCCGGTGCAACGCTCGCAGGCGGCGCGTTTGAGTTGGCCCACGTTGCCGCCTTTGCCGGTGTGTGAAATCAGGCGCACTCGTGGGTCGCGCGCGACGTGCGGCGGGATTTCTGCGCCGCCGTTCGCCAGGATAACCCACTCCCAACGGGCGTAGTCTTGCGCCAGGAGGCTCTTGTAGGCTTCATCAATATAAGGAAGCGAGGCCGGGTGGACCGGCGTGAACACTGAAAGCAGCATGTCAATCCTCCAACGGCACGATCCAGAACGACCCCGGCGTGGCGTCGTCGGGGAAAGCGCCCTGATGAGTGTGCAAATAGTTGGCCTTCAACCCGGCGACGGTCTGCCCTTGCGCCGTTTCCCCCAAGACAAACGGCGCGCCTGCCGCATCCGGCGCGAAGGTGTGCACGGCCGTGATGACTTTGGCGACGCCCACGTGGACGTACTCCGGGTGCTCGTGGTCGCCGATCTCGCCGGTCAGCCCGATCTCGGCCCGGGCCAGTTCGTCCATCAACCGGTTGTAGGTCGCGGTGATGCGGGCGCGCAGTTCGATCAACTCGGCCCGCAGTTTTTCGATGGTTTGCTCGGTAGTGGCCATGGCTTATGCAAAGGGCGCGATCGTCCTGAAGACGGCCTTGCCGCTCAGGGTGATTTGATCGTCCGGCGCGAAGGCGTCGGGCACGCGGTAGACGGCAAACCGGTCGAAACGGGCGTTGCCGACGCCGTGCACACCGCAGTAACCGTTGGGATTGTATTGCCCCGGCCCGATGGTCATCAACATGGTCGCAAGCTTGCGATGGGCAGCCGCAAAGATCGCGTAATCCTCGGCCAGCGTCGCCGTGGGTGCGAGGTAAATCTCGGAGTAGAAGCCACGCGCACGCACGCCCAGGGTGTACCAGACGTTGCTCTGAAGCGCCGTGTCGGTGAGGGCGTAGTTCTCGATGGCGTGGCTGCTGCCGTCGCTGATGAAATGCTGCATCCGTATCCAGCCCGAAGCGTTGAGCGTCGCCATGAAACAACCGCCCGCTGTTTCCGGGAAGTCGGCGTGCGCGTCCCAGACGATCCCGGCGCCGGACATCGGGTCGCGCAGCATCACGCGGCAGACGATGCGCCTGTCGGGCGGCGGGTTGGTCTGGTTGAACAAGGCCACGTTCACGCCGTCGCCGCCGGCCTCGTCCATGCATGCCAGCACACCACCTGCGCCGTAGATGTCGTTGGCTACCGTCCACGGGCGCTCCCCGGCGACGCGGGCGTTGAGCCGCCACTGGCCGCCCGTCGCGTTGGGCCTGGCGGCGTTGGCGGGATCGGCCTTCTCGATGCGCAGATAGTCCACGCTGGTCTTGCGAACGTCGTTGTCGGTCGCCCGCGACTCAATCCACAGGGACGTGACTCCGCTCAGACTGCCGCTGCCCACCGCCGCCGACAGCTTCTGGTACAACGTGTGTATCCCTGCCTGGCCCACCGTCCACGTGTGCAACCGTTCGGCGGCGCCGGAGACGAACTTTACTTTGAGGGTGGGGGAGTAGGTCAGACTGCTGACGTGATGTACGATGGACACGAAATCGGATGCGGTAAACGCCCCGCCGTTGGTCAAATCCACGCTTTTCGCCTTGCTGATCTGCGCTGCGTAGTCCGAGCCAGAAAGCACACGGTTCGAGAAACGCACTCCGCCTTCGCCTTCCGGCATCTCGTCGTTGGCTTCGATTGCGCCCAGTAGAACGCTCCAGTTCGGGTCGTCCAACGCCGAAATCAACAGGTACTTGCTGCCCGCGTAGCCGTCGAAGTTGTCGGCAAAGACGGGCGTGACCTCGCCCTGCTGGTGGATGACGTGCAAGAGGTGGTCGTAAGCCGGATCGAGGGTCACGAAGTCGCCGCGAGGCGCGTCGCGCAACACGCGCCGGTGTTTGCCATTGGCGGCGGCGACGTAACCCCGCGCGGTGGGCAAGCCGTCGTTCCCCGGCAGGTTCTCAATCAGCAGCACGTCGGCGCTCGTCACCCCGCCCGCTGTCTCACATTGCACGTCCAGCGCCGTCCCCTGGCGCAAATCGGCGTCGCTGACCTGGACCAGGAACACTCCGTCCAGCCGGAAGTCATCCGCGCCCTGGAGACGGCGGCTGTACCATTCCAGGTAAGGCCCATCCTGGTAGTTATCCGACAGGGCGCTCATGTTGGTGAGCGGCAGGTCGAATTCGCCCGCGTAGATCATGCACCATTGCTGCGCGCGGTCGGCGAAGTAATCGTCCGCGCCTACCTGCGCCACGTTGCCCGCCCGGAGTTGCACCTGATGCCGCCACGCGCCGGCGCCTGCCGCGCCATCGTAGCCCACGCCGATCACGGCAAAGCGCCCGCGCAAATCCTCGGGATGGGTCAGGGCAAAGCGCAGGCCGAACCGGTGTCCGTTGAAGGTTTCGGGAGGGTCAAGAGACCTGTAGCCACCGCCGCCGCGCGTCGCGTCGCTTTGCGCGATCCAGGTGTCCGGCTCCAATGGCGTCGCGGATTCGGCTTCGTAGCACGTCGCCAGGTCGGCCAGCACGCTGTCCTTCGCCGAGCGCGTCCACAGGAGCACGCGGCCCAACACCTGCCCGCTGGCCGGCGTGAGCAAGAGGCGCACCAACGCCGGCAACGAGCCTTTGAGTTGGGTCTTGGGGATCAAAACGTTGTGAGCCAACCCGCCGCCGTTCCAGTTGTCCAGCGTCGTGGACAACGCCGCGATGGTTTCAGGCGCGGCAGGGTCGCTGGTAGCGATGGGCTGGGTTTGCAGTTCCAGGCCGAGGTAAAGCGTAAAGAAGCGGTCATTCTTGGGCGCGGCGTCCCAACGGTTGCCGGTCAAATCCAGCAAACGTGGGGGCGGCGAGGGCAGGTAAACGTAGAACGTAACCGGCGCGCCGGCAGTGGCGCCTTCAGGTTTGAACTTGAGGGAGCCGCCTTCGGCCAACGCCCGGTGCAGCGCGTTGTATCCGGCCGCCAGGTGCGCGCGGGATGTGGCCTTGAGCACACAATCCAGCGTGACCTTGACCAGCGGTGCGCGGCTCTGCGCCAGATACCCGCCCTCCCTGACGCTGTCGCTGTAAACGTATTGGCGGCGCTCGTCCTCGTGCAGATCGAGCGTGTCCAGGTCAGGGATCAGCGTGTACGTCGTCACCGCGCACAGATCGTCGGAGACGTTGAACGCCACACTCGCGCCGTTCCGGGGAACCAATTCCAGGATACTGTTAATTCCGGTCATCGTCCATTCCTTCATCGCAGACAAAAAACAAGGCGGAGCCTCTTTGCCGAGACTCCGCCTTGTTCCGTGTGCGAACGAAAAAGAACGGACGTACCGTGTTGATCAGGATGGCCGAGAAGTGTGGAACACTCGCGGCCTGATGGGGGAGAGTATAGTGTGGGTTAGGGGATTGTCAAGGGTGCGCACCCACTGGTGTAACCTTATATTTCTAGTGCTTTCGCGAAACTATTGCCTGCAATCTTCTATCTTCATCCCTTGTCTCTTTCCGAATTTTAATTATAATGGCCCCTTGTGCGCAAAAAAACGCCGCATGATTGACGGGGCATCATGAGACGCGAAATCCCTTGAGGCGGGTTTATTGGCATTAAATAGAAAATTCTATACCGATTAGGAGGCGAACCATGTATCAGCGTAGATTCTATCAGCTAATTACAGCAATATTGTTGTTGACCATTGGGCTGCAACCACTTGTTGTGGTTGCTAAACCACTCGGAGAAAACACGATAGACGAATCAGATAATGCTTTGTTCCACACAACACGAAATGGCGAGACTACTATCATCATCAACGAAGTATTGTTCTACCCCCAACCAGATCAATATGAATGGGTAGAATTACGGAATACAGGAGACACAATAGCCAATTTGAATGGATTCAGTTTGACAGATGAGGATGGACATTGGTATCGGTTTCCTCATGACTTGCCCGTCGTGCCCGCAGGAGGATTCGTGGTAGTCATATTTGATGGTTTAGGTAGCGCCTATGATGATTATGACTTTACTGACAATGTAGCCACTTTGCATAGCACGTTGGTGAATGTCTTTGAGGACGATGCAGATCAATGCGCATTGTATAGCTACGGATATTTCATCTACTTGCCCTTGATTCTCAAAAATACCTCCAGCACTGTTGTGAATGCACCGACATCTTTTACCAGCATACTATCGTCTTCGATAGCAGATTTTGTGGCCTGGGGAGCAGTACCACAGGAAGATGCGCATAATGCAAGTGTAGCTGGAGCATGGCCTGAAGCGCTATTTGTGAATACTTACCGTGGTTTGGGGGAAGCATCCCCCGATCTCGTTTTACAGCCTGGCGAATCAATCGGTTTACTTCCAGGCAGCTTGCTTCACCATCCCGATTATTGGACGCTGTATCAGACCAGCGAAGTGACAGAGGGCGCTGTCAATGCCTTGCCAAACATTTCCTGGTTTTATCCATCTGCGGGGGCAACAATCGATAGCGAAACATTCACAATAAGTTGGAATGCGTTATTTGGTGCAACAGGATATCGTTTTCAATTGGATGATGTGGCTGATTTCACGTCTCCTGTGACCGATACAGTTCTTGGTACGCCAGCTTATATGCCCACAGCAGGAATACTTGAAGGCACTTATTATTGGCGGGTGAAGACTATTTTCCCCGATGGTGAAAGCAATTGGACTTCGGGGGTCGAAATCCATAGTTTGACAATTCCGAATATATCTTTCAATTCACCGTCAGCTACTTCTGCCAGTAAAACATTGGGCATTACCTGGCAACTACAACACAAAGACACCAATATGCTCTGCTTGGATGGAGATAATGAGACGGGTGATTTTGCGTGGGATGCTCCTCATGTTGACAGAGGAGCCCATGGCAATAAATACTGTGTGCGAGCGTCTGTTTCTATGATAGCTTCTTACTATGGGGGCACTCTCAGCCAAGATCGTATCAGCTACGAGATATTCAAAGACTTTTTCCCAGGCCCGGAATTTGATCTGGGGCATGATATAGGCGTCGCGCCGCCACCCGATCCCGCAGAAACCGACATACTTTCTTGGGCGTTAGGACAGCCCGTCTTGTTACATACAGGAAAACCGGATTTTCAAGAAATCAAAAATTGGATAGATGCCGATCAACCTATTATGTCACGTATCAGAGGACATATGCGTGTTATTGATGGATATACAGAATTTACGCTTTCAACAGTCGAATTTCAGTTCATTCACCTATTAGACCCATGGGATAGAGCCAAGTGGGTCAGCTATGAGGATGATGAAACTACACATGCATGGGTTGGCCCGTCGGGAGCGGGAAATGCTCCTGACGTACTTTCTGATGAGGATGAAGACAATGATGGTAATGCTGATACGACAGATGATTCTGATGGTGATGGTATCTGCGACTTTGATGAGAAGTATAGGTTCTTTCTTGACCTATCAGTTGCCGATTCTGATAACGACCTGGTGCCTGACAAGTTAGATATCCGAGAATACGTTTTTGATGTTACCGGTGTTTACCACTGGAGAAATCCTGATATAGATGATGATCAAAAACGTAAGGAAATTGACCCAGACAATGATAGTTTTTGGGATGTCACAGCCTGGGATGGCTATGAAGACATGAATCGCAATGGACGCTTTGAACCCGGGTTGGACGAAACGAATACCTTTAATGTAACTGATGATCGGGTTCCCCAAATTGACATTACGGCCCCTGTCTATGGGCATGACAATGGTTATAGTTGTCTAATTACCTTGGAAGGCACTATTCACAGTGAAACAGCATTAACTTCAGCTACTTTGAGTTCACAAGGACATAATGATTATACCCTTGCGCCAAATGGAACACTTCCCGACTACACTTTCCGGCAGACAGATGTTACACTTTTTGCTGGTGCAACTCAGATCATGGTGACGGCTGCCAATCAATATGGGGTTGGCCGGGATTACGTAATTGTATATGCAAATTGCGAATAAGACATGGGTAACTTCATAGGAATGTGCATAAAACTCAAGGAGGTACACCAATGTACAGAAAAGTTTGGATCTTAGTTGCGTTAATTGCGGTTATGAGTGTCAGCACCTATTGCATACGGCAAACTCCCACACCAGCAGCAACTTCCTCCTCTACACAGAATATCACTGCAACGCCAATGCGTACAATTGAACCTGGAGAAATGATAACTTATGTAAACGATGCATATCATTTTTCTTTGTTATATCCATCTGACTGGGCGATACAAAGCGAAAACGAGCGTGAGATCATTCTCATTCCAATTCAAGAAAATTCATGGGCACCTGCAAATCCTGCCGATATTTCACAGGACCCAAAAATCCAGCTTACTTTAGGTGAATTTGCCGTGGCGGGGGTTTTCAAGACTTATCCGGAGGCAATAACACCCGAAATTCTCCGGGGACGTTTGGAAGAGAGAGTAACTGAGGGAACGGATCAAGATTTCCTCGAAATAAACATCGGTGCTCAGGCGGCTTTTGGCATCACCGAGCATTATGATCCTGGCTGCTACAAGGCAATTTATTGGCGGCCTGATAGCTTGGAATCCATCATAAAAATATCTACAGGATGTGAAAGCTCCTATTTATCAGTATTCGAGCTCGTCGTCAATAGCTTACGACAGAGTGAATAGCACACTGCCCAAATACGCGCCGATCCAAATGGGTCGGCGCGTTTTCTTCCCCGACAATTTATTCACCGGAATTTCAGTAGATTGGGTCACTATTTAACTCTATCTCATCCTTTCCCCCTCATCGCCGCCTCCAAAGTCTGCCGTCGCAAGGCATCCCTGAAACCCGCCGCATCCCGACCATTGCGCACGTTCGGGAATTCCATCCCGCCGTCCATGTAGACGGTGACGCCAGCGCTCAGCCCTGGCGCAGCCGTTGCCAGAGCGCTCTGAAGCGTCGCCAGTTCCGCCCGGAGCTGGCGCTGCACGGTGGAGAAATCAATGCCCGCCGCGAAGTTTTCCACCAGCGCCGCGCCGCGTTTGCTCAGTCCACGCAAGGGCGAATCGGCGCGCTTGGGTTCGGAGCCGGGCAGGTAATCCGCCAGGATGCCCAGTTTGGCTTTAAGCCAGGTGATGAAGCTGCTCCACGCGGCGGCGATGCCCGCCTTGAGGTTGTTCACGAAGGCGATGCCGGCTGCTTTGGCCCGCTCCTGCCAACCGGTGTCGAGCAGCAAGCCATCCCACAGCGCGCTGATCTTGCCCGACAGCCAGCCGAACAAATCCCAGGCCGCGTCAATCCCTGCCTTGACCTTGCCCACCACCAGGTTCCCGATCCGCAGCAGGCCGTCGAACAGATCGCCGGGAGTGTTGACCAACGTCTGCACCAGCGCCGTGAACTTTTCCTTGAGGAATGCCAGCAAATCCCACGCGGCGCTGATCCCGCCCTTGATGGTGTCCACGATCTTCTGCCCGGTCTGGCTTAGGTTGATGATCCACAGCGCGAAGTTGAACAACACCTGCGTCACCCACAGCTTCACCTTGTCGCGGACGTGCGCCAACAAGTCCCACGCATTGGCGAGACCTTGTTTGATCTTGGCGACGAATTCGATCCCGGCGACGACCATTTCCTGGAGGTCTTCCGGCGCGTTTTCGACGAAAGCGACCACGAACGTTACCAGGAAAGCGCGCGCGAACTCGGTCAGTCCCTCGACCCATCCCGGCCCCTCGGCCTTGAGAATTTCTACCCACTTGCCGACGAAATCTTTGACGGACGCAGCCCACTGCCGGGCGTAATCCGGTCCTTTTTCGACGATCCACGTCGCCACGGCTGCGAGCAACTGGCCGGGCAGCTCGCGCAGTTTCGCCTGCCATTCGGGCAACGTCTCGGTGAGGAAGGTGATTGCTTTGCCGAACAACGTTCCTAAGGCCGACCCGATGGAGCGTCCCCAGGTCTCGGCGTTGGGTGTGAGGATGTTGAGGAAGGCACGCACGAGTGAAAGCAGCAGATCGTAGATGCGCAGGTAGAGGCGATTGAAGCCCAGTTGCAGGTTCGCCAGCCCGCCGAGCACCAGGTCGAGCAACCCGCTTCCCAACTTCTGCGCCCAGGCCGGGCCGTTGGTGCGCAGCACGTCCAGCCCTTGCGTGAACAACGCCGAAAGTGCCTGTCCCAGATCGGTTTTCTTCAGGCCTTCGATCCAACCGAGCAGGCTATCGAATTGCCCTGCCAAGTCTATGCCCGTCGCGTCAGAGAAGGCGTCCAGGATGGTGCGGATTTTGTCCTCGACGGGCAGCTTGAGCCAACCTTCCACTTTTTGGCGCATCGCCTGGAACTCCGCCGAGACGCCGCCGATGGCCTGCTGCAATTCTTCGCCGCCTTCGATGTCCAGGGACAGCGGCGCCGTCGTCAATCCGCCCAACGTGGACGTGAACGGCGTTTCCGGCGCGACCAGGTCACCCGCTCCGCCTGCGACTTCTGCTTTGGGAAGACGTCCCAGGCCGCCCGCGTCGCTCACTTTCTCCAGCGCGTTCGCCATCTTTTCCAGCGCCTTCACCAGTTGCGTTTGCAGATCCACGCTTTCTTCCTGGACGGCCAGATATTCCTTCTGCCAGTCCAGTTCGTCTTTGGCCGCGTCCGCTGCATCCTCGGCGGACTGCAATTTGGCGCGCAACGCAGCCGGCACGAAACCGCGCTTCTCGGCAGCGGCGACTTCTGCCTGCACGTCTGCGAGGGATTCCTGCGCTTTCTGGTAGCGCAGTTGCAGGCGCAGGAATTTAGTCAGTTCGGCCCCACCCTCGCCCAACTTCTCGGCGATCCCGCCCAGCACGGCCTCGCTGATCTCGCCGGTTTGGCGGAAGACGCTGATCAGTTGAGACACGTCCTGGCGCACGGCGGCGAAGGTGGTTGCAAAACCGGCCTCGTCGAGCGTCCCGGCCTGGACCGCGCCTTGCAGAGCGGCTTTGATGGGCGCAAGGCTCTCGCGGAAGACGCTGAAGTCGGCGTTCTTGAACCCGCCCACGAAGACGGCCATCACGCCCTTGCCCCATTCCGCGATCTGGCTGAGCGGCCCTTGTTTGGGCGGGCTGCCCGGCTTGAGAAACAATCCGATGAAGTTGCCCAGGTACGTCATCGCCCCGGCCAGCACCGAGCGCGCCGCGCCGATAATGCCGTTGGCGATCTGCACGACGAGGTTCCATCCCCACGCCACCGCATCCGCCGCGAAGCGATCCCACGCCGTTGCCATCAGGGTGAGGACGTTGACCAGCGCGCCGCGCAGCGGGTCGAAGGCCGTAGCGCTCTGGCCGGTGAGCAGGCGACGCAGCGTCTCCACCAGGCTGTAAATCAGTTGCCCGGCGACATTCACCGCGTCGCGCAACTGCGCCAGCCCCCCGGCCCAGTTGACGCCGTTCCAGGCGGCGGCCAGCCATTGCAGCGCCGGTTGGACGTACGCCCACACCGCCTTATAATGACCCCCAAAAAAGAGACCACGAGCTAAGGTGGAATATAATAACAACGACCAGCTTGTGGAGGAAAGAATGACACAGAAACGACGGCGACATACCGATACATTCAAGTTCAAAGTAGCGCTGGAA
>DAOUFX010000619.1:0-8122 GCA_034429675.1 Anaerolineae bacterium | reverse complement strand
AGTGTTTTGGCGGGTCTGCCCCGCCCGCAAAAACACTCAGCGTTCAGACTTTATTAGAAATCCCTAGTGCTTTTCCATCCAGAAGTGGCTGGGGTCCAGCGTGCCGGGGCTCATAATCAACCAGTCCGTGGTGTGTTCCTTGGGAACATTGTGGAAGTAGTTCTTGACAATCACCGGCGCCGGCGCCATACCACACGTCTGAATGACGTTCAGGTTGGTCGTGGTCTTCCGCACCAGCTCTTTGGCGATTTCAAGTTGCTTGGCGGGATCTACCGTCACCTTGTACTCATTGAAAAGATCCATCAGCTCTTTCAACTCGGCGTTGGGCTCCTCGCCTTCCTTGCCGCCGGTCTTGTACCAGGTGCCGAAGGAGGGGGCCATCCACGAGCGTTCGTCGAAGGGGAACTGATAGATCGGGTCAATCATCGGCACCAGACCGCGATCGGTGGTCCACGTGGCGATCATGATCTCGTTGGCGCCGGCGCGCGGCCAGTAGACATCCCGAGCGGAGAGTTCAACGTTCACCTTGATGCCGATGCTGCGCCAGTTTTCCGCCACCAGCTCGGTGGCATCGTTCAAAGCCTGACCCTGCTGCGAGTTCCCTTCGACCACCAACGTCAGGTCCGAGCCGTCTGCAAAGGTGCGCATCCCGTCGGAGCCCACCGGCAGACCGATCTCATCCAGCAACGACTTGGCCAGTTCCACATCGTACTCGCCGTAGATGTTCTCAATGTCGGGCTGGAAGAGCGCCGAGTCTTTCACGACGCTGATCGTGCGCGGAACCGCCTGTCCTAACCAGGTAACATCATTGAGCGTTTCGCGGTCAATGGCCTGCGAGAGCGCCTGCCGGAACTTGAAGTTTTGCAGTAGTTCGCGGTACTTGGGATCGGAATAGCTCTGGTTGGGGAAGAAGGTCAGGCCTGAAGCCTGCGCCGTCGTCCACAAGAAAGTCTGGTAATTGCCGGCTTCGGCATTTTCCATGTACACCGGGTAGGAGGACAGCGACAAACCGCGCGACTGCTTGTCAATCTTGCCGGCCAGGGCCAGAGATTCGATCGCCTGGTTGTTCTCGACCAGGTAAAAGTAAACTTCGTCAATGTAGGGCAGCTGATTGCCCTCTACGTCCACTTTCCAGTAGTAAGGGTTGCGCGTGGCCACCATGTGATCCGCGCCTTCTTTCCAATTGGTGATGAGCCAGGGGGTCATGGCCGGGCGTTCGGGGTTGTATTCCCATGCCTTGGCCTCAAATTCCTCGTAGGTGGCGTCCTTGTTGTACTTGGGATGGAATTGTTCCAAATAGTGGCGCGGAGCGAAGAAGCCGAAGCGTTCAAACCCCAACGGCCACTGATTGCCGTGGAAAGCCAGACCGGTCGTTTCGGCCAACCCGTTGGGGGCGGCAAACTTGAGTTTGATGGTGACGTCGTCCACTTTTTCTAACGTCATCGGCTCGCCGTTGACCACCCACTCGGCGTGGGGCGCCGTGGTGATGTTGGTATCATTTTCGATGTCGTCCCACCAGAAGATGATGTCGTCCACCGTGAACGGTTCGCCATCGGACCACTTCAATCCCTTGCGCAGGTACAGGGTCAGCGTTTTGCCGCCGTCAGACCATTCCCACTTTTCGGCCAGACCGGGCTGCACGGGGTCGGCGGGGTCGCGCGGCCAGCGCAGCATCGTGTCGTAAACGAGGCGCCCGAAGCAGTGGAAATCCTTGATCCCGGTCCAACCGCGATACCAGGTTCCGCCATACTCGCCGACGGACTTGACCGGCAATACCACCAGGGGATTCTCCGGCAAACGCTCCTCCACCGCGGGAAGCGCGCCGCTGTCTACCTGGGCCTTGAGTTGGGGCGCTTCGGCATACTTGGAGGGAACTTCCGCCGTCACCTCTTTGATGACTTCTACCGTCTTTTCGATAACGACGGTCTTTTCAACTTCCTTGGTAACCACGACTTCCTTCTCAATAATCTCGGGGGTAGGAGTCGCACAAGCGCTGAGCAACGGCAAAGCCAGCAGAATTGTCATCAGAACCATGTTCAGCAAGCGACGATTCGTTGTGAAACGCATATCAGCCTCCTTGTCTATCTACGGGTGTATCGAAAACATTTTTACAGAACGCATTCTTAGGAACCCTTGTGATCGTACTCGCAGGCGAAGCACCTCCTTTTGGGCGCACATTTCTGCGCCCTGTTGGGGATAAACACCTTGCGCTCGGCGAGCCGG
Source organism: Anaerolineae bacterium (assembly GCA_034429675.1). Classification (GTDB taxonomy): domain Bacteria; phylum Chloroflexota; class Anaerolineae; order B4-G1; family SLSP01; genus JAKQHY01. The sequence continues at coordinate 5,899 of DAOUFX010000619.1, read as the reverse complement.
TTGGGGAAAGCCAGACTGATCGAGAGTGGGGAGGGCCATCAACCCAGGAACGCATCAGGGCGCACTGGCGCGAATCACCAGTTCCGGACGCACAACACGCATATTGCATTCTTCATCACAACCCGTGATACATTCCAACAATAATTGCATGGACTGGCGACCCAATTCATAACGCGGTAAATGGCAGGTGGTCAAAGTCGGGGTGACCAGCGCGGCCAGCGGAATATCGTCAAACCCCACCACGGCAATATCGCCGGGGATATTCCGCCCCGACTCCGCACACGCTTGCAGGGCGCCCACGGCCACCAAATCGTTGTAACAAAAGAGCGCGGTGAGCATAGACTGCCGGTTCAACAGGTTCAGCGCGGCTTCCCGCCCGCCGGCCACGGTCGGAGGACAATAGGAGATCCAGGCGTTGACGTCGGCGACGCCGGCCTGCGCCATCGCCTCCTGGTATCCCTGCGTGCGCAACCGCCCACTGAAGGACGTCACCGGCCCGGCAAGGAACCCCACCGCTTGATGGCCTGTTCGCAACAGGTGTTGCGTCGCCATTTGCCCGCCGTAGATGTCATCAATGATCACCGCGCCGACGTTGTCTTCGCTCAACCGGCGATTAAACAAAACAACCGCGGCATGGGAAGCAATGGCTTCACGCAAAACGGGTTCTTCCAGACGCGAACTACACAGCAACACACCATCCACCCGCTGCTCTTCCAACGAGCGCAACACGGCCAGTTCCCGCTTCTGATCCTCGTTCGTGTTGCACAGGAAAACGTTGTACTCCTGAGCATAAGCGGCATGTTCGGCGCCGCGCGCCAGTTCGGCGAAGAAGGCGTTGCCAATGTCGGGAACGACCAAGCCCAAGGTCCGGGTGTGATGCGTCGCCAGTCCTCGCGCAATGCTGCTGGGACGGTATCCCAGTTGCTCGACAATGGCAAGGATGTGTTGGCGAGTGGTGGCATTGACCTCGCCTTTGTTGTTGATCACACGCGAAACGGTCATCAGGGATACGCCCGCTTCACGAGCGACATCGGCCATCGTAATTCGTTTCGACATAGGCTCACTCAAAGAAAGAAGGGATGCTGTTAGCGCTACCGGTAGCGCTAACAGCAATCATACAACGAAATATTTGGGGTGTCAATAGAGAACGCGGTTAGACTCCGGCAAAGGCGCTGAACCCGCCGTCCACCGGTACAACGACGCCGGTGACGAAGCTCGCGCCCGGAGAAAGCAGCCATAGCATGGCGCCGATCAGGTCATCGGGCGCGCCGAATTTGCCCATGGGGGTGTGATCGAGAATGGTTTTGCCCCGCGCGGTCAGTTCGCCGCTCTCGGTGGTGAGCAGGAAACGGTTCTGTTCGGTCAAAAAGAACCCCGGCGCAATGGCATTGACGCGGATGTTGCTCGAATATTCCTGGTTCAAATGCACGGCCAGCCATTGTGTGAAATTGCTCACGGCCGCCTTGGCCCCGGAATAGGCCGGGATGCGGGTCAGCGGGCGCAGCGCATTCATCGAAGAGATGTTCAGGATCGCGCCCCCGCCCTGATCCACCATCAATTTGCCGAAAACCTGGCTCGGCAATAGGGTGCCGATGAAGTTGAGGTTGAACACCCACTGGATCGCGTCGGCCGGCAGGTCGAAGAAAGACATCTCCGCGCCGGTCGAAGCCTGCTTTTTGTTGCCGCCTGCGCCGTTGATCAAAATGTCCACGGCGCCGAAAGCCTGCACCACCACATCGCGCGCGCTTTCGATGCTGGCCTTGTCCAACACGTCGCACTTCACCACGATGGCCTCGCCACCATCGGCGAGGATGGTGTCCGCTACCTTTTGCGCATTCTCCGGGAACAGGTCCAACACGGCCACCTTGACGCCGGCGCGCGCCAATGCCTGGCTCATCGCGCCGCACAACACGCCGCCGCCGCCCGTCACCACGGCGACTTTGCCGGCCAGTCCAAACAATTGTTCCAAATAGGCTTTGTCCATACGCTCCTTCAAAAATAGGCCGCTGACGCGGCAGGGTTAAAACGGGAGTGTGTTTGCGTGCGGGTACCCCCGCACGAAAACACACTTTATTTTATGCGAACGGCGTCAGGTGTTTCACAAAGTGCGCCTCAATTGCCGCGTAGTGCGTTGCTTCATGGTCGTCCAGCAGCGCCAGCAGGCGCGCGCCGTACCTGTCCAGCACCGAGCCGAAGGTGACGTGCAACACTTCGCGCCCGTCGAAGGTGTCCAGCACGCCCGGCAGTTCGGCGTCCGAAAGCGTCGCCGGATCCGGCGTCCGCGCCACATCCGCAGAAACGTGGTAGGTGGCGCGATCCTCGTCGTAGCGCGCCCGCGCCAGGGCCAGGATTTCGCGGAAGAACGCCGGGGACGCCGTCGCCAACGCGCGCAGCGCCTCCAGATAGCTGGTGCCCGCCGTCTTGAGGTGCGCCAGCCGCCGCGTGTGTTTCGCCATCAGCGGGTACACACTGAATTTGTCGGAGCCGGAGTGGATGCTGAGTTTGTACGGCCCCAAAACCCGCGCGATGGCCGCATGTCGCGCAAATTCCGCGTCGAACTCGACCAGGTCGCCGATGTAGTCCACGCCTTTCTCGAAACGTCCCACGTAACGCGGCGCCAGGCTCACCCACTGCACCCCCATCCGCCGCAGTTCGCGCGCGATGAAGCTATGCTCCAACGGCGACGTGGGCGTGTCAGTCTCGTCCACCGAGACTTCAAGCTCGAAGGGGCGCGCGCTTTGCTCAACCAGGTGACGATACATCGCAGTCGTGTGAGCGATGGCGCGTCCGTATTTGCAGGCAGCGCGCAACAAGGCCTCCTCGTCAAAGGCGAGCGTGAAATCCTCAATCACCTGCGCCTGTCCCAGGTACAGCGCCTTCAGCGCCTCAGGGCTGCTCTCCAGCGCGTCCCACGGCAACGCCGCGAATTTCTCACGCAGCGTGGGCAGCGCATTGGTGTGCGCCGCATTGTCCACGTGTGCGCCGGGGTCTACCGTGAAAAACGTGTAGCCGGCGGCCACACACAGATCCACGTCCTCCGTCGTCTTCAGATGATCGGCGTCCGCGCCCCACGGCTGGCGCCAACCCTCCTGAAAAACGCCCCACAGCGCGTCGTCCATCACCTGCTGCGGCGTGCGCCCTGTGCGCGCATTCTCGCGCATGGACTGCTGCGCCAGAATCGGCGCGATCTCACCGCCCACCGCCCGCACGGCGCGAATGTGCCCCGGCGTCGCCAGCCCCAGCCGGTCCCCACATCCCGCCGAGGTAGCCAGCCCCAGCGGCTGCGGGCACAGCCACGACAACCGTTCGCGCAACGTCGCCGCGTTGGCCGCCGACAAAGGCCCAAGCAGCACTCCGTCGCGCAGCTCTCCCGCAAATCCATCGGCGTCCCCCTGGACTGCCAACACCTTGCCCCGCGGGCCGCGCGCCAGACAATAAAAAGTTCCCCACTCCTCAACTACAGAAGCGGCATACACATCCAATCCAAGCGCTCGTAACTCAGCTAACATCTTATCCTCCATCAACACGGCGAATCAGCGAATCAGCGAGAAAGCGAATCAGCGGGTCAGCGGTAAAGTGAATCATGAATCATGAATCATGAATCATGGGGTTACGCATCACGTTTCACGTTTCACGCTTTACGTTTCACGCATCATGCTTCACGCATCACGCTTCTGATCCAAAATCCAAAATCCAAAATCTAAAACCCATACGCCTTCTTCACCAGCCCGTACGCCAGCGCGTACACCATCTCTTCCGCGTCGGCTTCGTCAATCAGATGGCGCACCAGCAGGCCGGCGACCCAATCGGCGGCGGCGCGGCGCCACACGTCGTGGCGGGCCGGAATCGAGGGGAAGGCGCGCGTATCGTCGTTGAAGCCGGCGGTGTTGTAGAGGCCCGCCGTTTCCATAATCTGATCGAAGTAGCGGCGCATCCCGTTAAGGCTGTCGTGGAACCACCACGGCGGGCCGATCTTGACCGCAGGGTAGTGCCCGGCCAGCGTCGCCAGCTCGCGGGAATAGGTGGTCTCGTCCAGCGTGAACAAAATGAGCTTGAGGCGCACATCGTTGCCGTATTTCGCCAGCAATGGCCGGAAATTGCGCGTGAACTCCGACGCGACGGGGATGTCGCAGCCCTTGTCCAGGCCGAATTTGCCGAATACCTCCGGGTTGTGATTGCGGAACGACCCCACGTGCACCTGCATCACCAGGCCATCCTCGATGCTCATGCGCGCCATTTCCATCAGCATGTGTCCGGTGAACTTCATTGCATCCTCTTCCGACGCCTCGCCCTTGAGCGCGCGCCAGAAGATGGCGTCCGCCTCCTGTCGCGTCAGCTCGCCGGTGTAGGCCGTCAGCGCGGCGTGATCGGTGGCGTGTGCGCCCATCGTCTTGAAGAAGGCGCGGCGCTCCTCCAAGGCCTGCACCAGTTTGGTGTAGCTGTCCAGCTCGTAGCCGACCACCGCGCCCAGCGCCTCCACATTGGCGCGCCAGCCCGGCGCGTCGAGGTTCACCACGGCATCCGGGCGGAACGTGGGCACAATCCGCCCCTTCCAGCCGGAGTCGCGAATCGCCTGATGCTGCGCCAGTGAGTCGTGAGCGGCGTCGGTGGTGCAGAGCACCTCGATGTTGAAGCGCTCGAACAGCGCGCGCGGCTTGAACTCCGGCCTCGCCAGTTTTGCGGCGATGTCGTCGTAGATAGCCTGCGCGTTCTTGCCGTCGAGCTTCTCCTCGACGCCGAACACCTTCACCAGCTCGTGGGTCAGCCAGACGCCGCTGGGCGTCCCCCGGAACAGATAGAAATTCTCGGCAAACGTCTGCCAGATCTTCCGGTGATCCGTCTCTGTCGTGCCGCCGTCGGCGCGCGGCACGCCCAAAGACTCCATCGGAATTCCCTGTGAATAGAGCATACGAAACACGTAGTGGTCGGGGATAATCAACAACTCCGCCGGCGACCCGAACCGGTACTCCGGGTCCGCAAATATCCGCGGATCCACGTGCCCGTGCGGACAAATCAGCGGCAGCCCGGCGACGCGCCGGTACAATGCCACGGCGGCCTCGCGTTGCGGAGACGCCGGATCAAAAAAACGTTCTGCGGGTAACAACGTCTTTGACGCCATCCCAATCTTCCTTTCAAGCGTAAAGTGAGTAATGTTAGCGCTAACAATGCCTCCATCGTACACAAAATCAGGTTAAAAGTCAAGGCATCTTCTCGAAAATTGGGGTGGGGGTGAAAGATAAAAACCGTTTCCTGGTCACCTGTTTCTGCTGCGCATGCTGTTGCCTATCGAGCTTCATGCGCCATCTGCCGATTGAACTTCGCAACGAAAACATGATTAAGCTGGACGAGGTAACGCTGGAAGTCACCTCCGATTGTACGGGGTGTGGGCAGTGTACTTCAGTCTGCTTCCTGAACTCGATCCGCGTTGAGGGGAATCGGGCGGTCATTGACGAGGGGTGCATCGGATGCGGGCGCTGCGTCGCCAAATGCCCCAACCATGCCATCCAAATTTCAATCACCAATTCGCGCTACATAGATGAAGCTCGCAAGCGAATCGAAGGACTGGTGGATATTCATTGAGGACGCCCAAGTGTCAATTTACGGGGGTGGGCGTTTGCGTTTCGCATCGGTATGTTCGCCGCTCACGCGCGGGCGTCAACGCCTGCGCTACGGAACCACGCCCGCTGAAGCGGGCTTCCGGAAGCCCCGTTTACGGGGCGTGATCCCGTAGCCCGGCGGTTGACCGCCGGGCGAATGACGCGGGCGACTATAATGACCCCCAAAAAAGAGACCACGAGCTAAGGTGGAATATAATAACAACGACCAGCTTGTGGAGGAAAGAATGACACAGAAACGACGGCGACATACCGATACATTCAAGTTCAAAGTAGCGCTGGAA
>DAOUFX010000618.1:0-6732 GCA_034429675.1 Anaerolineae bacterium | reverse complement strand
GCGGGCGGGTACCCCCGCCCGCGCAAACACCCCCTTTTAACTTATCACGTTCAGCGGTAATTCCTGGCTAACAACTAAAAGCTAACGGCTAAACGCTATTCTTAGAGGAGTCGAGATGCGACTGACAAGAGCACTGTGGCATGGCGCGCTTTTACTGTTCTTATTTTGTTTTATAAACGCAGGATCTGGGTTGGCTGCGCCTGTCGCGCAGGCGAACCTGAGCATCACGTCCCCGACCGAGGGCAGTACGCTCAGCGGCCTCGTTTCAGTTCAGGGCACGGCCACCCATTCCAATTTCGAATCTTATGGTGTGCTTTACGCGACCGGCAGTACCGTCACCTCTGAGACAAACTGGCGCCTGGATCTCCCGATCAGCTGGAATGTGCGCAGTATGGTGGTCAACGGCGAACTTGGCGTTTGGGATACTACGCAGGTCCCCAACGGGCAGTATGTGTTGGCGCTGGTCGTCTATGAAGTGGGCAATACCACGCCCAATGTGCATTTCATCAACAATCTCACGGTCGCCAACCAGGAAATGACCCCGACGCCGGAGGTCACCGAAACGCCCACGCCCGATCCTAATGCGACCGCCACACCGGATCCCCTGCAACCGGTCACCAACCTGACCCCCGTCGTCGCCACGGTGGAACTCCCCCCGACCGGGACGCCCAATCCGACGGCGACGCTTTCCCCCAACGTCACGCCCACCGCCGAGAGCTCCGACAAGTTCGACCCCGCCGACATTTTTTCAGGCGCCGCCATCAAAGAGGCTTTTGTGACCGGGGTTTGGCTGGCGGTCTTCCTGTATGTGATCGGCGGCCTGTACGTGTTGACCAAAGCCGCCGTGCGTTACTATCTCCGCCAGATGCGTCGAAGGCAGCGCTCGTGAGCGAGTTCAGTCTGATCGCGGGACTGGGCAATCCCGGTCCGCGCTTTGCAAAGAACCGTCACAATATCGGGTTTCAGGTGGTGGATGCGCTGGCCGAGGCGCACGGGTTGACCTTTAGCCGCACGGAGCAGTCGGCGCAGACTGCCCACGGGTACATTCAGACTTCCAATGGAGCGCAGCGCGTCATTTTGGCGAAGCCCCAGACCTGGATGAACGATAGCGGGCGGGCGATTGCCGGGCTGGCGCGGTTTTACAAAATAGAGCCCGATGACTTGCTGGTCGTCTATGACGATCTGGACATCCCGCTGGGCACGGTGAGATACCGGCAGTCCGGCAGCAGCGGTGGCCATCGCGGCGTGCAGTCCACGCTGCAACATCTGGGCGATCAGGGCTTTCCCCGCCTGCGATTGGGCATCGGGCGGCCCCCCGGCAAGATGGATCCCGCCGCCTACGTGTTACAGGACTTCTCGGCGGCAGAATTGCCGCTTACCTGGGAAGTGCAACGTCTGGCGCGTGACTTGATTCTTGCCTGGCTCACCCGCGCCCAGGATTTGCAACGTCAGGGCATGACCTGGCGCATCGAAAGCGTCGGCGACGGCGCGAAAGATAAAGACTGAGCCCCGGCCGGTTGCGGGTCTTGTCCCCGTGCGAGATTAAGAAAACATCATGGCTTCGCTTTCGGGTTTGTTGAGCTGGATACGACAGCATCCCGCCTATCAAAAATTGCGCGGCGCGCTGCAGGATGACATCACGTTGCCGTCCCAGTCGCTCATTGCGCATACGCATGCCCCCATACTGGCGACGCTGGCCGAGGATTTGCGCGCGCCGTTGCTGGTGATTGTTCCCACCGTCGAGGAAAGCCGCCGTCTGGTGGATGCGCTGCGGCTGTGGCTGAACGAAACCACGCCTTTGCTGCGCTTCCCCGAACCGCCGATCCTTTTCTATGAACGTGCGCCCTGGACGCCCGAAGTCATCGGCGACCGGCTGGACGTGCTTTCGGCGCTCTCTATGTGGCGGCTCTCCCCCGAACCCGGCCCACCGCCGGTGGTGGTCACGTCTGCGCGCGCGCTGATGCAGCGAACGTTGCCCTATCGCCAGTTCCGCAAGGCGACCCGCAAAATCGAGACGGGCGCGCCAGAGTCGTTAACGGCGCTGGCGCGTCACGCCAACGAGATCGGCTACGAGCCGGTGACGGTCGTGCAGTCGCCCGGCCAGTTTAGCCGGCGCGGCGGGTTGTTGGATATTTTCCCCGCGCAGTCTACGGCGCCTTATCGGTTGGAATTCTTCGGGGACGAGATTGATACGATTCGCGCGTTCGATCCGGCCACGCAATTGTCTACGGGACGCGCCGAAAGTTTCTGGCTTGGCCCGGTGCGTGAGGTTTTGCCCCGCGATAACGAACGCGCCCTGGAAGCCTTGCAGTCCCTGTTGAGCGGCGATTTGCCCACCGAACTGCGCAGCGCGCTCGAAGCCGACGCGCAGGCCCTGGAAGCGGCGACGCCTTTCCCCTGCCTGGAGTTTTATCTGCCCTATCTTTATCAGGAGGTCGGCACGCTGTTGCATTACCTGCCGCCTACGACCCGCGTCGCGCTGAGCCACGCATCGCGCCTGCCGGTGATCTGGGCGGAGTTGGAGCTGGAGGCGCAGGAGCATCGCCAGCGCGCCACGGAAGAAGGCTATCTGCCTCACAACCCGCCCGATCCTTACGTGACCTGGGAGGTGATGCGCAGCCTGTTGGATGAGCAGCACACGCTCGCATTGGATAGCGGCGAAGATGGCCCGCTCGTCGAGGCGTTCACGCCGGAGGTGCACTTTGCCGGGCGGCTGCCGGAGGCCATGGGCCGCTTGCGCCAGTGGACGAGCCTGGGGGATCAGGTGGTGGTCGCCAGCCGGCAGGCTGCCCGGATGGCAGAGCTGTGGCAGGATTTCAACCCGCCTACGGTTCACAAGACGTTGACCGAAGCGCCCGAAGGGTTGATCACCTTCGTTCAGGTGGCGGCGCCCGGCGGTTGGCAGTGGCATGGCTCGCTCGGAACGCGCCATCTTCTCACCGACGAGGAGCTTTTTGGCTGGCGGCCTCCGGAGCCGCGCCGTCGCACACGGCGACGCGCTGCCGCGCCGGAGCATACCTTCTCCGATCTGCAACCGGGCGATGTGGTCGTCCACGAAGATTACGGCATCGCGATTTTCCAGGGATTGGTTACTCGCGGCGTAGACGACATCGAGCGCGAATACCTGCTGTTGGAATATGCCAACCGCGATAAGCTCTACGTTCCCATCCACCAGGCCGACCGGTTGACGCGCTACGTCGGCGCGGAGGGCTTCGAGCCGGGCTTGCATCGCCTGGGCGGCGGCGCCTGGGAAGAGACCAAGGCGCGGGTGCAGGAAGCCGCCGCCGAGATGGCTCAGGAGTTGCTGGAGTTGTACGCTGTGCGTCAGGTAACGTCCGGCCACGCTTTTCCCACGGATACACCCTGGCAAAAGGAATTGGAAGCCGCCTTCCCCTACGTTGAGACCGAAGATCAGGTGCGCGCCATCACTGCGGTCAAAGGCGATATGGAGCAGGCACGCCCGATGGATCGCCTGATCTGCGGCGACGCCGGGTATGGCAAGACCGAGGTGGCGCTGCGCGCTGCCTTCAAGGCCGTGATGGACGGGAAGCAGGTGGCGATGTTGGTGCCGACGACGGTGCTGGCGCAGCAACACTTCGAGACCTTCCAGGAGCGCCTGGAACCGTTTCCGGTCCACGTCGAGCTCCTATCGCGCTTTCGCACCGACGCCGAACAGCACAAAGTCCTCGTTCAACTTGCCGAGGGGAAGGTGGATGTGGTTATCGGCACGCATCGTCTGTTGCAAAAGGACGTTGCGTTCAAAGACCTGGGGCTGGCCATCATTGATGAAGAGCAACGCTTTGGGGTCGCGCACAAGGAGCGATTGAAGCGCATGCGCACCGAGGTGGACGTGTTGACCATGACTGCGACGCCCATTCCGCGCACGTTGCACCTGGCGTTGACCGGCGTGCGCGACATCAGCATCATCGAGACGCCGCCTCAGGAACGCCTGCCGATCGCTACCTACATCGGCCCCTACGACAGCGACGTGGCCCGCCGGGCCATTTTGCGGGAGATCAAACGCGGTGGACAAATTTTCTACGTCCACAACCGGGTGGAGTCCATCCACAGCGTGGCGGAGCGGTTGAAAGAGCTGGCGCCGGAAGCGCGCATCGAGGTGGCCCACGGGCAGATGCACGAGCGCGATCTGGCCCGCGTCATGCGCCGCTTCACGTCCGGCGAGGTGGACGTCTTGTTGACCACGACCATCATCGAGAGCGGTTTGGACTTTCCCAATGCCAACACGTTGATTGTAGAGCGCGCCGACCGCTTTGGCCTGGCGCAATTGTACCAGTTGCGCGGGCGTGTCGGGCGTGGGACGCGGCGCGGGTACGCTTACTTTTTCCACAAGCGCCGGATGAGCGAGGACGCGCAATTGCGGCTACGGGCACTGGACGAAACGGCCAGCCGGGGCGGCGGTTTTTCGGTGGCCCTGCGCGACCTGGAAATTCGCGGCGCCGGAGAGATGTTGGGACGCAAACAGCACGGGCACGTCGCCGCTGTGGGCTTTACGCTTTATACGCGCATGCTCAGCGGCGCTGTGAATCAGATGCGGGCCAAACAGGCCGGCAAACCGTTGCCGCCGGAGCCGATCGGTTCCGTCACTATTGAATTGCCGTTGGCCGTGGGCCTGCCGGCAAGCTACGTCCCCGACGACAAATTGCGGCTGCAGCTCTACCGCCGCCTCGCCGATCTGACGGACGAGTCCGAGATCGCACGTCTGCAAGAGGAACTCCAGGATCGCTTTGGGCCGCTGCCGTTGATGGCGCAAAACATGCTCTACCAACTGCGCCTCAAGGTGTTGGCGCGCGACGCGCGCATCCCCTCCATCGTGGTCGAAAGCGCTCAGATTGCGCTGCGCCCTCCCTGGCTCAAAGACCTCAATCCCGACAAAGTGGGGCAACTGCGCCGGCAACTGCAGGATCGCGCCCGCGTTGGCCGCCGCGAGCTGTGGATCGCGCTCTCGTGGGAAGACACCCTCTGGCGGGAAAATCTGCAAGTGGTTTTGGAGACTTTGGCGGCGTGGTGGAAAGAGCTGCCGCAGTAGGCGGGGATGTGAAACGTGAAACGTGAAACGTGAAATCGGAAATTAGTAATCCGTAATCCGTAATCCGTAATCCGTAATCCGTAATCCGTAATTCGTAATTCGTAATTCGTAATTCGTAATTCGTAATTCGTAATTCGTAATTCGTAATTCGTAATTCGTAATTCGCTGATTCGCTCACCCGCCGGTCCCTTGCAGGGGGAGTGAAACTGTAAAGCGGCTGCCCTCGTTGACCTTGCTTTCGAGGCTGATGAATCCGCCGTGCATGCGTGTCAGACGCGCTACCAGCGCCAATCCCAGCCCGGTCCCCTCGAATTTCCTTGTAGAAGATCCATCCACTTGTGTGAACGGCTCGAATAGCCGGCCCATGTCGTCAGGCGCGATGCCGATACCGGTGTCCCAGACGGTAAGGTGAACGACGCTGTTGTCTTCCTCAACGCGGACATCCAGACCGACCTGGCCCTCTTCGGCGGTGAATTTGACTGCATTGCTCAACAGGTTGATCAGAATTTGCTTGATGCGTTGTTCGTCTCCCTGCATGGCTATGTTTTCTTGCGGCAAAGTGGAAAAGACGGTGATGTTTTTCTTTCGCGCTTGCGATTTTATAAAGTGTAAGCTGGCCTGGCATACCGCCGCGATGAAAAAGCTCGTGATGTTGAGTTGCAGTTTCCCGGCCTCAATTTTGGATACGTCCAGGATGTCGGTGATCAATGACAGCAGGTGCTGCCCATTTTCTGTGATATTCGACAAGATTTCCCGTTGGCGGGTCCCCAACGGCCCGTAAAGTTCCTGTTGTAGCATCTCGGTAAGCGTCAGGACCAGGGTCAACGGGGTGCGCAACTCGTGGGTCATGTTGGCGAGGAATTCGTCGCGCAGGCGCGCGGTTTGCACCAGTTCGGCGTTGGTCTCAAGCAATTGGGCCGTCCGCTCTTCGATTTTCCGGGCCAGCGTCATGCGTTCGGCCAACAATGTGCTCCGCGCCTGAACTTGCTCGCTGACATCTTGAACGGTTGTCATCAACACCGATTTGTTTTCGAGCTTGTCGTGTGAGACAGTGATGCTGGCGTTGAAAGTCGCGCCATCCACTCGCTGCAACGTCACTGCAAAATCCTTCACCTGCCCATGAGTTTGCAGTTCTTTTAGCAATCTCGCGCGGTCGGCAGGGTTTTGATAGATCTCGATGGCGTTGCCGAAGTTGATCGGTTGATCGGGTGGATTGTGAAGAATTTCACAAAAGGCGCGATTGTAGGTGACGAAATCACCGTCAAGGGTGCTGACGCATACACCCACGGGGACGCTCTCGAACATGGTGCGATACCGTTGCTCGCTTTCGTGAAGCGCATGGGTGGTTTTGTGCAGCCGGTTTGCATACGCGAGAACCAGTCCTGCACCCACGAGGCTAAAAATCAGAAACACGATGCGTACAAACAGACTATAAGAGGTTTGCGGCAATGCCCAATCAATCCATGGATTCAGAGTGCGCAATGGGGTTGGGTAATGAGAAGTGTGCAGATACCAGGCGGTGAAAAGACTTTCTCCCACCCAGAAGATCACGTTGAAGAATAGCGTGATCCCGGCAATTATGGTTATGGAGTATGGTTTCCTCATTCTTGTCTCAACTCAGAGAGACGTGTTACGTTCCATCGGGCATAGTCTAACACAATTTCAAAATCTGAGGGGAGGGGGTT
>DAOUFX010000617.1:0-10741 GCA_034429675.1 Anaerolineae bacterium | reverse complement strand
TAGACACCGGTCGCCCCGGCATTTGCAGGGATTCTCCCACTCTTACGACTAAAAAACTATAGAACTATGCGGGCGCATTCTAATTACGGGGCGAAGAAAAACGTAGAGACGCAAGATTTTGCGTCTTTCTCCGTATAGAAGAAGACGCGAAATTTTGCGTCTTTCTCCGCATAGAAGAAGACGCAAAATTTTGCGTCTCTACGAAAATATGGATTCTCCCCCATCTCGAAGTGCGCCCGAACTATGCGCATTGTTTGCGGGCTTCCCCTGGATGACTATAATGAGCTTAGAGCATCCCTCCATGCGCTCCCATTTCAACACCGCCGCTGGGACAAAAATAAAAAACGAACCTGAAAAACCTCTTTTCAGTTTATAAAACTTTCAAATCGTTGTAATAAGAGTAGAAAGGAGCAAAAACTATGCGTTCAGAAAATACCTCCTAGCAGTTTCCCCAGGCGTAACCTCTCATAAAAATCGAGAACCCGGACTTATCGAAGTTCACAACAAGATCGCAGCGCTCCCGGCCCTAACCAGACCGGGTTGGCTGCATGGCGAATCGTGAATGAACTCGATGCGATCCGGCGTCTTTGGTTTTCCAAAAAAACTTTGCGGATTCCGTCCGCAAAAACCCCCCTTCCTCCCAGTTGGCGACGGAAACGATAAAAGAAGGTGTTTTTCGTGCGGGGGTACCCACACGAAAAACATGTCCCTTTTTACCCTCCGCCGTGTCAGCGAACTTTCAACTATTTTTGAAGGAGAGACATGCGTACAAGATGGTTTCGCCTCAGTTTGATTCTCATGATACTGATCACGCCCTTCGGTAATGCCCCGGAGAGCGCCTCGGCATCTACGGTTCAGCCGCCCGCTGAAACGGCAACTTCCCCGATGCTGGCAATGCGCTCACACGCCGTCGCCGCCCTGGGCGCTGACGCGGCGGTCAATGACCCCACCGGCGATTCGGCTTCGCTCACTCAGAACGGCGCCGTGGTCGCCTACAACGAGACCAACGGCGTTCTGTGCGCCGCCTACGTTGATTCGTACCACGGCGTCGTGCAGGGAACCGGCTTCACCGGCTTCAGCAGCTCGACGGATGGCGGCGCGACGTGGGTGGATCGCGGCGCGCTGGATGCGAATTCCCTCGGCTATCCCACTCTGGTCTGGCGACGCGCCAGCAACCGCTTCTACCTGGCTACGTTGCACAGCGATGGTCTGGGGGTGTGGGACCTGGGTGCTCGCTGTGAATCGGCGACCTGGAAAGAGATGGTTCACAGCGGCGCCAACGACGACCGGGCGACGCTGGCCGTAGATAACACGTCCGGCCCCTACGCCGGGCGCCTTTACGCAGTTTGGACCGACCACAGCGACGGGCGCATCTACGTCGCCCGCTCCGAAAGCGGCGCGCTCTGGGCCACGCCGGTGGATGTCAGCCAGCACAATCAAGTCAACGGCGCGTGGCCGGCCGTTGACCCCGCCACCGGCGACGTTTACGTGGCCTGGACGCATTGGGATGTCTTCCCCGACGGCCCCATTGACATCGAAATAGCCCGCTCGACCGACGGCGGCGCCACGTGGACCCCGCTCGCCAATCCGATGGACAATCGGGTCAATCCCCGCGACGCCGCGGCGACGGCGGCCTGTGAGCGCCCGGCGCTCAAGGGCAACCTCCGCCACAGCCCCTTCCCGCAGCTCGCCGCAGGCCAGGACGGCGTCTTGCACGTCGTCTACGTCTACGATCCCGACGGCTATGGCGAGGGCGACATCGTCAATGTCTACTACCGCCGCTCGACCGACCGGGGCGCGACCTGGGAACCGGAAATCCAGGTCAACGACAACACGAACGCTACCGACCAGTTCTCGCCGGCTCTGGCCGTGGCCGAAACCGGCGACATCGCCGTCTTCTGGTACGACCGGCGGCTGGACAGCGCCGACAACTTGCTGTACGACCGCTATGGCGCCGTCTCGCACGACAACGGGCAAAGCTTTGGCCGTAACTGGCGCGTCAGCGACGAATCCTCAGCGGTGGTCGCCGGCGACACGGGCCTCGCCGCCTGTTACCACGGCGACTACGACGGCGCTGCCGCCGGCGGCGGCTACTTCTACACCGTGTGGGGCGACGACCGGCGCGGCAACGCCGATGTCTGGTTCGATTCCGAACCCTACACCTGGGGGAACTTGGTCGGGACGGTGTACGACGCGGCCACGCGCCACGGATTGCCGGACGCCTGGGTGGGAACCGTCCATCGCACGACCGGGACGCCATACAGCGGCGCCGGCGATGTGGGCGGCGCCTACAGTCTGCCGGTTCCCGGCGGCGAAATTTACACAGTGACGGCGCAGGTCTACGGCTACGCGCCCAACAGCGTCACGGCGATCGTCGGCGCAGACGGTGGGCATGCCGACATTCCACTCACACCGGTCTCCCATTGGGCCATCAACGGGAAAGTAGTGGACGCCCATACCGGCTCTCCGCTCCGCGCGCACGTCACCGTCAGCGGCGTCCCCCTCGACCCGCCCGCGCCCCACAACGAAACGTGGAGCGATCCCGCCACCGGGCGCTACCAGCTACCCGGCCTGGCCGCGAAAATTCCTTACACCCTCACGGTTGCGGCACCCGGCTACGTCACGCGGGTATACTTCGCCGGCGAGCTGGCGGCCAACCGCGCCCTCCCCGATCTCGCCCTCCAACCCGATTGGGCGACGTGCTCTGCGCCCGGCTACGAATGGGCCGAGGTATTCTACGACGGCTTCGAGAGCGGCGCGCTGGGCCCGGCGTGGAGCACCAGCGTGATGACCAACGGGCAAGTGAGCGTCACCACCGGCTACCCCTACGCCGGAAATTACAGCGTTCTGCTCGACGCCAGGAGCAGCGGCAGCTATTCCCAGGCCGCGCTCGACGTGACCCAAGACCTGTCGCAGCTGGACAATGTGACGCTGGATTTCTGGTGGCGGGGGTTTGGCGACGAGAATGACCCGCAGGACGGCGTTTTCATCAGCGACGACGGCGCGTCCTGGCGCCCGGTACTTTCGTTTGGCGCCGGCGAAAACGACTTCCGCAACGATCAGGTTGACATTGCCGGCGCCGCCGCCGCGCACGGACTGTCGCTGGACAACCCGTTCCGCATCCGCTTCCAATTCTACGACGACTATCCCATCCCCGACGACGGGTATGCCGTGGATGAAGTGCGGCTGAAGACGTGCCAACTGACCACCGGCGCAGCGTTGTCGCCGGGTCTGCTCAAGGTGGATGGGTGTTCCGGCATACCGCAGACACACACGCTGACCTTCGTCAACCGCTCCGGCGTCTCCGGCGAGGTGGTGTTGACCGCCTCCGCCGGCCTCGGCGCGACCGTCCTGGACATTCCGGCCTCACTGGGCGTGGTTTCCAACAACACCGCCCGGTCTTTTGCAGCGCAGGTGCACATTGATGAAGGCGTGTCGCTCAATACGCCGGTCTACCTCACCGTCACGGCGCGCATGGCCAGCAACCCGGCCCTCTCCGATACGGTGGTCATCGAAAAACACGCCGCGTTGCTGGAACAATCCTGGGAGATGGAACCGGACAGGCCCGCAGCCGCCTTCCAGCGCGGCGCCTCGGCGACGGTGGACGACGCCGTCTACGTGATTGGAGGGCAGGGCAGCCTCAACCAGACGCTCAGCTACACCGGGCGTTACCGGCCCGGCTCCGGCTGGGAGACGTTGGACGACAAACCCACGGCGGCGGCGATCATGGACGCCGCCGAACTCGATGGGAAAATCTACGTCGCCGGCGGCTACGGCGGCGGGCGTTACCTGTCCAATTTCGAAGCGCTCGACCCGGCGCAGCCCTCCGGCGCGCAGTGGACGGCGCTCACGGCCACCCTGCCGGTCGCTACCAGCGGCGGCGGGTTGGCGTCTGCCTGCGACAAGATTTACCTGATGGGCGGCAACCCCAACGCCGAGACGCCCACCGCGGCGGTCTACGTGTACGATCCCGCTGACCCCGGCGCCGGCTGGGTCGCCGCAGGAAACATGCCGGCCCCGCAGCGGTATGCGACGGCCGTCACGGCGCGCGGTCTGATCTTCCTGGTGGGCGACAAGGACGCCGGCGCGCGGGTGCAAGTCTACAACTGCGCCGCCAACGCCTGGGTATCCGGCTACCCGCAGCTGAGGGCGGAGCGCCAATCGCCGGGGGTCGCGGTCGTCCACAACCGGTACCTCGTCGCTTTTGGCGGCTCGCCTGCGGCAAGCAGCGCGGGGTCGGCGACCGTCGAGATTTTGGACCTGGACAACCTGGCCGCCGGCTGGCAGGCCGGCCCGCCGCTGAACCAGAAACGGATGGGGCCCGGCGGCGGCGTCGCCGGCGGAAAACTGATCGTCGCCGGCGGCGCCGGTGCGGAGGGAACTGCGAGCAGCGCGGTCGAATCCATCGCGCTCTGCCCGGCGTGCGCAGACGGCGCCGGCGTCGCCAAAAACGGCCCGGAGTGGGCCTATACGGGCGATGTGGTCCCCTACACCCTCGGCATCACCCACTCGGAGTGGCTCACCGGCGCGGTCAATCTGGCCGACAGACTGCCCCCCGGCCTGAACTTTGCCGGCGGGCTGAACGCCTCCTCCGGGACGGCCTGGTACAGCGACACCGCCCGCGCCGTCTACTGGACGGCAGCGCTGCCGGCGCCGGGAGCGACCACCCCCGGCGCACTCCTCGAAACCTTCACCCACACCTGGGCCACGAACGGCGCCGGGCTGGACTACAACCCCGATAAAGGCATCCTGCGCTACACCCACGAAAGCGACGCCGCGCACTATCTTAATGACGTGAGCCTTTCCGGCGCGCACCCGGTGTTGCACCGCCTCACCCTCTCCCAAATCAACCCCGGCTGGCCGGCCGGGCTGAACGCGCACACCGGCATCGGCTACGACGTTACCACCGGACACTATTTCCTGGTGGATTACAGCGGCGGCAGCGGTCGCAGCGACAATATTGTCGAAATTGATGCGACCGGACGGGTACTCAACGCCTGGGAACTGTCGGGCGCGGGAAACGACAGCTACGATGGCGCCGAAATCAACAGTCTGGTGGACATTGCCATCGCGCCGGGTTCGCCGGCCCGCTTCTTTGTCACGCGCTTGCTCGACGGGGGAAAAGTCTACGAGGTTGATCTGATCAGAACCGGCCAATTCGTCGAAGACAGCTGGGGCGAGTTGAAAACCTGCACCGTGCCGGGAATTGACACGGCCGGGATTGACTACGACGCCCAGAACGGCGTGCTGTACCACTCGGGGTGGAACAGCAACGCCATCGTCGTCACCGATCTGTCGTGTAACGTGCTGGCGACTTTCACCTGCGGCGCGCCGGACGCCAGCAACACCGGCATAGCGTTCATCGAGCGGCGCTGGCCGCCGGAGGTGTGGGCGTTGGACTACAACCACAACACCACCACCCGCTGCTCGGCGCCGGGGAGCTTGCCACGGACGGGGAACGTCACCGTCGCTTTCAACGCGACCGTCGCGGCGCAGGCCCCCGCGACGCTCACGAATGCGGCAACGCTCGATTATGCCGGGTCTATGCGTGTGGCCGAACACGCTCTCTCCGTTGCGCCGCGCGCCGCCATCACCTGGACGAAAGAAGTCTACATCAACGGCCATGACCTCGGCCGGTACGCTGCGGGGCCGTTCACCGTCGCCCCCAACGACGACGTGCAGATTGTAGACGAATTGAGGTACGCGGGGCGCGCGCCGCTCTTCGTTCGACTGGCCGAAGACTGGCACGGCCATCCGGTGACGTTGGTCGCGGAGGATCACAGCCGCGGCGTCATCGCCGGGGGCGACGGCGACTGGTATGCCACGCTGCCGCCCAACAGCGCCGCCAGACTGGTCAGAACGCTGCACATCACCGCCGCGGCGACCCCCATCACGATCTCCCAGCAGTTGCAGCCCACCGGCTTGCCGCCGGAGGAGCGCAGCCTGGCTTTCCAGGCGCCGGTCTTCGTCAAAGACGGCCCATCCGTCGCCTACAACGGCCAACCGGTCACTTACACGTTGGCGTACCAGAGCCTGAACCCGCTCGTGGGGCCGTTATACCTGACCGATGCCCTGTCCTCCGGCGTGAAGTTCACCGGCCCAGTGACCGCCAGCTACGGCGTCGCCTACTTCGACGAGGCTGACAACGCCATCTACTGGAGCAACGCGCCGGAGGGTGAGCGTGCGCGCCGCCGCGCCGCTGCGTTGGCGACGCTCCCCGCCTCCGTCGCCATCACCTTCACCGTCGAAGTCACCGCCGGCGCGGGCGCGCGCATCCACAACGCCGCGCAGATGAACGTTCACGGCGCGATCCTCACGGCGGACCGTCCTTTCGACGTGCCGCTGCCGGCATGGCAGAAGCGGGTCAACGGCGTCCCCTGGCAACCGGGGTTCAACATAACCGTCGCGGACGGCGAGCTGCTTACCGTGACCGACGTCGTCACGACGCCCTCGGCTTTTACCTTGCGCGAAATGTGGCATTCCAACCGGCTGGAACTGGTGGATTACGCTGCGCCCCAGGGGCAGCTCCGGCAAATCGTCGGGGGCGCTGCGTTCGGCGATGGGGTTCTCGAATGGCGCGTGCCGTTCCGCGCGATGCAACCGCTGACCCTCACGAAAATCTTCCGCGTCCGGCCGGATCAGTGGCCGCCGACCGTCTTGAGCGAAACCCTGTCCATCGGCGATTGGAGCCGGGCGCAGCCCGTCATCATCAAAAAACAATCGCAGACTGTCTATACCCTCACCATCGCAACGTCCGGGTCGGGCAGTGGCATCGTCACGCCGACCGTCGGCCAGTACTACCACCTGTTCGGCGCTGCCGTAGCGCTCACGGCGACGGCGAACCCCGGCTCGACCTTCGTCGGTTGGGCCGGCGACATTGGCGGAACGAGCCCCACCGTCACCGTAACGATGGACGACAACAAAACCGCCGCCGCCGTCTTCAATCTGGAGGGCGTCTGCGTAGACGTGACCGGCGTCGCCTTGACGTTGCTGACGGCGGGCGACTACTACACCGATACCGCCGTCCAATTTCGCGCCGCCGTCTCCCCTACGATCGCCATCCCCTACACCTACACCGTCAACTACGGCGAAGGCGCCAGCGCGCCGGCAACCACCCTCAACAACCCGCTGACCCTGCGCCACACCTTCCCGACCACCGGCAGCCAATCCGTCATCTTCGAAGCGTGGAGCTGCGCCATGACGGCGCCCATCAGCGCCAGCCTGCCGGTCGCCATCGTCGAGCGCCCCGATGTCAGGCAAGCCGTCTATCTGCCGATGGTATTGCGCGCTTTTATCCCCTGAGAGCGCGAGGGGAACGGATACGGGAAGTGGGATACCGGATTACGGATACCGGTATCCCATATCCGGTATTCCGTATCCGTTCCCCGTTCCCCGTTCCCACGGTTCGATGTCGCCCTTACAGACCACGAAGAGCGGATGTGGCAACGGAGCAACAACATTGATGATTTTTTTGTAGTGCGCGCCGTCGCGCGTCTGGAGTTTCGCCTTGAGATGAGCCCACTCGTAGGCCAGTTGTCCGTCTGTGACCGACAGCTTTATTCCGGCGACGCCCGGCGCGATCTTCTGACGGTCGAAGGCGTAGCCGCGTTGATCCGCTTCTTCCCAGAGCGCCAACAGATACAGGTCCAGAACGGCGACGGGATCGGCATGCGCCTTGAACCGCTCCAGTTGCGGATGATGGCGATAGCCCTTCGTCTCGCCTTTGAGCACTGCGCGCGCCAGCAACCCCTCGCGCCAGCAGGCGACGAGCCCCCTGGCGTCGAGATAGGCGGGATGCAACGACCACAGCCGCACTTATCTCGCCGGTCCCGGCGCTTGCCCGCGACGTTTGGCGAGCATGACCCCAACGACCAACATCACGGCCACCAGCGCCGTGGCGACCCAGGCGCCGGCGGCAATCACGGGGACGCCGGCGTGCTTGATGGCGATGCCCGCAAGCGCCCAGACGATGACGAGCATGTAAGCGACGTCCCCGCGCGTCAGACTCACCGCCGAGGCGATGCCGACGGCGGCCAGAAGCATGATGATCGTCCACGCTTCTGGGCTGATGCCCCAGCCGTTCCATTTCAAATAGTCCAGAAAGGACGTGACGTTGGCGATCGTCGCCACTGTGATCCAGCCGAGGTAGAGGCTGAAGGGGACATCCAGGCACCAGCGTTCGAGGGGCGCGACCTGCACTTTGCCGATCTGCAGACGCAGGTAGATGACGATCAGCGACGCCAGCAGGACGAGCATCACCGGCACGGTCAGCAAGAAAAGTTCATAGTGCCACGTGAAAAGCCAGGCGATGTTGGCCACGCAACTGAAGGCAAACCAATAACCGATTCGCTTCAGCCGGGGGTTATCGCGCTGCGCCGGCAAAAGCTGGTAGTAGCCAAACCCCAGCCAACTGAGGTAAATCAGACCCCAAATCGAGAAGACGTAACCGGCGGGGACGAAATAAACCTGAAACCGGTCGGAGATTTCGCCCGTGTTCAGGCCGTTCAACGGCAGCGCGTTGGCCAGGATGTTGAAGATGATGGTGACAACGATGGCGGCTGTATTCAAATAGGGTAGCCAGTTTTTCTTGTTCATTGTTCACTCCTTTGAAAATAGCCCGCTAAAGCGGGGGTTAAAGGAAGGGTTTTTCGCGGGTGGGTACCCCCGCCCGCGAAAAAACCTTTATGTCGCTGACATGTAAACCATGTTGACGCGGCGGAGGGTTGAAAGGGCGTGTTTTTTTGAGCGGGGGTACCCGCTCGAAAAAACACGCTTCCTTTCGAGCCGCAGGAGGAAACTACCGGCGCTTGCGGAAAAGGAACGCGAAGCCTGCACTGACGGCGAGGGCCGCGCTTCCCCAGAGCGACATCACGCCGCGTATTCCGCGCACAGCGACCGCATTGGGCGAATTGCCGGTGACACCAATACCCCACACGCCAAATTCCCGGACGTCATCGGCGATGATACGATTGGTGACGGTGTTGACCGTGCTGTAGCTGATCCATTCCGTCGTGTCCGTATTCCAGCGGTAGGCGTGGAGATTGACCTCCTGCGCCGGTGGAATGGCCACCGCGGCGAGCTCCGCGTCGGTGTAGCACAATTCCAGCCGCGCCTGATAGTTGCTACCTCCGGCTGCGGTGATGTCGTAGCGCCGCTGCAGACCGCCGGGAAGATGGCCCGCAGTGATCGGGGCTATCGTCACCGTGATAGCCGTGGGCAGGGCGCCGGTGTTGGTGAACCACAAGCGCGCGCACACCGGCGCGAGGTCGTGCCACTCGCCCGCAGTCGGCGTCCAGGTTGCCGCGCAGGGATCCGCGGCATGAGCGCTCAGGCTGCCAAAGACATTGTCGTTGTCGGCGGGTGCGCCGGCATCATCCGTCGCTGTGTTGCCGGCGAAGGTCACGCCGCACGAAAGGTCTGACACGACCGGCAGCGCGGCAGGCATGCCCTGGTCGTTGCCATTGTCATTGGTAGTTCGATCCAGGATGAACGCCCCACCGCCCTTGCCCAGGCCGTTGTTGTAGCCATAGCCGCCGGTAGCCGAGTTATTGTTGAAAGCGACGTTTTGCAGCGTGATTGCGCCGGCGCGGACAAACATCCCACCGCCAAACCCGGCTCCACCGCCTAACCCGGCCCCGCCGCCAAACCCACCGCTGGCAGAGTCACCGCCGCCGCCGCCAAACCCGCCGACGCCGTTTTGAAATCCACCGCCGCCGCCAAACCCGCCGGCGCCGCCGCCGCCGCAGAATCCGACGCCACAAGCGCCGCCGCCGCCGCCAAACCCGCCGGCGCCACCGCCGCCGTCATAGCCGCCGCCGCCGCCGCCGCCGCCGCCAAACCCGCCAGCGCCGCCGGTATCGGCGACTGCGTCCATGCCGTTCAATCCGCCGCCACCGCCGCCGCCGCTCATAGTGCTGGCCACAGTGCCATCGCCAGGGTTAGCGCCGCCGCCGGTGGCGCCCTTGCCGCCGCTGGCATAACCGGCGCCGCCGCCGCCGCCACCATAAGCACCTGCGCTGCCGCCCATACTGGCGTTGTCAACATTGCTACCGCCGCCGCCGTACGCGCCGGCCCATAGACCGCCGCCGCCGCCGCCGCCATAAGTAGCGCTATGGCCGCTGTTGCCTCCCATGCCGCCGCCGCCGCCCAATATTGCATATCCCGCGCCGCCAACAGCCTGGTTGTTGGCAAAGGCAACATTTCTCACCGTCACGTTGCCGTCGTAAACAAAGAGCCCTGCCCCCAGCCCGCCGCCGCCGCCGGCGCCGTCGCCGCCCTGCGCCCTGCCGTTCCGAATAATCATATTTTCGAAGGTGACGCTGGGTGCGGTGGCCGGGTCGCCGCCGCCGACAAAAAATACGCGGTACGCGCCGCCGCCGTCTATGGTGTAGCCGTTGCCGTCAAACACGATGTTGCTCTTGACAAGCGGCAAATTGCCGGTCAAGGTGATGGGGCCGCTGAAGCGGATGGTGTCGTCTTCAGCGCTGGCGTTAGCCTGATCTATGGCCGTCACCAGCGCGTCATAAGTGCCGGGAGCATAGGTTCCCGCGTACACGGGCACAGGGGACTGCGCCTGGCCGATGTAGAAGGATCCGGCAATCAGCATGGCCGCCACCGCGCGCTTGAGCCACGCGAGAGCGGTCTTGAATTTGAGCCACAGAAAATAGCCGTTCGATTTATCGTTAGGTGCGTGCGTTTCGTCAGTATTCATTGGAAATATCCTTTTCTGTTTAAGATTGAA
>DAOUFX010000616.1:0-4608 GCA_034429675.1 Anaerolineae bacterium | reverse complement strand
TCTTGAGCAGAACGTAGAACACCGCCGCCGCGACGATTCCCGATAACATGGCGCTGATACTGCTGGGAGCGCGCCCGTAAGTGTCAGGCAGCCAGGTATGCGCCGGAACCAATGCGCATTTGACGCCAAGTCCGGTCAAGATGCAGGCCAGGCCCAACCGGCCCCACAGTCCCGGCGCCGCCATCGCCTGCGGCAGCGCCAGCGTTCCCGTCTCGCGATAAACAAACGCAATACCCATCAGGAGAGTCAGCGTGCCCACACTGCCCATGATCAAATACTTGAACCCGGCCTCCACCGCCGTGTCGAGGTGACGACGAAAAGCCACCAGCACGTAGGCGGTCACACTCATCAGTTCGCAAAACATGTATAGGCTGAAGAGATCCGTGGACATCACCATGCCCAACACCCCCACCGACAGAAGCAACAACAGGGGGTAGTACATCCGATAACGCCGGTCGAGGGAAAGATAACAACCAGAATAAATCGCCACACACAACCCCAATCCCAGAGTCATTGCGCCGATAAAAAGCGCGCCGGGGTCAAGCCGCATCGCCGCGCCGCCGGCCTGAAACCCTTCCCAGATCGGGAGCGGGCCGCCGTTGCGCGCCGGCGCCGCCAACATCATCAGAATACCGAGAGCCAGAGCGAAGACAAGCGCCGTGAACAGCGCCAGCTGCTGGTTGCGCGCCGCCAACAAGCGCGCCAACAGGTACACGGCAAACGCGCCGCCGACCAGACAGACCATCAATAGCAATACCCACGGGCTCTCCGGTGTTACCATTGTCCTCCCAAAAGCAGGGCCAATTCACGCGCCACCAGGTCAAAAAGCGGCGCAGGGAAGACCCCTTCAACAATCGCCAGCAGCGCCAGAAACACCGCCGGCGCGAGCATGGATAAAGGCTGTTTCTTCACCGTCAGTCCAGCGGGCAACGGCCCCAGAAAAACGCGCCCGACGAACCAGAGAGAATAAGCGACGGTTAAGAGCGACCCGAACAACGCCGCAACGGTCAGGAGCGTGTAGGGCGTCGCGAACCCGCCGGCAAAGATCAGCCATTCGCTGTCGAACAGGCACAGGGGCGGCATCCCGGCCATCGCCAGCGCGCCCACGGCGGCGCAGACCGCCGGCGCCGGCAGCGCGCGCGCCAGCCCGCCGAGGTCTTCCAACCGTCGCTTGCCGGTGGCGTGGATGACCAGCCCGGCAACCATGAACAACAGCGCTTTGACAATGGCGTGGTAAATGACGTGCAGCGTCGCGCCGCTGACGCCGTTGTGGGTCAGCGTGCCCAATCCAAAAAGGATGTAACCCATCTGGCTGACGCTGGAATAGGCGATGATGCGCTTCACGTCGCGTTCGGCCAGCGCCATCAACGCGCCGTAGAGCTCGGACACGATGCCTGCGACCATCAGCGGGACGGCAAACGCCTGCATGTCGGCGCGGCTGAACAGGCTCATCGGGAAGCGCAGGATGCCGTAGACGCCCATGCTGAGCATCGCCGCTGCCAACATGATCGTCACCGGCATGGGCGCGACGGTGTGCGCGTCCGGCAACCACAGGTGCAGCGGGAAAATCGCCATCTTGACACCAAAGCCGACCACGAACAACGTGATCAGAACCGGGATCAACGAGAGCGGCAGCGCCACGCCCTGGCGCAACGCCGAGAAACTGTCGCCGCCGGCGGCGTTGTAGAGCATGATCAGGCTCACCAACACCAACAGCGAGCCCAGGTGCGTGAAAATGAAGTATTTGAGAACCACCGTCGTTTTCTTCGGGCCGCCCGGCGTTTCGATGCCCCAGACCAGAATGAGAACGGCGGAAGCCGCCAGCATCAGCTCCCAAAACGTGTAAAACAGCACCATATCGTCGGCCAGCGTGGTGCCGGTCATACCCGCCGCAAAGACCAGCAACAGCGCGTAGAAGTAGGGCGTGCGGGCATCGGCGTGGTGGTAGCCCCAGGCGTAGACGATGGCCAGCAACGTCACGGACGCCTCGGTGAGCAGGAAAGGCAACGCCAACCAGTCCAGATGCAGCGCTATCACGACGCCGGCCGTCGGCGCCCACGCCAGCTTGAGCATAGGGTCGGCGCCGTGGAGCAGGGCGGGAATCAGCGCGAACGCCAGCCCCAACGACAGCGCCGCAGCGCCGCCCGCCAGCCAGCCGGCGGCGCGCGCCAACGCCTTGTGAAAAAGCGTCAGGATCAGAGCCGCCAACAACGGCGAACCGAGGATTCCGATCATTGCGAACGTTTCCCACTTCATCCCCATCTTCCTTTCAATGCTTACCAGCTCCGCAGCGCCAGCCACACGACGACGAGCGCCCACGCTGCCGCCACCCAGGCCAGATTCACGCGCAGTCGCCCGGTGTGCATCCGCTGCATGCGCCGGGCGACGCGCCGGGTTCCATGCGCCGTCGCGCGCACCAACGTCTCCAACCCGTCCTGCTCCACCACGCGCAAAAGCGTCGCAGCCAGCGCCATACTGCCGCGCGCAATGCCGGCAAGCCCGCGCTCGAAGACGCCGGTTTCGACCCGGCGAATGGACCGCGCAGTCCCGTCGAGCCAACGGTCCGGGTCCAGCACGACCGGCGGAACCGGAAGCGCAGCAGCGCCGGTTCGCATCCGCCACAGTTGCCAGGCCGCCCAGCGCGCCGCCGTTCCCGCCCACAGCCAGACGCCCAGCCACGCCTGCGCGCCGCCCGCCGCCAAAAGCAACAGGCCCCCGCTCAGAACCGCGTTGACGTAGACCGGGAACGTGCTGCGGTCGGGCCGTCGCGCCAGGCGGAACGCCATCCACAGCATCCCGATCGCGCCCAGACACACCGCGCCCCAACGCGCCGGCTCGCTCAAGCCCAACAACGGCGCAATCCGGTAAAGCAAATACAGCCCCAGATTGGGCGCCGCGATACCGTAGAGCCAGACGCCGGCGGGGGAGTCCGCCAAATCGCCGGCTTTTAGCCAATCCTGAAACGGCCACGCGCCCAGTTTGACCCACGCCGCCAGCAGGAACCCCGCCGCAATCCATCCCCTACGCGACGCATCCAGCGATTCCGCGACACGCAGCGCCTCGGCGATAGTCAACGTGCCGCCGGCTTGCAGCAACATCAGAATCGCCGCCAAAAATCCGGCGTCGCCGATGCGCAGCACGATGTAGACAAAACGCGCGGCGGCCCCATCGCGACGTTGAATCAGAGGAAGCAACGCGACACAGAGGCCGACGACTTCCAAAACCACGTAGCGTCCCAGAAAGTGCCCGGCGAGAAAAGCCGCGTTCGTCGCCGCCCACGCCGCCAGCCACACGACATCGGTCCACAGAGACGAAACGCGATTTTCTGGGCCAGGATCAGGCGCGAACCAGCGCAGCAGAAAAGCGCAGCCCGCCGTCGCGATGAGCGCGTAGACGCCCACGCCGCCCACGTGCAAACTGAGATCGCCGGAACCGGGGAGCCAGGTCAGGGGCAGGTGCACTTCGCGGTCGCCGTAGAACGGCAACGTCAACGCGCACAAGCAGACCACCGCGGCAACGAACAGAAAGAAGCGTCGCGTGGATGACGGGGCAGAGCGGAAGAAAAGGCCGCGGGCAGCCAACCCCAGCGCCCCAATCAAAGGCCCCAGCAACACGCCGATCAACGCTGCAGCCATCGCCTCATCCCCTCAATCGGCTCAGGTCGTCCACGTCGCCGGACGAGTAGTGCCGGAAGACGTTCACAATCAGCGCCAACGCCAGCGCGATCACCACCGACTCCACAATCAGCGCCGACACCACCATGCTCTGCGCAAAATACAGATCGCCGTGCAAGCGCCCGGCAAGGATCAGGGCCAGCGTCACGCCCTGGAGCATCACCTTGAGACACACCACCTGTTTGATGACGCTGCGTTGCGTCAACAGGCCGCCCAGGCCGAGCAGAAACAGAGCCAGGCTGACCACGGAAGCGGCTATGTCAGCTTGAGGGGGAATTTCCGGGGCATACATCAGAAGCCTTCCTCACTTTCGCCGGAAGGCTCTCCGGTTCGCGGAAGAACGCGCGGGGGAAGCACGGCGGCGACGCCCAAGGCCCCGGCAAAGATCAGGCAAATCTGCGCCAACAAATCGAAAGTCTGGTGTTCCCAAAACCAGGCGCGGAACTCGGTCACGGCGATCTCATCGGCGGATTGGACAGCGTCCGGGCGCAAACCGCGCCCGATGCCCATCCCGACCAGCAACAGCAACGCAATAAGAAGGAAGGCCGCCGCCCAATCACGACTCATTGGATCGTTTCTCCAAGTTTTTGGTCAGACTGATCGTCACCAAAAACAACACACTGATCAACCCCGCGCCCACGCTCAGTTCGAACCCGCCGGCGTAAGGCGCGCCGAGCGCGAAGA
The DNA here is from genome assembly GCA_034429675.1 of Anaerolineae bacterium. Taxonomy (GTDB): domain Bacteria; phylum Chloroflexota; class Anaerolineae; order B4-G1; family SLSP01; genus JAKQHY01. Next base: position 250 of record DAOUFX010000616.1, on the reverse strand, counting down.
AAATCATCGCCAGCGCCGCGCTGCTCAAGCCCAAAGCCAACGCCGACCGGATCAGCCGCTTGGAGAAGACCGCGACCGCCGCGCTGCTCACTAAAATGACGGCCAATACACCATAGCCTGCCCACTGCATGTTCCACCTCGTACTGGTCTCATCGGGTTTGGTATCTTCTCAAAATCTGGAGTGGGAGTTTGGGGGCGGGCGGTGCTCGCCCTCAAACTTCCACTTTTTCCCCTTTTTCGCGAATTTAGT
>DAOUFX010000615.1:0-14003 GCA_034429675.1 Anaerolineae bacterium | reverse complement strand
AGGCTCATCGCCGCCCGCCCAAGGGGAGTCTCTCAAGACTTCAGGGAGTAAACGCGCGCAACACGATCGGCAGATAAACGACGTGGCCGGCGGCCCCGCGCCCAACGATGGTCAGCGGCAACGTGACGCTGACCGGCGCCGTCATCGCGCAACTCCACGCTTCAAAAATGACGGATTTGGCGCCGGTGGTCGGGAAAGTGTGTTGTAAGGTCAGGGGATTGTTGAGCGTCCCTGCCGGTGCGCTTGCGCCTCCGCCGTAATTGATGGTGTAGGTGTAGGGGATGGCCGTCGTCGGAGAGACGGCGGCGTGGAACTGGACGGCGGTGTCGGTGTAGAGATCGCCCGCCGTCAACAACGTCAAGGCAACGCCGGTCACGTCCACGCAGACGCCCTCCAGATTGAAGACGGCGACAGCGGTCTTGTTGCCGTCCATCACCACGGTGATGGTGGGGTTGGTTCCGCTGACGTCGCCGCCCCAGCCGGCGAAGGTCGAGCCGGGGTTTGCCGTTGCGGTGAGCGTCACGGAGGCATTGGCCAGGTAGTAGTGATCGCCAACCGCAGGCGTGACCACGCCGGCGCCCGCCCCGGACATGGCTACGGTGAGGGTGTAGAAGGCAGGCAGATCTTTCCCGATGATGACCGGGCGCGTTTCGCTCCAACTGCCGATGTTCAACATTTCGTTCAGCGTGGCCGGCGGCCACAGGCCGGGCTGGACGCGGAAGACTTTGATGAAGGTCAGCGGCAGCGTCGCGCCCGACGGGACGCGCCAGTCGAGAATACCTTCACCGAGCGGATAATATTCGGAGAATTGTAGGAGAGAGCTGTCTCCGCCCTGCCGTCCGCCCCACACCCACAGACCGGGCATACCCGTTCCCGATCCGTCATGGATGAAGGCGCCGGCGTGGTTGCGCCGCGCCTCGTTCAGGTCGGGGAATGCTTCGTCCCAGGTATTCGTGGCCACGTCGTAGCGCAGGCCATCGGCGTATTCGTCGGGATAACGCCCGCAGCCGGCGATGACGATGGAACCGGCCAGCGAGTTGGCGGCATCCGTGTCGAAGCCAAACGCCGGCATTTGATCGCACGCGACCGGCAGGTCGGCCACACCGGCGTCATCCCAGGCCACGGGATTGGCCGAGTCCAGCTTCTCGGCGATGGAGAGTGGGATGAGGGTGCTGGTATAATCGTCGCCGCCAATCGCGTAGATAACGCCGTCCACCACCGCTGCGCCGATGTAGCTGCGCGCCTGATTGAGCGCCGGCCCGGCCGTCCAGCGGGAACCGGCGGCGGCGGTGATGTCGAAGATATACGTGTCAGGAATCACGGCAACACCGTTGAATCCACCGAAAGCGTAGGCGATGTTGTTCACGACGGCCAACCCACCCGGCGCGGTTGCTACCGGATACGGGTCGGCGTCGAAAATGACAACGGTGCGGCTGACGGGATAGAATCCCTGTACCACATTAGTGACCGAGGCCGTCGCGCCGGCCCGCCCGCCGAATGTTACCAGCACTTCGTCGCCGTTGCCGTCGGTGAGGCGGGCAATGTTGTAGTTGGAGATCGGAACGGGCATATCCACACCGGTGTCGGTGTAGACGCCGGTCGCCGGATCGAATTCCCAGATGCTCCCGTCGGTGCTGCCGTTGGGCAAACGCCCGCCCAGGAAGTAGACGCGCCCGGCGGCATTGGAGTACTCGGCATCGAAGCGGAAGTAGGCGAACGGTGTGGTGTTCCCCATCTGCCACGGGCGCTCGACGGCGGTTCCGCCCGTCGGCGTCACGTAGCCGATCAACGCCAACCGGTCGGGGTCCCACGTCTCGCGCAGGGTAAACGCCGAGGGCGTGCTGACCACGTCCGTCACGGTGATGATGTCGCCGTCGGCGACGGTCAACGTCAGTCCCGGCTCCCAGGGGGCGCCGTTCACCTGTTTCTGCCAGTCTGGCAGCGGCACGGCGAAGGCGCTGGTAGCCGTGATGAGAGTCCCGTGGATGTCCATTTGCGCACTGTTGACCACATGCTCGCCGGCGCCGGCCACGACCCGCGCCGTGAAGGTGATGACGACGGAAGTGGGGATGGTCACGCACGGCTCCGAGGGGCGATATTGGTTGGTGGTGCGACGCTCCATGCCGGGCGAGAAACCACCCACCGACCAGATTTCGCCGCCGGATTTGGCCGTGGTGCAGAAGCTGCTGCTATACGCCGTCAACCCTTCGGGGAGCGGGTCGGCGATGTCGGTCCATGCGCTGCTGTACCAGTTGGTGTAATCGAGCCGTTCGACAAGCGCCGTGGCGTTGAAGGGCCCGCCGCCGTCGGCGTCGCCGCCGATGGCGTAGAGGTATTGCCCGGTTGCGGCCAGCGCGAAGTCGCTGCGCGCGCTGGTGAAGGTCGCGCCGACGCTCCAGCTATTGGTCGCCAGGTTGTAACGTTGCGTGGTGGTGACATTGTTAGTGAGTGAGGCATCCCAACCGCCGACTACGTAGAGATGCTGCCCCACTTGCGCCCATCCAGCCGCTCCGGCCGCCGCCGGCATCGTTGCGCCGGCAGACCAGTTCTCCGTTGCGATGTCGTAGATACTTACGTTATTCGTCGCGCCGGAAACGGAGAAATCATCATCGCCGCCGGCCACGTAGATCCGCCCGTTCCACGCGCCCATCGCCGCGCCCCACACCCTGCGGGGCAAACTCAGGCCTTTTGTCCAGGTATCCCGTGCGATGTCGTAGATGTAAAAATCGTTCATCCCGCCGCTGCCGCCGGCTACGTAGATCCGGCCCTGGTAGCAGACCGCCGACGGTCCTTCGCCGGGGTTGGGGAACGGCGCGAGTTCGGTCCAGACGTCCGAGTCGGCGTCGTAGCGCCACACTTTGTCCGTGTAACCACCGATAACCCCCGAAATGATGTAAAAGCGGTTGGGGTCGCCGGGGCACTGGGCGCGAGCGTAGCGGACCAACCCCTGCGGCAAGGGGTCGGCGTTGTACCAGGAGGCCGAAGGGGCGAGCGCCAACTCTGGCGCCGCCGACGCCAGGAGCGCGAAGCCGCGCCGAACGGCAGGGGCCGTGAGCGCGGTATCTCCCGGCGTTGGGGCGTCCAGCGTGCGGCGCGTCGTCTCGAAAGCCGGGGAATTACTCCAGAGGAGGCTGTTGCTGCTGCTTTGGTAGCTCACGCTGCCGTAACTGGCGGCGCGATACCCGGCAAATTCGACGCCCGGCGGCAACGTGTCGGTCAGGCGCAACGATCCCAACAGCGGATTCTGGGACGTGAACGCGAGGGTGTAGGTGATGACTTGCCCGTTGTAGGCCACTGCCGGGCCGGTCTTGACGAAAACCGGCGCCGCGAAGGTCACAGTGCGATTCTCCACCGGCAATCCTTCGGGTTGCAGGTGCGCGTGCAGCGTGAGGGGAAGCTCCCCGGTGAGGCGCAGCGTCCTGACGAGTCGCGCGGGGACGCCGGGCAGGAGTGTGACGGACCAGTCGCCGGCCGAGCCGGAAACGACGCCCTGCGTGTGATATTCTGCCACCGGCGTCGTCGGCTGGCTGAGCCAGTCCCCCGTCAGCTGGACAAAGAGCGGGTCGGTTCCCACGTAGTCCAGCCGGTCCACGATCTGCACGTCGTCGCTGGGGACGACGGTGAACGGACCTTCGTCGTAGCGGCCGAGGTAGTTGCCGTTGACGTAGATTTCCTTCGCCCACGCGATCGCCGGGCGCGGCGCGACGTGGAAGGTTGCGCCATCGTCCACACGCTGTGGGGGAATATAGGCGAGGCCATACATATTCAGCCCATTGTTGCCCGAGGCAAGCACGCTGCCGTCCGCGGAAGAAACGCGGAACCAATCCCCATTCGTACAAACCAGGGCCAGCGTACCGGGCGCATCGGACGTGATCCCGGTTCCTTGATATTGACAGCCGGACGCGGCGTTGGTAATGCTGACGACGACACTACCATCCACCGGGTTTGTTCCGTAAATCCAGGCAGATGCAATCTGCCACAGGAGCGTTCCATCGAAGGCCAACCCTTCCACACTGCTCTGACCGGGGATTGTGCGAATCAGGGCGCCGGTGCGCGGATTGTAGAACTTGATGGAGGCGCCGCTCAGGGAAATCGCCAGTTCCCCATTGACCCACTCCATCCCTTGTAGGCCCGAAAGCGCCGCCTGCCAGCGATACAATTCATGGCCGGCAAAGTCGTAAGCGACCACGCTTTGGGGGCTGAAGTGCCCGCTCCAGATAGTCTCGCCATCGGTCGCCATACCATTGGGGCGTATTGCGCCGGCAGGGAAACTGCCAAGATCGGCCATGTTGGCGTCAAGGAGATGAACGGTATTGTCGCTCCATACACCGGCGACGTAGTAAGTATCCATTGCCGGAGCGCTGGCGGTATGGTTCGCCCCCCGATAGTGAAGCGTCGCGGTATTGACGATCGTCGTGGAGGCCGGCGCGGTGACGGTCACGTTGAACGTCACGGCGACCGTCTCCGGCAACGGCTCGCGCCCGACGGCTTCACAGCGGGTGGTGGTGTTATTGTTGTAATTGATCGCCCACACTTCCGGCGGCCATTGGCCTTCAATAAAAGTGACGCCGGAGTTGCGCGCGCTTGCGTCGCCGCAGGTGAAGCTCGCCAGCGCATTGCACGCCAGGTCAGTGACGACGATGGCATTGGACTCCCAATCCGAATGGTACAGCACGCCGTTCTGCGCATCGTAGTCAATACCGGACGTATCGCCGATGCCCGGCACGGTGCAGGTCATCACTTTGCCCCAGGTATTGGGTTTGAAAAGCCCACCCTTGTGCAGGTCGAGCTCGTAGATCAGCCCACCGTCGTTGAACGCGGTGGCAAAATAGCGCGAGGGCGTTCCGGGGACAACGGCGATGTCCAGAATGAAACGGACGCTTGAGCCGTCGTAACTGTCGTTGCTTGCCCCGTAGGTTTCCCAGCCGTTGATGCCGTGGCCGGCAGGGTCAATCTCGACGATGTTATCGTAGTACGATCCGCCGCCGCCGTAGTCGGCCAGGAAATAATGGTCGGTGCCGGGGTCGTACGCTGCGCCGCTGCGCCATTTGCCCCAGCCGGAGTTTATCGCGGAGAGATTGAAGCTGTGCAACGACGGGTGCGGAGCCGGATAGGCGATGTCGTGGGTGCTGTGCTCGGTGGAAACGTAGGACTCGTGGACGTAGCGGATGGATTCGCGGTTGGGGTTGTAAGCCAGTCCGACCGCCGAGACGGCCCAGGTGTTGGTGAAAGTTTCCAGCACAGTTCCGGGCGTGGTAGCCGCTGTCCCCGGCGTAGGCGCCGTCCAGTAGACAGCGCGCGCGGTGTCGCTGTACCAGGCCGTCCCGGCAGAGGCGCTCAATCCGCCGGCGAAATCTACGTCGGCCGGCAGCACATCGGCCAACGTCGCCGTGCCGGTAAGCCAGTTCGGGCGCGTGATGACGATCGTGTACGAGATTACGTCGCCGGTGTAGACCAGGCCGGCGGCGGCGTCCTTGGCGATGCCTGCGCCGCAGTCGCATTCCGGGCATTGGAGAAGACGTTGGTTTCGCGTCGTGGAGCTGAAGCCGGCAGGTGAACCGTCAATCAGATGGACTGCACCCTGCACTGCGGCGCCTTCGCCACGGTAGCCGTTGTAAAGCGGGGTAGGCCCGTAGATGAACTTGCCGGCCACCCGGTCGAAGTAGGCCGTGCGGTTGATGATGTTCGAGTCGGCGCGGACGCCGTTAGCCAGCCAGAGCTGCTGTTTGCCGCCATAGACGTTCTCCGCGTCGGCCATACCCCACCAGGGTTCGGGCAGTGGGCCGAGATCGGCGTTGGCCGTGTTGAAAGCATTCGCCGCAATGTCGTAACATTGTGTGTCGGCATAAACGGTGCTGCCGGCGCCCACGCCGCCCCCAACACAGATGCCTCCCGCGCTGCCAATCCAGGGGACGTACCAGCCGGCATGGAAATCAAAACCGGTGGGGATGTGGTTGAAGTCACCCACCAGCGTCGCCGTGTTGTCCGCCGGATCGTAGCGGTACAACGTGCTCAGATCGCCGTTGCCGGGAGTCGTCGCGCCGCCAGTGATGTAGCACTGGTTGGCGCGGTAATCCACCACAATGTCGGACGCCCAGATCCCGTTCGCCGGCAACGCCGCCGGCAGCGCCGGCGTGTCCCAGGTATTGGTGATGATGTGATAGCGATGCCACACGCCGCTTACGCCGCTGTCAGCATCGGGCAAGAGCAAAATCACCGGATCGTCCGGCGTTGCATAGCCAAAGCAGGCGTCTCCGGGGAAATTAATGGTGGGCGACGGTTCCGCCGCACCGCTGGTCCAGGAATCGCTTGCCGGGTCGTAGATGTCCACGGCGCCGTTGCTGCCGTTTCCCCCGACGTTGTACAGTTTGCCGCCGTATTCAATCACTGCGCCATCCATCGAAGGCGCCGGCGAATCGCGGCGCGCCTCCCACGCGATGGAATCGCGCGCGCGCCCGGTAATTACCGTCGTATCCGAAATCGCCGGATTGCTCGCCAGCGCCGCCGTCACGGTCACGCGGACCGTTGTACCTGGTACCATGCCCTGATCCAGATTGAGCGTCACGGTAAACGGTTTGACGCCGGTGTTCGGCACGGTTCCCAGCGAGGCCGGCAGTTCCACACTCACGCCGGCTTCGGTCACGTAGGCAAGCAACACTTCGCTGCTTGCGCCGCTGTGATTGGCGAAGTGCAGCGTCTGCGATTGCGTCTCGCACGGGCATCCTGCGACTTCGATGCGCGCCGGCTGTAAAACGGCCCCCGTCGCCGGTTCGCACGGCGGCGTCAGCTGGTATCCCGGCGCGGTACACGCCGCCAGATCGGGTTCGAGGGTCAGGTCGGGGTTGGCCAGGTTGGCGTCCAGTTCGCCGACGAAATACACCAGGGGGATGTACCCCGTGGCTTCAAACGTGAGCGTGTAGGCAATGGCTCCGGCCAGATCGGGCAAAGCGTAGTCGCCGGTGAAGGGGTCGCTCCACGTTTCGTTGGATGGGGCGGGTGGGTCGAACGGATCGCCGCTGACGGCGACGTGGGCGTACACCGGGTAGCCGGTATCGGCGTCGAGCACCCTCCCGTTGATGTCCCAGGCGGCGACCGCCGTCAGTGGAATGTCGGCGCGACCACCGTCCTCACTCGCCGCCGCAGTGACGCGGTTGGGGGCGTACCCGTAAACCTGCGCGGTCACTGTGTAGGTCTCGTTGCCGGGAAGACTCAGGGTGTAATTGCCCACCGCGTCGCCAGCGGCGTCGAACGGCGTCCCGGTGACGGTGTGGATCGTCGCGACGTGCGCGCCTTCAAGGCCGCGCAAGCTCGTTGCGTCGTACACCGTCCCGGCCAGAGTGGCCCAGGCGTAGGGCGCGGAATCCGACCACACATCGGCGTCGCCGCGCCGGTCGTCGCCCCACACTGTGTAGAAGGCGCCGCCGCCGGCGGCAGCGCCGTCGTAGTCGCCGTGGTAGCAGGTGGCAAGGGACGGCCCGCCCGGAATCACCGGCGAGGATTCGTCGCTGATGCGTTGGTTCGCCTCGAAGCTCTGCCCGCCGTTGCGCGAGAGCGCCATGTAGCGGTCGTAGAGTGTGTTGGTGGAATCCAGCCGCCGGTCGTACCAGAAGACGCCAATGTCGCCGTTTTCTCCCACGGCGAGGGCCGGCGAAAATTGATCGGTCTGGTTCCAGTTGTCGTTGACCTGGATTTCAGGTTCCCATGTCGCGCCCTGGTCGGTCGAGCGCCGGTAGTAGACGTTGACCACGTCGCCGGTAGGGTAGCCGTCGGGATCGTAGGAATAGACCGCGTGCAGGACGCGGTTTCGATCTACGGCAATTTGCGGGTAGGGGAAGTAACGGATATTGCCTTTGAGCGCCGGGCGCGAGCAGTTTGTCGTGGCCGTCGCGTTGCGGGGATTGACCTGGTCGCTCATAGGATTGACGATCGGATTCCACGTTGCGCCGCCGTCGTCCGAATGGGTCATTTCGATGTCAATCGGGCCGTCCGGATAGACATCCCAGTGCGTCCAGGCCACGTAAATGTCGCCGGTCGCCGGGTCAACGGCCGGCCACGCGCCGTTGACAAGATCGTGATTGCTGATGTCCGCCGGGCCTGACCAGATCACGCCGTCCGACGAGCGGGCAACATAAATGTGCCCGTCGGTGAAGTCTGTCCAGACGGCGTAAAAACGCCCGGCGTAGGACCCGGAAGTATTGTCCACCGTCAGCATTACCCGATCGTCGTTGGCCCCGCTGTGGATCATCTCCACCCAACTCACCGAATCGCAGCCGGCGCCCAGGTCCCACAACCCCAGACCGGCGCTGTGGAGCGTGGCGAGGTAGAAATGCCCGTCGGCGCGCCGCCAGACGAGGGAGGGGTAGCCGGCGGAATTCGCGCCCACCGCGCCGTGATCGTGCCACGTCGCGCCGCCGTCCGTCGAGCTGCTGAAGCCGGTGAAGCCGGTTCCCTGCACAATGCCGTGGTACGAGTCGGTATAGGCCGAGCAGAGGACGCCGGTGTCTTCGTTGTAGGCCACCACCGCGTTGCTCTGCACCATCGAAGTCGTATCGCTGATGGGGTCGTTGACCAGCACATCGTCGCCCAGAGCCGTGACGGCCTGCGGGCGCACAGCCGCCGTTCCGGCAACCGCCGGCGCGGCAACGACGGACGTCTCGCGCCCACAGGCATGAATCAGCGCCGTCTCGAATGCGCCGGAGAGCATACTGCGCCGGACGGGATCGTCCAGCAGCGCGCAGTTGGGGCCGGTGGAAGTGAGGGCGGCGTCCCCCATCGCCGGAGACGCCGTGGATGTTTGCTGCGGCGGCTGAGTGTCCTGCGCCAGGACGCTCTTTTGAATGCCGCCGAGAGGTGTGAACAAAATCACAACAATCAAACTGATGCGAAGCCATTTTGTATGCATATTTCTCCTTTTTTTATTTAACTCGAGCCACGGCGATAAATCGCCGTTCTACAGGCCCACGCCCCGTAAACGGGGCTTCCGGAAGCCCGCTTCAGCGGGCGTGATTCCGTAGCACAGGCGTTGACGCCCGTGCTTGGCGGCAGGCGAATGACGACTTCTGTGCTATGACTGGCATCTTTGCAAACGTAAGAAGTACGTCGCACCTTTACAGTTACTAATTTGCATCATCGCGGAGATGCGCCTTTTGAGCGCGGTATCTGTCCCACCATCGAATTCCGCTGCCGATCCCACCCAGGATCAAGAAGGTCAGAGTGCTGACAAGGAACCGATTGTCCAATACAAATTCTCGAACGATTGCGCCGCCGTATATCACACCTGCAACCAACACGAAAACCGCAAGATAGCGCGCCACCCCTTGCAAATCGAGGTGTATGGCTTTAGGATCAACCCACCTGACAAAAAAACCAATCAAACCGCCGCTCAGAAACCCATCGGCCACACCGCACCAGGTTAAATCCACGGGGCGGTCAGCGACGGACGCAACGGTTGATGAGGGATAGAGGAAGATCGGCGGCAATATCGGATACAGGAAGGCCAACAGAAAAGCGCCCAACACAGCGCTAACAAGAACGAGCACTCCATTATGCAGCCAGGTGTTTTTGGGAAGCCAAAGGAAGCCAACAAAGGTGATGACGCCAATAACCAGAATGATTTGCCACCAAGTCAGCGGCTTGAGGCGGTCGGTAGCGACAAGCAAAGCGCTGGCGATGCCGATGAAAGCCAGCAAGAGCAGAAGAAATGTCAGAAAATGTTCGGGGTTCCGTTTGTGTTCATCATTGACATCAAGCATTTTGCCTCCTCAATGCCAAGAACTGCGCCAGTTGTGATTATATCCCGCCAACCAAAGCGGAGCAAACGTCTTCTGGATTTTTCCGCCCCTTGCGGTACAATGACCCAACTTTGTGTGTGGCCCAGGAGGAACGAGAATGCCCGAAACGTACAACCCGCAAGAGATCGAACCCAGGTGGCAGGCGCGCTGGGACGCCGACCGACTCTATCGCTCGGCGATTGACCCCGACAAACCCAAGTTTTACGCTCTGACGATGTTGCCCTACCCCAGCGGCGACATTCACATCGGGCACTGGTACGCGATGGCGCCCAGCGACGTGCGCGCCCGCTACAAACGCATGCGCGGTTACAACGTGCTTTTCCCTATGGGATTCGACGCCTTCGGGCTTCCGGCAGAAAACGCCGCCATCCAGCGCGGCATCCATCCCAAAACCTGGACGATGGCCAACATCGAGCGCGAGCGCGGGCAGTTGCGCTCGATGGGCGCGATGATTGACTGGGAGCGCGAGGCGATCTCGTGCCTGCCCGGCTACTACCGCTGGAGCGAGTGGCTCTTCCTCAAGCTCTACGAACGCGGCCTGGCCTATCGCAAGCTGTCGCCGGTGGACTATTGCCCCACCTGCAAGACCACGCTGGCCCGCGAGCAGGTCATCGGCGAGGAACATATCTGTGAGCGCTGCGGCACTCCTGTTTCCAAAAAAGATCTGGAGCAGTGGTTCTGGAAGATCACCGACTACGCCGACGAGCTGCTGGACTTCTCCAAAATTGACTGGCCCGAAAAGATCAAACTCCTGCAAACCAACTGGATCGGCCGCAGCGAAGGCGCCGAAGTGACCTTCATGGTCGCCGGCGATGCACAATCCGCCATCCAAAATCCCATCACCGTTTTCACCACCCGCCCCGACACCCTCTGGGGCGCGACGTTTATGGTGCTGGCGCCGGAGCACCCGCTGGTGGCGCAGATCACGACGCCCGCTCAGCGCGCGGAGGTCGAAGCCTACAAACAGGCCGCCTCGCGCCAGAGCGAGATCGAGCGCCTGAGCACCGAGAAGGAAAAAACCGGCGTGTTCACCGGCGCGTATGCGGTCAACCCCGTCAACGGCGCGCGCATCCCCATCTGGATCGCCGACTACGTCCTGATGACCTACGGCACCGGCGCGATCATGGCCGTGCCCGCCCACGACGAGCGCGACTTTGCGTTTGCGCTCAAATACAATTTGCCTATTCCCGTGGTGATTGATACCCAGGAGTGGGCGGCAGATGGGCGCCCGTTCCCGCTGCCGCATGCTTATCCTGGCGATGGCGTTATGATCAATTCGGGAGAATTTGACGGCACGCCTGCGCCGCATCCTGCCGTCAAAACCGTGACAGCATGGCTGGCCGGACGCGGCCAGGGCAAGGCGGCGATCAATTACCGTCTGCACGACTGGCTCATCAGCCGCCAGCGTTACTGGGGCGCGCCCATTCCCATCGTCTACTGCGACGCCTGCGGCGTGGTCCCCGTACCCTACGAGGATCTGCCGGTGCTGCTCCCCGACGACGTGGACTTCATGCCCACCGGCGAAAGCCCGCTCAAGTATCACGCGGGCTTCCTCCACACGACCTGCCCCAAGTGCGGCGGTCCCGCCCGGCGCGAAACCGACACGATGGACACGTTCGTCTGCTCGTCGTGGTACCAGTATGCGTATCTCAGCCCCTATTATAAGGAAGGCGAGCCGGCGCGCGCCGATTCGATCCCCTGGGACCCGGCGGAAGCGGCCTACTGGCTGCCGGTGGACACCTACACCGGCGGCGCGGAGCACGCCGTGATGCACCTGCTCTACACGCGCTTCTTCACCAAGGCGTTGCGCGATGCGGGCGTGCTCAATTTCGACGAGCCGATGCTGCAACTGCGCAATCAGGGCATCATCCTGGGCGAGCCGCGTTGGGGCGATTGCGTGGACGTGACCGGCAGTTGGGACGGCGCGGCTTTCAAAGCGGCGACGATCCAGGTTCACAGCTTTGCCAACCGCGCCGAATGGCCGGAACCCGCGAAGTCAGCGGGCCGCGTCTGCGGCGAGGTGATGGATCGCGACGACGTCAGCCTCAAGGTACGCGTCTCGCCCAACGACGCCGCCGAAGCCGAGCTGGTCGTCGTGCAGATTCCGGCAGGCGTGACGATCGCTATTCCCGGCAAAGAACGCGCGGGCGAGTTGACCGACATCCTCTACCATTTGGACGTGGAAAAAATGTCCAAGAGCAAAAAGAACGTCGTCGCGCCCGATGACCTGGTGGCGGCCCATGGCGCCGACATCGTGCGCGCTTACCTGATGTTCGGCTGGCGTTGGGAGCAGGGCGGCCCGTGGGACAGCCAGGGCATCGAGGGCGTGGTGCGCTGGGTCAACCGGATCTGGAACCTGGCGCTGGACGCGCCGCGCGGCGAGGTCAAGTCCGGCGAGGCGGAAGAGCGCGAGCTGCGGCGGGCCATGCACACCGCCATCAAGGCCGTCACCGAGGACATGGACGCCTTCAGCTTCAACACCACCATCGCCCGTCTGATGGAATACGCCAATGCCCTGAGCAAGGCCAAGTCTGTGGCCTGGGGCAGCGCCGTCTGGAACGAAGCCATCGCCAACCTGTTGCTGTTGCTGGCGCCCATCACGCCGCACCTCGCCGAGGAATTGTGGGCGAAACTGGGCAAGCCGTACAGCATCCACCAACAGGCATGGCCAACGTGGGACGAAGCCATGCTGGCCGCCGACACCGTCGAAATCCCGGTGCAGGTCAACGGCAAAGTGCGCGGGCGCGTTGTCGTGCCGGCTACCGCCGACGAGGCCGCCATCAAGGATGCCGCGCTGGCCGACGAAGCCATTCGTCGTCACATTGAAGGCAAGCAAATCCTGAAGGTCATCGTGCCCAACGGCAAACTGGTGAGCATCGTGGTGAAATCCTGAGAGGGGTAAGTCCTATGCAAAAGCCCAAACCGACCCAGGGCGACACCGCGTGGTTCGTCCACGACCGTTTCGGCATGTTCATTCACTGGGGCCTGTACGCGCTGCCCTCGCGGCACGAGTGGGTGCTGTCACAGGAGCAGATTTCCCCGGAGGAATACCAGAAATACTTCGAGCGTTTCAACCCCACGTTCTACGATCCCCGGCAATGGGCCAAAGCCGCCCGCGAGGCCGGGATGAAATACGTGGTGATCACGTCCAAGCACCACGAGGGGTTCTGTCTGTGGGATTCGGCCTACACCGACTACAAGGCCACCAATACACCCTACGGCAAGGATTTGCTCAAGCCGTTTGTGGAAGCATTCCGCGCCGAGGGGCTGCGCATCGGCTTCTACTACTCGCTGCTCGACTGGCATCACCCGGATTTTCCGATTGACATCTTCCACCCGCTGCGCAACCGCCCCGACGTGGCGCAGCTCAACGCCGGGCGCGACGTGCGCCGCTACGCCGAATATATGCGCAACCAGGTGCGCGAACTGCTGACGCAGTTCGATCCCGACATCCTCTGGTGCGACTTCTCCTATCCGAGCGCCGACTACCAGGGGTTGCCGGGCAAGGGCCGCGCCGATTGGGAAAGCGACAAACTGTATGCGCTCATCCGCGAGATCAAACCCACCATCATTCTCAACAACCGCCTGGATCTGCCGGTGGCGGCGGACATTCACACGCCGGAGCAGTGGCAGCCGGTGGATTGGCTCAAAGTGGACGGCGAACCGGTGGTGTGGGAAGCGTGCCAGACGTTCAGTGGGAGCTGGGGCTATCACCGCGACGAGCAGAGCTGGAAGGACGCCGGGCAATTGATCCGGCTGCTGGTCAACACCGTGGCGCGCGGCGGCAACCTGCTGATGAACGTCGGCCCGACCTCGCTGGGCACGTTCGATCCGCGCGCGCTGGCGTCGCTGGCGGTCTACCGCGACTGGATGAAACGTCACGGCGAGGCCATCTACGGCTGCACCATGAGCGACTTCGCCGAGCCGCAAGACTGCCGCCTGACCCAGAAAGGCGACAAGCTCTACGTCCACATCTATGCCTGGCCGTTCAAACACCTGCACATCGCCGGCCTGGCCGACAAAGTGACCTACGCCCGCTTCCTGCACGACGGCAGCGAAGTCAATATGAAGATCGCCGAGTGGTACACCCAACAGATGCAAATCCCGCCCAACACGCTCATCCTCGACCTGCCGGTCAAACAGCCGGACGTGGTCGTGCCGGTCATTGAGCTTTCATTGAAGTAAATAAAAAGGTTGTGCTGCGGCGTTCCG
>DAOUFX010000614.1:0-2175 GCA_034429675.1 Anaerolineae bacterium | reverse complement strand
ACCGGCTCGAAAAAACACGCTTCCTTTATTTCTTCCGATTGCATTATACCAGAGGCGGCGCCGGAGAAGATTTGCGGTTTTGGCGCTTTGCGTTATGCTTCACCCGATATGTCAGAGGAAAAGATCAATACGCCCGTCTTGGGCAACCAGTACGAAGTACACACGCCGGTTTTTGAAGGACCGCTGGCGCTCTTGTTGCACCTGATCGAGAAGAACGAGCTCGACATCACACGGGTGGCTCTGGCGCAGGTGACGGATGAATTCATGCGCCACGTCGAGACCATGCGTGAGACCTTGCAACTGGACGTCATCGCCGACTTCCTGGCCGTGGCGGCCAGGTTGTTGTGGATCAAATCGCGCGCGCTGTTGCCCAAGCCGCCCCAATCGGCCCGCAAGGTTCTCGACGAGGAGGACGTGGGCGACGAGCTGGTGCGGCAATTGCGCGCCTACCGGCAATACAAAGAGGCGGCGCAGTGGTTGCGCGACCGCGACACCGCCGATTTGCGCGCTTACATTCACATCGGCGGGGCGCCTCCGCCGCAGCACGTGACCCTGGACATGTCCGACGTCACGCTGGAAGCCGTGCGCGCCGCGGCCCAGGTTGTGATGTTCCCCCGCGAGGGTCCGGCGCCGCAGGAGGCGATTCAGCGCCCGCGTATTTCCATCGTCCAGCAGATTCACCTGATCCGGCAGCGGTTGACCCATCTGCCGCACGTGAGCTACCAGCGGTTGCTCAGCAAAACCCCCACGCGCGTCGAAGCCGTCGTGACTTTGCAAGCCATCCTGGAATTGATCAAGCAGCGCAGCATTCAGGCCCGGCAGACGGCCCGCTTCGGGGACATTGTGATTGAGCCGTTGGTTTCGCCGGAAGAGATGCAAGAAATCGAGACGTGAAGCCTGTAGGCCTCACGTCTCCGAGTATCACTGTTTTCTACAAATGCGCCACGACGGCTTTGGCGACGTCCAGCGTGCTGGCGCTGCCACCCATATCGTAGGTGCGCACGCGGCCCTGCTCGATGACTGCCGCGATGGCGGTCTGGAGCGCGTCGGCAATCTCTTTTTCGCCGAGCCAGTCGAGCATCAGCTTGATGGAGAGCAACATCGCCGTGGGGTTGACCTTGTAGAGCCCGGCATATTTGGGCGCGGAGCCGTGGGTCGGCTCGAAGACGGCGAACTTGTCGCCGATGTTGCCGCTGGCGGCAAAGCCCAGTCCGCCCACCAACTGCGCGGCCAGGTCCGAGATGATGTCCCCGAACATATTGCTGGAAACCAGCACCCCGTAAGTCTGCGGATTTTTCACCAGCCACATCGCCATCGCATCCACGTTGGCTTCCCACAACTCGATGCCGGGAAACTCTTTGGCGATAGCGCGCGCTTCGCGCACCATCAGGCCGGAGGTCTCGCGGATGACGTTGGGTTTTTCGACCAGGGTGACGGTGGGATAACCGAACTTTTGGGCGTATTCAAACGCGCGGCGCACAATGCGCTGGCAGCCCTTGCGGGTGAGGATGCGGGCAGAGAACGCGATGTCCGCCGAATCCACCCCGGCGAACGCGGACATGCGCGGGCTGTGAGTCTCCAGGGCCGCGCGCACTTCCGCCGGCAACGGATGAAATTCGACGCCGGAGTATAGCCCCTCGGTGTTCTCGCGGAAGACAACCAGGTCAATGTCGTCGCGGTAGTTGAGCGGATTGCCTTTGTAGGCCCGGCACGGGCGCAGGTTGGCGTAAAGGTCGAACATTTGCCGCAGTTGCACGATGGGACTGCGATAGACCAGCCCGGTACCCTGCAATTCGGGGAGTAGTTCGGCTTCGGCCTCTTCTTTGGGCTTCGAGGTGATCGCGGCGAACAACGCGCACGTGCAGTTGTTCAGGGTGTCAATGGTACGTTGCGGAAACGCATTACCCTCCTTGCACCAGAACTCCCAGCCGATGTCGGCAAGGACGTAGTCAGCGTCGAGGCCGATTTTGTCCAACACCAGTTTGCCGGCGTCCATCACATCGTTGCCGATGCCATCGCCCGGCATAAGCGCAATCCTGTATTTTGCCATGGGTTCCTCCGAAATAGTCTAAAGTCTAAGGTCAAGAGTCAATGACCCGTCCTGATATAATTTTGCAGGTATCCTCGCAATAAAAAGGGGAGAAGTGGGGGTTTGACTCTTGACCTTAGACTTTA
>DAOUFX010000613.1:0-9928 GCA_034429675.1 Anaerolineae bacterium | reverse complement strand
ACCGGCTCGAAAAAACACTTACCTTCCTCTTCTCTCTGCCATCGCATTGCGATCCGCCGGTTACGCCGGTTCGCGTGGCGCTGATAGCAAGTTATAGCGTCAAACCCGGCTAAGGCAAACCCCTGACCCTTTCTAAAGGTAAAAATCTTCTCCGTTTACTTGCACTCTTTGCCCTATCTTAAATGATTGGTGGCGTCAGGATGAGCTATAATGAGGGTGAGTTACCTGACAGGCAAGTAGGTTTAGCGGTATCGGCGGGTGAACTGAGGCGAGGCGGAGAGCCATAGTTTGCGATGAGTTTGCTTGGCCTGTTTTGAACAAATGTGCTATACTGCCGGTGTTACTCAAAAAGGAGGGCATGATGGAACAAGTAGTAAGTAAGACGCGGGCAAAGGAAAGAAAAGCAATGGAGACAGAACGCGCAGTACAGGTGAGTCTCGGTAGCCAGTTTGACACTTCTATTCCCACTGAATTCTTGATCGAGAACGTGGTGACGCTTTATAACGGCGATTGCATGGAATTCCTTAGGACCATACCTGATGCAAGTATTCAGCTTATCATCACGTCACCGCCTTACAATATCGGTAAGGAATACGAAACTGTATTGGACATCGAGACTTACAAAGCTCAACAGCGCCAGGTCATCGAAGAGTGTATTCGGGTATTAAGACCTTCGGGGAGTATATGTTGGGAAGTGGGAAACTACGTCAATAATGGCGAGATCATCCCACTGGATGTTTTGCTGTACGATTACTTCAAAGGGAATGGTCTCAAACTTCGCAATCGCATTGTCTGGCATTTCGAACATGGTTTGCACTGCAGAAATCGTTTCTCAGGGCGGTACGAAACGATTAACTGGTTCACCAAATCTGATGATTACGTGTTTAACCTCGATGCTGTGCGAGTTCCTCAAAAGTATCCCGGCAAAAAGCATTTCAAAGGTCCGAATAGGGGAGAATATTCGGGAAACCCCATGGGCAAGAATCCGTCCGATGTTTGGGATATTCCCAACGTCAAGGCAAATCATGTCGAGAAAACAGAACATCCCTGTCAATTTCCTGTTGCGCTCGTTCAACGACTTGTGCTGGCTTTAGCCAATGAGGACGACATTGTGTTTGACCCATTCATGGGTGTTGGAACTACTGCCGTAGCTGCGTTACTTAACGGTCGTCGCGCCGCCGGGACAGAAATTGTAGAGGACTACTATGAAATAGCTTTGGAACGTGTTCGAAAAGCCCTGGTAGGTGAATTGCGAGTCCGGCCTGACAAACCTGTGTATAGTCCTCCAGAAAATTCCACATTGACTACCAATCCTTGGGAAAATCAGTAGGTCATAGTGCGGAAAAGAGAAATGCCATGAAGATTGCTAAAAAACACTCCCATCTGAACGGCGAGGAATGGCTTCTTGTGCATGAACGAGAAGCGTACCACGAGATACAGAATGTTATTGAGTCTATTGATGCCGAACAGTGTCGCACAAAGATAAGTGAGGAAAAGGACAAGAAGGGACGCACTCTTTATAGTCCGATTGCGATTAACCACGAATTCTCTCAACGACTTTTGAAATTTGGCTGGCGATCTACCCGCTATTCGTACTATGTTGCTCATGATTCTGATCAATTAGAAGCAATGATGCAGATGTCGCTTGAAGAACAAAGACAGTATCTACTCGGTCAGGGCGTGGAAGCGATTTATTCATACAACCAAACCGATCATGTTAAGAACCGTATCGCCGTTGAAGTGCAATTTGGCAAATATGCCTTTGTGGCTTATGACCTTTTTGTTAAACACTTGGCCTTCTATACAGGACATCTTATCAATGTCGGCATTGAAATTCTGCCGACCAAGTTGATGCAGAAAGAAATGTCCAGCGGTATCGCTTACTACGAAGGCGAACTGCACAATATTCTTCGGCATGGACGGGGCAATCCTCCTGTGCCGCTGGTCATTATTGGGCTTGAACCGTGATTGGATTGCCTGACTATATCCCCAACCCCGGAGCCCGCGCCTGACCTTGCAGCGACGCCGGTCTACACCGACCCGTCCGGGGCGTGGTCGCTCGTGCCGGGGGTGAACGGCGCCGGGTTGTGGCGCGTCTTCGCCGATGGCCGTCCCGCCGAGCTGGTCCTCGCCGACGGCTCCAAATTCTTCTGGGTTTCTCCCGACTGAGGTAAATACACGATGCCCGATAACAATTTTCAATACACCGAAATCACCGCCACTCTGCGCCACTTCTACGACCACCAGGCCGAAGAGCGCGAGAGCCGTGAGGCAAGCGATTGGAAGATCGCCGACCGCGCCGAGTTCCTGGCGTTGTTGCAGCAAGCGGGCGCGCAGACGCTGTTGGAGATCGGCGCCGGCACCGGCTGGTGTGGCAAATTTTTCCAGGATCAGGGCCTTTCGGTGGTCTGCACCGATCTTTCCCCCGAAAATGTGCGCTATTGCCAGGCCAAGGGTCTGGTCGCCTACGAGCGCGACTTCCTGAACCTGGACTTTCCCGACGCTTCTTTTGACTCAGTTTTCGCCCTCAACTGCCTGCTGCACGTGCCGGACAGTGACTTGCCGCGCGTCCTTCAGGCCATCCGCGCCGTCCTAAAGCCGAACGGACTGTTTTATATGGGGCTTTACGGCGGGGTGTCGTTCGCAGGGATGTTGCCGGATGATCACTGCGAATTCAAGCGCTTCTTTTGCCTTCACACCGACGAAGAGATTCAGCGCATTGCATCGCAGCACTTTGACGTGGTACGTTTCAAGCGTATTGTCCTGGGAGGAGATCAATTCTTCCAATCCCTGATTCTGCGCCGCCCCTCTTAACCACCAGCAAGCTTCACCGATGACCAATTCCCGATTCCCAGTATCCGGTATCCGCTTTCCAAACTTTCATTCACATGGAGGAACACAATGTCCAAACCCAAAAACGTGATTGTCGCACAGTCCGGCGGGCCCACGCCCGTCATCAACGCCTCGCTGCGGGGCGTGGTTGAAGCGTGCAAGGCCTATCCCGGCGCCTTCGGGACGGTGTACGCCGGTTTCCACGGCATCGAGGGCGTGCTGAAAGAGGAATTGCTGGATCTTTCGGCCCAATCCGATGAGGAGATCGCGCTGCTCAGCGCCACGCCCGCCGCCGGCTCCATCGGCACCTGCCGCTACAAGCTCAAGGACAAGCAGACGGAGGATTTCGAGCGCATCATCGCGGTGTTCAAGGCGCACAACGTCGGTTATTTCTTCTACAACGGCGGCAACGATTCGATGGATACCGCGCACAAGGTGGCGCAACTGGCCCACCAACGCGGACTCGATTTGGTTGCCACCGGCGTCCCCAAGACGATTGACAACGACGTGGGTGGCGGGCTTTCCACCGACGGCCAGACCTTCGCGGTGATTGACCACACGCCGGGCTTCGGCAGCGTCGCGCGTTACTGGGCGCTCAACGTCCAGAACGCCAACGAGGAAAACGCCGGCTCCTCTCCCTCCGACCCGGTGCTGGTCTTGCAGGCGATGGGACGCAAGATCGGCTACATTCCCGCCGCCGCGCGCCTGGCCGATCCGCACCGCGAAATGCCGCTGCTCATCTTCACCCGCGAGTCCGGCCTGACCTTGGAAGCGCTGGCCGACGCCGTCAACGCAATGCTCAAGACGCGCGGACGGGCGGTCGTCGTCGTCAGCGAGGGTTTCGACGTGGGCAGCATCGGCGAGCGCAAGGACAGCTTCGGCCACACGATGTTCTCCGCCAGCGAAACCACGGTGGAGCAAATCGTGGTCAACTACCTGAATTCGGTGGGACTGGCAGCCCGGGGCTCCGCACGGGGCAACGTGCCCGGCACCGACCAGCGCCACGCGATGGTCTACGCTTCGACGGTGGATCTCGAAGAGGCGTACCGCGTCGGGCAAAAAGCCGTGCAGATCGCAGTGGAGTCCGGCGGCGGCTTTATGTCCACCATCCTGCGCCGCCCCGGCGCGCTCTACCAGGTCACCTACGACCAGGTCCCGCTGGAGCAAGTCGCCAACTCCGAGCGCACCTTCCCGGAGGCGTGGCTCACACCCTCCCGCAGCGACGTCACCGACGACTTCATCCGTTACGCCCGCCCGCTCATCGGCGACGTCTGGCCGACCATCCCGCTCGTCAACGGTATCCAGCGCTTCACCCGCTTCGAGAAAATCTTCGCCGAGCAACGGCTGCCGGAATATGCACCGCAGGCGTACCGCAGCTGAAGTTAAAAAGCGAACCGGGCAAGGTTAAACACCTTGCCCGGTTTTTAGTCTGTTTCCGTTTTCCTCTGCTGTTCCCACCACGTTTGCAGCGCGATGAGCGGCACCGCCGGTTGGCGGCGCCCGTCACGCCCGTTGTTCCACGTGATCGTCAACTCCTTGCGGGCGCGGGTGATGCCGACGTAGAGCAGTCTCAGCCGCTCGGCGGCATATTCCCGGCGCGCTTCCTGGGTGGGCAAGCCTTCGTCGTAGATGAAGAAGTCGGGGTTTTCGTAGAGCGCCTTGAGCTGCGCGATGGCCTCGGCCTCCAGATTCAGGCTGTCGCGCACGTACCAGGCTTCGGAGATGAAGGTGTCCTGCGGCATGGCCGAAGGGAAGTCGTAGTCGTTGAGCGACATCAGGTATACCTTGTCCCACTCCAACCCTTTGGCTTTGTGAATGGTGGCGATCACCACTTCGCCCCGGTGTGCGTCCGGATCGAAACCGGTGTCTTCGTCGCTGAATCCCAGGAATTTGCGCTCGTTGCGCGCGACGACGGCCAACTCCTGCGCCAACTCCGGCAGACGCCATTCGGGATGGGCATCTGCCGCCTGCCGCAATACGACTGCCAGCTTGTGCGCAATCGCCAGATCCGCCGGCTGGTCGAAGAGATCCTGCGCCAGCGTCAGGACAATCTGGTCAATGGGCAGCACAGTCGCGCCCTGCCAGCGGCGAACGAGGTCGCGGAATGTGGCGAGGTGTTCATAGATGTCGGGCATTTCGGCTTCCAGATTTAGCTCGTCCAACCAATCTCGCTCAACGCGCGGCCAGAGGAAATCCTCCACCCGTATGCACCCGCGTAGCAACTTGGCTATATGCTCCAGCCGTTGCTTCAGGTCGGCGTCGTCGCGGTCGGCGCGCCGCCAGACGCGGTACACGGTCGCCAGGTGCTTGGCCGAGGTGGGATCGGCCAGGTAGTGAACGATGTTGCCCAACGCGCCCGCCGCCTCGCGCGTCGAGCGTGTGCTGCGCAGCAACTCGATGTAGGCGATGTTCTGCTCTTTGAGCGCATTCGCCACCTCGAATCCGCGTTGGTTTCGCGGCACCAGCACCGCCGCCGTTTCCTCCGGATGTTCCGACAACCAACGTTGCAACGAATTCACCACGGCGACGATTTCGGCCTGCGGCGAGAACGCGCGCTGGACGAGCCAGATTCTGCCGGGGTCGTCGGCGGGGTTGGGCTGCGGGTCTCCCGGCGGCGCCGGCAGAATCAACGGCTGCGTCAGCGCGTCGCGGAGGGCTGCAATGGGATGCTCGTTCTCCGTCCATTCGATGAGGTGGTTCGCCAGGTCAATGACACTCTTCATCGAGCGCCCGGAGTTGGGCAGGTCGCGGCCGTACACATCGTCCCGGCGCAAAAATGTGCGCAGGTAGTGCGGGCTGGCCGTGGTAAACGTCTCGTAGATGGCCTGGTTGGGATCGCCCACGCGCACCCAGTTGCCGTTTGGCCCGGCCAACAATTTCAAAATTTCTTCCTGCAGCCGGCTGCTATCCTGCGCTTCATCTTCGAGGATGTACGGCCAGCGCGCCCGCAATCGCTCCAGGAACGCCGGATCGAGGCGCAGAGTATTGAGCGCCAGCCGGATCAAGTCGTCGAAGTCTACCGCGCCGCGATAGGCCAGCGCGTGCTGGTAGTCCGCGTAAATGCTCGCGCCCATTTCCAGCAAAAATGTCGGCGCCTCAAAGCGATCGAGCCGGTAGCGCAAATCCGCCGGGGTCAGTTGCAGATCCTTGGCCTGTTTGATGAAATTCGTCGCAATACTGACGACCATATCCGGCCATTTGTCGCGGCGCACCCAATTGGACTTGGATTCGTCCAGGTCTTCGCGCAGGATGGCTTCGACGCTATCGGCGTGACCGCGCACCCAGGCCAGCGCCGATTCCTTGAGAATCTCCACGGCAGCGCGCTCGTCAATAATCTGGAAATCATCCGCGAGCCCGGCCAGCGCGGGGCGTTCGCGCACGATATCGTGAGCCAGACCGTGCAACGTCCGCACGCGATAGCCGACGTTGGGCAGCAGCTCGCGCGCCCGCATGAAGCGTCCCACGCGCCCGGCGAAGTTTTTGACGGCGGAGTTGACCAGCGTGACGATCAACACTTCCTGCTCGTCTTTCAGGGTGCCCTCGGCGATCAACTTGGCGGCTAACATCGAGAGCGTCCACGTCTTGCCGCTGCCCGGCACCGCCGAAACCCCCATCTTGCCGCGCTCGTAGTCCAGCACCAGCTTTTGTTTGGGGCGAGGGGTAAAAACCGGCGTCATGCCGCCTCCCTCAACACGCGCTGAATCGCTTTGAGCAGCGGCCCTTGCTGCTCGTAGCCCTGCTCGCCGAGTTCGCTAAGCCCCAGGTAGATCGTCTTGCGGCAGCGGCGGACGAGCCCCATCGTCAGGCGATGCAATGCCGTCTGTCGCGCCGTGACTTCATCGGTATCGCTCCACGGGCGCCCGATAGGCCACCGCCGGCTGAGAACGTAGGGGTGCGTGATCGGCTGGTACAACCGTTCCCACCACCCGCTGCCGCCCACATTGAGCCAGAACTGCACATCCACCGGCTGGTTGCGCAACAGAAACGTGTAGGCTGGCGCCAACAGCACGGCCTCTTCCGGCTGTTGCCACCGCCAGACGTATTGCGCCGCGATGACACCGCTGCGTACCATCTCCATGTACTCGCACCCCAAAGGCTTCCCCGTGTTCTCATCGGGGACCGCCTCGCCACTCGGCGCAATCCAACGAAACTTCTGCACCGATTCCACCAGCGTTGCCGCGACTTTGGCCGCGTCCAGGTCGCGGTGAAAGCCATAGCCCGGCTGCGAGAGCACTTCCCCAAAAAGCCGCGCCAGGAAATGGTCCAATGCCTTCGGCTCTTCTTCCCGGTAGGCGGCCAACCACAATCGTAGCGCCTCGTAGCGGCCGCCAAAAATGTACGTGATGCGCTGTTGCATCTCAGCGTTGACGCCCTCGAAGGGTGATAGCGTGGGAATGCCGCCCTGCGTGCGGTAAAGCACGTCGGCCAAAAGCTGCGCGCGTACCAGATCGAGGTCGGCGATAGTATGCATCAACGTATACGCCACGTCGTAGCGCGCCGGCACAATCTTCCATTGGGGATGCGCCAGCGCTGCCAGCGTGAGCAATGTGTGTGTCGCCGGTTCGTCGCGCAGCGCCCGTGAAGGCCGGTGCGACCGCACCGGAATACCGCGCAGGTTCAGTCGGTGTGTCAGCGAAAAACGCAACGCGTCGGTGAGAAACGGCGCCAACACCACAATCTCGCCCGGCGATACCCCCTCATCGTGAACCAACGCCGCAATTTCCGCCGCCGTCCAGTCAAGCATTTGCGGATGGTATTGGTGGTACTCAAAGCGCAGTGGCAACGACGCCGGTATTGCGTCGGGGGTAGGCGAGGGGGCAGGTGTCTGATGCAAAGCGTGAGTCAGGGCTGCGCCAAATGCTTTCATGGCAGGCGAGGTGACAAACGATTCGGTGAAGTGGGCGTGATCATTGCAAAGATCAAGGATCGTGTAAGCGCCTTCCGGTTCCGTGCCCAGGAAACTGCGGTAACCGCCATCCTGATCGTAGATAATGAGCGCCGACGTCGTGTGCGGCAGCCAGGTGTAGATGAGATCGTGAGCCACCGGCGAATCTTCCTCGACATTATCCACAATCAGATGCGGGTAACTTTCCTGGAGGTAATCGCGACACAACGGTTCCGTCCAGAGGTGCTGCATAAAAACATCCAATTGCAGGGAAAAGTCCAGCAGGTTGTGTTCCAGACAATATCGCCGGAACCGCATCGCGCACTCCTGCGCCTCGTCATAGATGCGCATCTGCGACTTCTCGCCGATCCACGCGCCTTTGAGTCGTGCGGCGATCTCGCCGGACGGGAATCCAACGACGGCAGCTTTGTTCAAGTTGTCGAGGATTTGGCTGTACAGGCGATTGCGGTCAATGTTGATGGCGTCGAAATACCCCTGCTCATTTACCAACGGTGCGACAATGCGCGCCATATAGTACTGCGCCGTTTCGAGGGTGAGAAATGTCGGACGCGCATCGGGCAATCCAAATCCGGCTTCCTCCACGGCCAACGGCCAGAACAAATCCACCATCCGTTGCGCCAGGCCACCGAGCGTGGCGATTTCCACCTGCCCGCCCGACGCCAGAGCGGGAGCGGTGCGGGCGGCATAGTAAGGCGCCGCCAGTGTCCGTTGGGGAACAATCACCAGAATGCGGCTCGCCGACACGCCGGACCTGATCAGGTGCAGCATGCGTGCTACTCCTGTTGTCGTTTTCCCGGTTCCGGCCTGACCTTCGAGGAAGATTTTCTTGTCGAGTGGAGCCCCGACAACCGCCATCTGATAGGCTACAAGATCAATTGCCATGGGTATATTCTACCATATTCAGAAGAGACTTTACGGCGTAGGCAGCGGTACGAACGCCAATATTGTTTCGGGATGCGTGTCGGTGGCCAATAAGAAACCACGGTCATCCAACCGAGCAATACCTTCCCAGTTGCGCGCATCCGATTCTATCAATTCCAACTGAATGGGGGCTGTCTGGGCCAATGTGATACCCTCTGGGCTGTAATGCAATTCAACCAACCTTTCAATGCTCCCCAATCGTGCATGGGTACCCCCTTGCCCATACGTGGCTACCAGCTGATCCCTGGCCGGGTTAAGTTTATCAGCGTCGCCGGACCAGAAGTAATTGACCACCCAAAAATTCCCCGCCGCATCAACGCTCGTAGCATCGGTGATGCGATACTCGATGGGAGGAAAGGGAATGGGGACTATTGCGGTGACCGTTCCCATGTTCAAATCAAACCGAGAGGCTTGTGGATGCGCGTTGACATTGGCGCCGTTGGCTTCATAGGCTGTGATCAAAACATTGTCTACGATGGTCAGCGTCTCATTGCTGAAATTCTCAATATCGCCCTGAGCTTTGACCTCAACAACCTGTTGAGAGTCAAGATGGATTTCCTGAAGGTCGCCTTTGACTTCGCCGCTGATCAAGTAGCTGGTCATCGTTCCGTCCGGAGATGCCTCAATCATCAGAAAAATTTTTTGACCAGTGAATACAACGGCTTCATACCCCTCAAATCCCTCGATCGTCTTATTGACGTTGTCGTCCCAAAAGGGGATTTCTTTTTGCCGCAAGGGTTGATTGGTGCGGCCATCTACAAAATCCAAGATATCTTTCTTCGCTATTGCGAACACAGACGCCGAGGAAAGATCATTCTCGAAACGCGCGGGATACTGCGGCATGAGCACCAACCAATCGCCATACCAGTCCATACTGGAAATCTCGGCCTTTTGCTTGCTGGCTGGGCCGTCGAGCGGAATTGGGAACACCGGAATCTCGACGGCGCTTGCGGCGCGGTTGAAGGAAGGAGGAGGAGAAGAAGATGATTCAAGTGTAGTAAGCGCCGCATTCTGGCACCCCGACAATGCCAGCGCAAAAAACAACCAGACAATCAACATACAAAGGGGATTTTTCATGGCTGACCTCAATTCCATTCTCTAAAATGTGTTATCGAATTGTAGCTCAGGCCGTTTTAAAACCAAAAGGGGGGAGAGTAATAACTCTCCCCCCAAATAAGGGCGGGACCTTGGCAATGACCTACTCTCCCAGGAGGCTCCCCTCCAAGTACCATCGGCGCTGACGAGCTTAACGGCCGGGTTCGAGATGGG
>DAOUFX010000612.1:0-3886 GCA_034429675.1 Anaerolineae bacterium | reverse complement strand
CCCGCCCGCGAAAAACCCTTCTTTTATCTCTGCCTACGGACTGCGATTTTCGTCCAACTGCTCAAAAAGCCAAGTTGGGCTAGATCACAGCATTGTATCGCTTGACGATAGCATCGTTTCGTGTATCTTGACGATACAGCATTCGGATCAACGATCAATGGCGTATCTGCTTTTTCTGGGAGACGGGACAGGCGCAGTTGGTTGAAATCGTAGATTATCATTGAGGTGAATCAAAATGAATACAGAAGAGAAACTGCCACCGGTTCATCCGGGAGAAATCCTGTGGGAAGATTTTATGCAGCCGTTGGGCCTGAGCCAGTATCGAGTGGCTAAAGACATCGGCGTGCCTGCGTTGCGAATCAGCCAAATCATACGCGGGCAACGGGCTATTACTGCCGACACCGCACTCCGCCTGGCGCGCTACTTTGGCACCAGCGCCGTCGTCTGGACTCGCTTGCAGGCTCGTTATGATCTGGAAATCGCGGAGCAGCAGTCAGGCGAGCGAATCAAGCGTGAAGTTAAAGTTCTGGCGCCTCAACCCGTTCCCTGAACTCTGACCCCCATATCTTATCGTAGAATCTACGCCAGGAGAGTATAATGAAGCATTCCAACAAACTTCTCACCATTTTATTGATAATGGCCGGCGTGGTTGCCGGCCTGTTTTTTGGCGTCCGGTTTGCTGAACGTCCGGTATTCCAGCAAGTATTTCCGTTACAGCAACAGCGATGCAGCGAGCGTGTTGCCGGCGGTGCAAATAGAGCTGACGATGGGAGATGTGTTGGCAGGGCGCGATCCTGTGCTAGACTATGTGACAGCGCAACCTTGAACCGGCGAAGGGGCAGGATAACCCGGCATGAAAGAGCTGTGCCGGTTCGTCAACATTGTCATAGAGCGAAGGTGGACGGATGGACTTTTCAAAATACCAACAAATACTCAACGCTCTGGAGCAAGAGCGCGGCTGGGATCGAGTGCTTCCCAGCCACACATTTTTGCACATGGGCGAGGAATTGGGCGAGATCGGGCGTGTGTTGCAATGCCTGGAAGGCTACCGGGGAACGACGCAAAACCGCGAGGCGCTGTGCGCCGACCTGGCCGGGGAATTGGCAGATCTGACGGCGTTCATTTTCAAGCTGGCGAACCAGCACGGGGTTGATATGGATGCGACCATGCGCCAGCATCTGGAAAAATTCATCGGACGTTACCCCAACATCGAAGAAGGCCGGCGCGAGATGGCGCGGTATGTCGCACAACAGGAGCGCAATATGGAATGGATCAAGGGCAAAAACAAAATCAAGGTTTTGGTTTTGTGCGACGATCGCTGGCATCCGGCCCGGATTCCGCGCGCCGGTCTGGCGGCATTGAAAACTAATGAGTTTACGTTCGATTGGGTCGAAGACGTCCGGGATTGGTCGCCGGAATGCCTTTCGGCATATCCGCTGGTGATTCTGACCAAGTCCAATAATATTTCCGCGTCTGACGAGAGCGAGTGGATGACCGAAGCGATTGAGGCTACTCTCGCCGACTATGTGCGCCAGGGTAACGGGTTGCTTGCCGTTCATTCCGGCGCCGCCGGGTACGCCCAGACACCTACGTTGCGCGCCCTGCTGGGCGGCCTGTTTGACCACCACCCGGAACAATGCCCTGTCACCGTCATCCCGCAGGCAGGGCATCCGCTCTGCGCCGGATGCGAGCCGTTTACTCTAAAAGACGAACACTATTTTATGGCAATGAATGCCCCGGACGTTGAAGTGTTTGTGACCACCCAATCCGAACATGGCGCACAACCCGGCGCGTGGACACGGACAGAAGGCGCCGGTCGCGTGGCCATGGTGACGCCCGGACACACGCTGGAAGTCTGGCGCCACCCTTCTTTCCAGACGTTGCTGCTCAACCTGATGCGATGGTGTTGCCAACGATGATGAACCAAACCATTTTTGTCATCGGTGGGGATCGTGGCCTGGGGTTTGCGCTGAGCGCCGGTTTGCGCGAACGTGGCGGGCAACGAATGAGCGCACTGCAAAAACCGGGATTTTAGCGACGAACCTGCTTTATCAGGCGCCTGCGCCATCGGGATTGACTGCGTAGCGCAGGCGCGACGTGAAAATCCCGGTTTTTTCCGGGTTTTTGCAGTGCGCTCACGAATGGCCCTGGTAAGGGGAAACATTGGATAAACGGGCCTTCTCGCCCGCAAAATGCCCTCCCCCCATCCGGCTAACGGCTAAAAACTAAAGGCTAACAGCTCTTTCTTAGGAGGTTTTGCAATGAGAATGCCAGGACTTATCGGCGGAATCGGGCCGGAATCAACGGTGGAATATTACCGCCAGATCATCACCGCTTATCGCCAACAGACGGACGATGGCAGTTATCCCAAACTGCTGATCAACAGCATCAACATGAAAAAAATGCTAGACCTGATCGGCGCCAACGAACTGGCAGCGGTGACGGACTATATGTTGAAGGAAGTATACCGCCTGTCGCAGGCGGGCGCGGACTTCGGAGCACTGGCGTCGAATACACCGCACATTGTGTTCGATGCGCTCAATCGGCGGTCGCCCATTCCCCTGATCAGCATCGTGGAGACGGTCTGCGAAACGGCGAAGGCCATGGGAATGCACCGCGTGGGGCTGTTCGGCACACGCTTCACCATGCAAGGCAGCTTCTACCCTGACGTCTTCCAACGCGAGGGCATTTCGTTGGCAACGCCCGCCCGCGACGAACAAACCTACATCCACGACAAATACATGGGCGAGCTGGTCAACGGCATCATCCGCGAAGAGACGCGCGAGCGCCTGCTGGCGATTGCTGCCCGGATGCACGCCGAGGACGGTATCGAAGGACTGATTCTGGGGGGAACCGAACTCCCCTTGATTCTGGGCAACGTAAAGGCCGGGATGCCATTGTTGGACACGACGCGCATTCACGTTGCGCGTATCGTCGCGGAGATGACGGCGAACTGAGCGTAAGTTACGATGGGGGCAAAACGTATTCTCCTTGTGTCAATTGACTCGGAAACGTGGCGGTATCAAATCCAATTCCTCGCCGACGTAATGGCGGCGGACGAGAAGTAAAATTCATTGCGCCGCGGCGACGTCGTCTCCAAACGGTTGCCGGCAGGTGCAAGGCACGCTGGCGCTGATCCGGTATGCGCTTGA
Organism: Anaerolineae bacterium; assembly: GCA_034429675.1. Lineage (GTDB taxonomy): Bacteria > Chloroflexota > Anaerolineae > B4-G1 > SLSP01 > JAKQHY01. Next base: position 734 of record DAOUFX010000612.1, on the reverse strand, counting down.
GGTCGGGAGACGCTACAGAAAGGAGGCCCATCCATGACCATGCACCGTATCGCAAGAATATTCATACTGGACCGACGGGCCTTTACCGAATTCGATGAAGCAGATTCGGATGCGCTTGAGGAGGCCATGGTTGTGGTTAGTCTGGTAGCGTTTTCGGGCGAACTGATGGGAATCCTCAATGCCGCCTTCGATTGGGTTCAAAAACTATCTGTGCTCAGGATCATTTTTTTTACGTTCTGGGCATTTGCCGGCTGGTTCATCTGGTCTATCTTCGTCTTTGTGATCGGCGCCGGCCTTTTTGGCGGCAAGGCCAGTTTCAAGCAAGCATTGCAGTGGATAGGCTTGGCCCAGGCGCCATTGATGTTGCAAGCGATTCCCGTCTATGGGCCGATCGTTGGAAATGTATGGGCGTTGGTCGCTGCCTTTGTCGCTATTCGCAATGGTATGCAACTGAATGTCTGGAAAACGCTGGTCACGATTGCCATCGGGTGGGTCGCCGTTTGGTTTTGGAGCACCGTGCTGGGCTATTTGTTGGAGATGAGTGCACCTTACTTCAACCTGCCCTATAATTTGTAAGAAAAATTCTTGACAAATTCCCCGCATTGACTATACTTACCTCGTAATATAGCCGCATTCAAAGAAATTCATCATTAACCTGTGGTTCACCAGCAGTTGGATGAAAATCATAGCCTTGCAGGCCAAGAGATAAAAAGTAAGTGGTTTTTCGAGCCGGG
>DAOUFX010000611.1:0-12749 GCA_034429675.1 Anaerolineae bacterium | reverse complement strand
AGCGGGTACCCCCGCTCGAAAAAACACTCCCTTTTAACCCTCCGCCGCGTCAGCGGCGGCTATTTTCAGAGGAGCCTCTATGTCCAAATTGCGCATTTTGATTGCAGACGATCACGCCATCGTGCGGGAAGGCCTGGCGGCGATTCTGGCCGTGCAGCCGGGTATGGAGCTGGCCGGCGCGGCGACCGACGGGGTCGAGGCCGTTTCTTTGGCGCAATCTTTGCAGCCGGACGTGATCTTGTTGGATCTGGTCATGCCGCGCAAGGACGGCGTACAGGCCATCCGCGAAATCAAGCAGGCCATGCCGTCGGCGCACATTCTGGTGTTGACCAGCTTCGCCGACGATGAGAAGGTATTCCCCGCCATCAAGGCTGGCGCGCTGGGCTATCTGCTCAAGGATGCGCCACGCGAGTCGTTGCTCCAGGCCATTCGCGACGTGGCCGAGGGTCGCGCGCACCTGCATCCGGCGATTGCGCTCAAAGTGATGCGCGAGCTTTCCCGCCCGTCCGAACTGCCGCCCACCGCCGATCCGCTCACTGAACGTGAGCTGGAGACGTTGCGCCTGATCGCCCGTGGGTTGAGCAACCAGGAAATCGCCGCCACCCTGTGCATCCACGAGCGCACCGTCGCCAAGTACACCAGCAGCATCCTCGACAAACTGCACCTGGCCAACCGCACCCAGGCTGCTCTGTACGCCCTGCGTCAGGGATTGGCCGAGTTAGAATCTGGTCATTTTTGACCACCTCCCCGGTCATTTCTATCCATTTCAAAACCCCTGTTTTCTCCGTTGCGCGCCGGCATGGCTTCTGCTAAATTAGAACCATGACGGACATCACCGTAGTGCTTATCATTGCGCCGATAGGGCGTTTGCGCGACAGTTTGCGCGTCTTGCTGCGGGCCAGTAACCACATCGAGCATGTTGATCAGGCTGACAATGTGTTTGCCGGTTTGCGCATGGCAGCGGATTTTGCTCCGGCATTAGTGTTGTTGGACGTCAACGCGCCCGGAAACGGCATCGCGCAGGATGTGCGGCAAATCAGGGCGTTGCGTCCCCGTCCGGCGTGCGTCGTTTTGACGTACACTGCCGATCAGGAACGCCAGGCGCGCGCCGCCGGCGCCGATGGCATCCTCCAGGCCGGCGCCTCGGCTGAGGCATTTTTCGCCACCGTTGAAGGTGCGATTCAAAAGAGCCGAGAGATTGAAGGGTAAGGGAAGCGCCGTCATAACGATTCTATTCCAGTTGTTCCCCGGCGAGGTGGATACCTCGCCAATCATTCAAATCAATAAGGAGTGTATAGAAATGAAGAGAATTCAGGTGGTTGCACAGGTTGTTGGATTTGTTGTTATCGGATTGTTGGCCGTCTATGGCTTGACGGTAGCAGTGGGCGCCCCGCAGGCGCTTTGGGCTGCAGCTGGGCTGACGGCGCCCAACGCCCCGCAGGCATCCATCCCTACCACAATGAGCTACCAGGGCATTTTGCGCGGGCCGGATGGGCTGGCGTTGACCGGTTCCTATACGATGACGTTCCGCATCTACGCGTCGTCCGTCACGACCGAGACGCTGTGGAGCGAGCAACACACCGATGTGACCGTCCGGGATGGGCATTTCAGCGTGCTGCTCGGTTCGTACACGCCGCTGAACACGGCCACGTTCGCCTCGTCGGAGCGGTTCATCGGCGTGACCGTAGCGCCTTACGATGAGATGTTGCCCCGGCAGCGTTTTGCCAGCACGCCTTATACCTTCTACGCGCAACGCGCCAACGGTCTGGCCGCGGCAGATGGCGATCCCGCCGATGCCGTCTCGGTGGATGACGCCGGCAATGTCGGCGTCGGGACCACCACGCCGACGCAAAAGCTGGACGTGAACGGCAATGTCAATGTCAGCGGCAACGTGAGTGCGAGCGGCAACGTGAATGCGGGCGGCAAGATCGGCCTCGGAACTGCGCCGGCGGCGAATTTTGCTTTCCGGTCTTATTCAAATGGCATTTGGGGCGGCGGTGTTGCTGCCGGCTACGATAGCGCTACTGTCGTGATGGGCGAACTGGCGGACGTCGCGCAAATCGGCGGGCACAACGCGGACTTGACCGCCTGGAGAGATCTGGCCATCAATTCCGGCGGCGGCAACGTCGGCATCGGCACCACCACGCCGGCGCAAAAGCTGGACGTGAACGGCAATATCGCCGCCAGCGGCGGCATCAACGGCGCCAGCCTGAACGTCAGCGGCGACGTCGGGTGGGGCGGCCACCTTACCGGATTTACGGTCATTACGGATTCTGTGACGGTTAGTGAAACGTGGCCCACTATGGACCGCCCGATTGTGGGTAACCTTACCCCTGAAAACACAGTGTGTTTTGTGTCAGGTTATCATTTCACAGTGGGCGTAGCCGGGGGGCCAACTAACTCGCGATGCGAAGCCTATATCCACGGCGGCGTTGAATGGGCTATCTGGGCAGCGGTAGTTCCGTTGTCTGGCAACAGCGTGGAATGCACCGTGCGTTGTTTGCAATGGTAGTCCCAGGTTGTTCATCGTCCGATGGCCCTACACGTTTTAAGAAAGGACGTGAGATTATGAAGAAACAAATTCTTAAGCACAGCCTGATCCTCTGGCTACTGCTATGTCTGTTGGGCGCGCCGCTTGGTTCGATTCTGGCCCACGAGATGCGCAACGCCGCCCTGATTCTCAGCGAGACGGATGTGCACGCGCTGGGCGGCGAGAGCAGTACCGGCGATCTCAGCCTGGAACACAGCGACCGTACCGCCACTGTGGTGCTGACCCAGGCCGATTACCAGGCCATCTTCAACGACGCCGACGCCAAACTGGGGGTCGGGATGACCTTCCGCAACAGTGAGATGTTGATCGTGCCGTCCGCTACCATCACCCAGGCGATGCAAAACTACAGCAATTTCCAGGACGGTGAATACTTCAAGCGCTATTGCGCCGATTACGACGCCATCAGCGCGTTGGACTATTGCCCGGCGGGCGACCCGGCGGATTGGCCCGGCAAAAGCCTGGACATCCGCAACCAGTTGCGCGACGCGCTGAAGGGCTACTCGGTCCTGCTTACGTCGCCGGCGCATCTCACCATCACCGTCGCCGGGCAACCCATGGCAATTCAGGAAGCCGGGAGACAGGGGATGCTCGCCGCGCTTCGCGAACTCGCTTACGACCACCTCATTTTCGGCAACGAATTCCTGATTGACGCCACCGACACCCGCTACGGCTCGGCGCAAATCCCCGACGCCGAAACGGTCATCTACCAGGAGCTTGCCGAACTGGAGCAGGCGTTGCAGCAGTTCAACCTGGCGATGGACATCGCCTCCTACGCCTTCTCCACGCCGTTGGCCGGAGCAATCCGCGAGGGCGGCATCGGCGAGGATCACGGCGGCGATCACTTCACCGCGCTCGAATTCGAGGTGTTTGGCGTCGCCAGCAGCCGCACCGTCGCTGCCCTGATGGCCATGGCCGAGCGTCGCCAGAAGTTGGGACAGGAGTCTCAAGCGCTGGATCTCTACAACCAGGCGTACATGGTGCAGTATTTCCACGCTCAGGCTCTTGCGCAGATGGCGCGGCAGACCGGGGCGGACTACCTCACCAACGGCAGTTGGGAAATCTACAACAATATGGCCGAGACGCGCAATGCGGCGCAGAAGGTGGTCAGCGGGGTGGACGTCTTCGGCTTCCCGTCCGACTACGCGCCGTTGCAATCCTACGCCGAGTTGCGCGAGATGGTCGTTGGCCCGACCGGCAATACCGGGTTGTTGGGCGTTGCCCGCGATCTGGAAATCCAGTCCCGCACGGCCCAACGCGAGTACGACGAAGACCAGGACGCCATCGCCGCCGAGTTGGACAGTCTGATCGCCGAATACGACGATGCCTTGTTTGAGCTGTGCGGCGAAGACCCCGAACGACCGGGGTCCGGCGAACCCTCGCTCACCACTTGCGAAGGCGGGTTGGTCGAGCAGAACTGGAGCGACATCTTTGCCGCCGACATGCGCGCCGGGTTGGCCGTGCGCCGGGCCGCCAACATCATTGAGCAAATCAAGATCGAGCAGGAGCGCGCCGGAAAGGTCATCAGTGTGACGTTTAGCACCGGCGAACAGATGAATGCCTACGAATTAGGGATCGGCGCACTGCAGGCGGTCAAATTCACCGGCAGCTCGATGGTCTCTGCGGAGACACAGTCTTATACAGGCGCGGAAACCACCAGTAAGGCCTATGCAAAGGCTGAAATAGGCGTCAATAGCGAGCTTACAAATTGGGGGACATTTGGGGCCAAATTTGAAGTGCTTGCAGGAGTCGAGACTGCGGTTAAGGCTAAGGCCGGGCTTCTTCAAACCTTTTCCTGGGCTTCACAAATAGGTGTGGAGTTTGACGAATCCGCGCTTCCCATCGCCGGGATAACCGGAGCCAAAGCGCTCCGCGAAGCCGAAGCCAACGCCACGATCGAGGGCGCGAACAGCGCCGCGACGATCAAAAACCTGTTGCTCCAGCAGAGTGAGTTGTTGATTGAAACCGACATTGCGGTGGAAGAACTCAACAAGCTCATGGCCGAACACAACCAGCTCTCGGCCAAGCGCACCCGGCTGCTCAACCAGCGCGGCGTCGCCGTTTCGGGCGCGATCCAGGCGAACGCGCAGCGCAACGGCCCGGCTTACCGCGTCATGGCCGACGCGCTGACCGTGCAGGCCGACGAGGCGTTTGCGCTGGCCGCGCAGTTCGCTTACCTGGCTGCCAAAGCGGTGGAATACGAAATGGTTTCTCCCTACCCGGCCATCGGCGACATCTTCACCGCCCGCAGCGCCAACGACGTTTACGCTTTTATGAACGCGCTGCACATCTACTACCAGGCGCCCGTGATCGAGAACAATCCCTATCCTTACACGCTCTCCATCGCCAAGGACCTTCTGGGATTGACCGACCAGAACATTGACCCGACCGGGCTGCTGACGCCTGAGGAGCGCGCCGAGATACGCTACGCCGGCTTCCAGCAGTTCTTGCGGGAGCAGGTTGACGTGGATGGCAACCTGGAATTCCGTTTCACGACCTCTCTGGACCTGCGCCGCTCTGCTACCCAATACATGTTCAGCCCCAACATCTGGGGTAATCGTATCTCCGGGGTAGGCTCGCCGCTCCCGGCCAGCCAGGGCGTCGGCGTCAACATCCGCACCCGGCAGGTTACGGACGTGGGCGTCCCCGAAGTGCGCCTCACCCACGGCGGGCAGGCGTCTTATCGCAATCCCACCGGCAACGTGGTTTACTTCGATCCGGGCCCGGCCATGCCCGTGGGGTATACGCTGCCGGACGGACTGAACCCGGTGAACATCAGCGTGGTCATGCGTCCCGGCATCAATGGCGCCAACGTGACCCACTACGACGGGTTGAAGAACCTGAGCGTGGCAGCATCGGAATGGATTCTAAGAATCCCCTACAGCTCCAAAGGCGAACTGAACTACGCATTGATGGAGGACATCGAGGTCTTGATTGACAGCACCGGTCGCGCTCTGCAGGGGCGGCAATTGCAGGCGCGGCGCGACTCGCAGCGGTTGCAGGCGGGGTTGGACCTGGAGCCAATGCTCGAAGAAACCAAGCCGGCTGCGGCCGTGCGTACTGCCACGCAGCTCCTCCCGGCCTCGTCCACCCTTCGCGCGATGGCCGCCATTTCGGACACCTACCGCGGCAGCGTGCTCATCACCGCGCCGATGGAAATCGGTGTGCAGGTGTTGGACATCACGCTGGTCGAATCCGACGGGACGTTGAGCGGCGCGGTGGACAGCCAGGCATCGCCGCTGTATTCCGCCCCGGTGGCGCTGCACGGGCACAAGGACGGCGACGCCTTCGTTCTGGCTTCCGATACGATCACTGCCGCCATCGGCGGGCGTCAGGTACAGCAGAGTTTCAGACTGGAAGGCACCTTTGGCTATCACGATAACGTCATCGAGGCGGCGTACACCGGGGTGATTACCAACTACATCGCTACCCCGATCGTGGTCGAGGGCCAATTCAGCGGGCGGCGCCTGGTGGGCGGCAATGCGCTGAGCGTCCAGGCAACTCCCTGGTCCGTTCCGGCAGGCCACACCGCCGCCGTCACGACTACGTTGCTCTTCTCGAATTACCCCGTCAGCGAAACCACTTACTTTACCCTGACCAGTGACCTGGGGACATTCTCGCCGTACGTCGTCGAACTGGTGGACGGCGTGGCTACGACCACCTTTACCGCCGGCGCGACCGCCGCGAACGGCGTCATCACCGCGGCCAACGGGCTGATCACCAACACGACCATGATCGAGGTTGTGGCGCTCGACACGCCGGTCAAGCTGGCTGTGGCGGTGACGCCCACCGTCATCTCTGTCAATGAGAGTGCCTTCATTACGATAACCTTGCGCAATGCCCTTGACCAGGTCGTGAACGTCAGCGACCGCATCACTTTGACCAGCAACCTGGGCGTTATCACCCCGTCGTCCGGCAATGCCGCCAACGGCGTCCTCGTGGCGACCTTCACCGCCGGTGATGTTTCCGGTTCGGTTTCCATCACCGCCACCAACGACGCGCTCGTCGGCCTGGCCACCATCGAAATTCAGGGAACGGCTGACAAGTTCATCTACCTGCCGCTTGTGCAAAGGTCTTCGGCGACTCCTTGAAAACGTTTCTTTATCAGACCAGCGCTTGACTCCGTCGTGTTTTGTGTTAGACTTGTCGCCCGGTGAGCAGTGGTAAGTTGTAAAAAAACATACCTCGGACTTGCAAAGTTCGAGGTATTTTCATGGATGGAGCAAAGGAAAGATGGCTAAGAAGAAAGAAGCACCGCTGGAAAATGTACGTATCCTGGGGATTTTTGCCCACGTGGATGCGGGTAAGACGACGACGACGGAGTCTATTTTGTACTTCACGGGTCGGATTCATCGCGCTGGCGACATTAACGATGGCGACACGCAGATGGATTTCATGCAGCAGGAGCGCGAGCGTGGCATCACGATTATGTCCGCGGCGACGGCCTGCCACTGGCAAGGGCACCGCCTGAACATCATTGACACCCCCGGCCACATTGACTTTACGGCCGAGGTCGTGCGCTCGATTCGCGTCATTGACGGCGCGGTGATGATTATGTGCGGGGTGGGCGGCGTGGAACCGCAGACGGAGACCGTCTGGTTGCACGCCAACAACCAGCACTTGCCACGCATTATTTTCGTGAACAAGCTTGACCGCACCGGTGCGGATTTTCACCGCGCTCTCGGCGAGATTCGCGAACGGCTGACCCCCAACGCGCTGCCGTTGCAGTTGCCGATCGGCAGCGAGGGCGAGTTCAAGGGGATGGTGGATTTGTTTACCGGTCAGGCGCTTGTCTGGGAGAATGGCAACGAGGAACCCACCATTATGCCGGTTCCGGCGGCCATGACCGCGGCTGTGGCCGAGGCCCGCGAGCATTTGCTGGACAGCATCTGCGAGACGGACGATGCGCTGCTGGAAAAGCGGCTGGAGGGTGAAGACATCCCCCTCGACGCGCTGCAGGCAGCATTGCGCCGGGCCGTCATCGCCAACGAGATCGTCCCGGTGTTGTGCGGCACGTCGCGCAATCGCATGGGCGTGCAGCCGTTGCTGGACGCGATCGTGGCCTATCTGCCCGCGCCGGTGGATTTGCGACCGATCAAGGGCCACAACCCGCGCAATCACGAAGAGATCCTCGAACGCCCCGACACTTTCGAGGCGCCCTTCTGCGCCTCGGCTTTCAAGATCGTCACCGATCCGCACGTCGGGCATCTGACGTGGGTGCGTGTCTTCTCCGGTCGCGTCAACGCCGGCGATCCGCTGTATAACCCGCGCACCGGCGAGTCGGAGCGCGTGGGCCGCATCTATCGCATGCACGCCGGCAACCGCGAGCAGGTGGATTGGATGGCGGCCAGCGATGTGGTGGCGCTCGTCGGCATCAAAAATGCCGTCACCGGCGACACCCTCTGCGACCCCGCCAACCCCATTGCGCTGGAAACTTTTGAATTCCCCGATCCAGTGATCACGGTGGCGCTCACGCCGCAAAGCACCAAGGATCGCGAGAAGTTGCAGCAGGCCGTGATGCGCCTGTGCAACGAAGATCCCACGCTGGTCTCCAAGACCGATTCCGAAACCGGCGAGCTGACCCTGGCCGGGATGGGCGAGTTGCACCTGGACGTGACGATTGACCGGCTGCGCACCGACTTTGGGATCACGCCCAACGTCAGCGCGCCGCAGGTTTCGTACCGCGAGACGGTGCGCACGCTCACCGAACTGACGACGACGTACAAGAAGCAGAGCGGCGGCCACGGGCACTTCGCCGAGGTCGTGATGCGCATCGAGCCGCTGACCGACCCGGAGGAGATGGAACAGGCCGTGAATGGTGTGTTCTTTGTGAATGCCGCGCCGCCCGCCGAGCTGCCGCGCGACTACTGGCGCCCCACCGAATTGGGCCTGCGCCGCGCGCTGGAGCAAGGCGTGATTGCCGGGTTCCCCGTGCAGCAGGTTAAGGTCTCGCTGGTGGGCGGGCGCTATCACGAAGTAGACTCGGCGGCGATGGACTTCGAGATTGCCGGCGCGATGGCAGCACGCCAGTTGGTGAGCAAGGCCAATCCTACTTTGCTTGAGCCGGTGATGGGCCTGGACATCAACGTGCCTGAGGATTACGTCGGCAACGTCGTCTCGGACATTGGGCGTCGCCGTGGGATGATGGGCGAGATGCGCGTGCGCGGGAACTTGCGCAACATCACCGGCGAGATTCCTCTGGCCGAAACGCGCGGTTACGCCACCGCTCTGCGCAGTATGACGCAGGGGCGCGGCACCTTCACGCTGGAGTTCAAGCGCTATGACGTAGTGCCGAACAACATCGTCGAGGAAGTAGTCAAAGAGCGCAAGGCCGCCGGGAAAGTGCCTGAGCGGTAAGATCGGCAGACAATAAATGAAAGACGGTAGACAGGGGATGTCTACCGTCTTTTTTGTTTCACCGCAAAGGACGCAAAGAGCGCAGAGGTTTTTTTCTTGCCTTTGTCGCAAGTTTTTCTTATAATTGGCGCGTGCCAATAGAAAAATCTGTGGTGAAAAGGAGGCAAAACACAAAAATGCCATTGACGTACAGAAACATCTTGATTCTTGTCATTCTATATCTCTGCACCTCCTGTATTTCGCCAGGAGAAATGCCATCAAATTTACCTACCGCTACCAGTCTACCTGCTGAGTGCCAGTCACTGGCATCTCAGGCTCATGTCACAGGAAATTGTAGATTTGTTGCCGAGTCTCCTGATCATACAACGACCGCTTATGTGCTTGTTGAAGAGAAACGGCAGTGGGGATACTCGACAAGTACGGTAGAGCTTGGGAATATTGACGTTGTCAAAGTAGTGAACAAGAACGATCCCAAGCCAGCAGAAATCTACCGGGCAATTTTTTTTAGCATTGAGGCAATTGAGTGGCTTGAAGATGGTCAGCTCCTTATCTGGGATGCGCACTATGATCTGGAGGAAAGTCCAGGCCTCGTTGCAATTTATGACCCTCAAGCTGGGGGAATTGTTCGCCGCTTAAAATATCCATTGCGAGAAGAATTTATTTTCTGGAATGAACCGCGAACGGCATTCTATAGCACTATTTTTCGCCAAATTCCATGTAGTACGCGTATGGGCGGCTATGATTTTGCGCGTGACCGCGAATTACCAGCGTTCGAACCTTTTGTCGAACCGGATCAGTATGTCAGGGTTATCGGTAGCCCGGTATGGTCGGAGGACAACACCCAGATTCTCATCAGTATCAGTTCTGGCACGCTGATCGGAGATTATCCGTGCGGGGACGGGAAAATCGAGTGGAATCCCTCTTCGGTTGTCATGCTGAATCTAACTGAGGATGATCTACAACCAGTCTTGATCAAAGGAGATAACGATCACAATTACTACTTGCAGGTAGATTCAAATGGACAGTACGAAATCATGACTGAACCCTATGTTCCATCCTACAGCCAGTGCTGCCGGGGAAGATAAGTTGTACAAGGTTCAAAATAGATCGGCAATGAAGACGCCGGGTTAAAACCCTGGCGCTAAACACACAAAGCCCTACGGGCTGAAGAAATTGCAGGTGTTAAGTCCGGCAGTGCGCTTCCGGCCCGGAGGGCCTCGTGCGCTTAGTCCTGTGGCTTTAGCCCCGGGTCCGGTTTCAACCCCACCAACGTCTCCCCGTCCGACGTGTGCGCCTTGAAGCGTTCCTGCGCCGCCGCGTGATTTTGGTTAGCGTAGCAGTAGACGCAGCCGAAGGGGCAGGTGTCGTACATGCCGATGTCACGGCTGGCGAAGCAGCCGCATTGCTCGCGGGTGGGGCGCAGCTCCGCGACGTGCGGGCGATCCGGGAAGAGTTGCGCCAGCAGGTCCCCGTCCACACAGTGCGCTTTCTGCACCCGTCCGGCGACCAGCGCCTCCTGACAGCAGGCGTACAGGCCGATGCCGCAGTCACCGGCGATGCCGGCCAGCGCTGCGACCAGCGCGTGTTTTTCCGCCAACGGCGGGTCGGCGTAGCGGATTCCCGCCTGTTCCATCCGTCGTTTCACTTTGCCGTAGTAGGAAGCGAAGCTGAAGTAGCAGCGTTCCGTGGCGCCGGCCAGCGCCGTCGCGATCTCGCGGAAGCGCCGGGTGTAGCATTCAGGCCCCAACTCGTCGCCGAAGACGATGGGGTCGAAGCGCCACAAGACCTGGCGCGGGGTGGTGCGCGCCGCTAACGCGCGGAATACGGCCACGGAGTGTTCCCACGGCGGGGCGTGTGGCTCCAAACTGCGCGGCGCGCCGGTGATGGTGTAGTGGAAATAGTAGCGGTAGCCACGCTCGTCCAGTTCGTCGAGGTGCGGCAAGAGCGGGGCGTAATGCTTGGACCAGAAGACGATGCTGTGCACGTCCTCCGGGCGCAGCGAGACGCTGTGAACCTGGCGGCTGAACGGGTTGGGGTACGCCGCCGACCCGGCTCGCAATCGTTGCATTAGCCATTCGCTGTAAAACGCGGGGATGTCCGTCCGGCGGCTGCACGAAATGATGTTCATGGGGAGTTTTCACCACTGAGCCCACTGAGGCCACGGAGATTTTTTGGGTTCCTTTTGCGATCTCTGTGTCCTCAGCGGTAAACCATCTTATTCTGTTGGGGAGACGGCATTGCGGATTTGCTGCGCCAGCGCCCGCGCTCTCTCCGGCGCATCGCCGACGTAGTCGCGGGCGTCAAGCGCTTCGCGGATGTCTGTCTCGGTCAGGTAGGCCAGCAGGCGGGCGTCCCCGGCCAGCAGGTCGGCCAGCGGGTTGGGTTTGCCATCCTCCACGACGATCCATGCCTGCATCGCGACCTCGCGCAGCACTTCGTGCATGGCCTGGCGCCCGGCGCCGGCCTTGACCAGGCGCATCAGCAGCGGCTCGATCCCGGCGAAGGGGCCGTAGGTCGCCAGATTGCGGGCGATGGCGATCTCGTTGACGCGCAAGTCGCCGATCAGCCGCAGGCTCACGGCCAACAGCTCGTCCAGGGTCAGGAAGGCTTCCGGCAGGATGATGCGCCGGTTGGCCGAGTCGTCCAGGGTGCGCTCCAGCAGCGAGTGCGCGGCGTCGTCCCAGGCGACGCGCGGTAGTTGCGCCAGATACCGCGCCAAGCTGTCCACGTTCTCGGCGCGGATCGGATTGCGCTTGAACGGCATAGCCGACGATCCCACCTGCTTCTGCCCGAACGGCTCGGCCCATTCGCCGATGGGCGGGGTTTGCAGGATGCGCAGATCGAAGGCGAAGCGGTAGAGCGTGCTGCTCAGGCCGGAAAGCGCCGACAACACCGCCCAATCCTGGCGGCGCGGGTAAGTCTGATTGGCGATGGCCCATGCGGGCAGATTGAGCTCCGCCATGATTTCCGCCTCGAAGGCCGCGGGGGTCGTCGCGCCCTCAAGCAACAGCGCGTAGGACGCCGACGTGCCTACCGCGCCCTTGAACCCTTTGCCGCGCCATTCCGCGCGGACGCGGGCGAGGTCGCTACGATCCATCAGCAAGTCCTGGGCGTAGGCGGCCAGGCGATACCCCAGCGTGGTCGGCTCGGCGGGCTGGATGTGGGTGAAGCCGATGCATGGCAGATCGGCGTACCGCTCGATCTGCGCGGCGAAGGCCAGGAGCAGTTCGTCGAGCGCGTGCTGCACCAGATCGAGCGCGTCGCGCACCTGGAGCGCGGTGGCGTTGTCGCGCACATCCATCGAGGTTGCCCCCAGGTGAATGATCGCGCCGCCGACCGGGCATTGCTCGGCGAAGGCGCGGATTTCGGACATCACGTCGTGGTGGATTTCGGCGTCAATGGCCTGAGAACGCGCGAAGTCCACGTCCGCGACGTGAGCCTCCAGATCGGCCAACTGTTCGGGCGACACCAGCCCGTAGCGGCTCTGCACGCGGGCCAGCGCCACCCAGATGCGCCGGTAAAGGCGCCGTGCCATGACCTCGCTCCAAATGTCGCGCATGGCTTGCGTTCCATAGCGCCAGGTGAAAGGCGACACGTAAGGGTCGGGAATTGTCATAGTTAGTTCCTCCGGGAAAAGTAAAAAGCCCAAATGAGTTGAAAGTTGGTTAGTGTCTTAAAGTATTCGCCGTGCCTGACGCCAAGACGGCCCCCCCTTAATCCCCCCCAACGGGAGGGAATGGGCGCGATAGAGTCTTCCCTCCCCCCAACGGGAGGGAATGGGCGCGATAGAGTCTTCCCTCCCCCCAACGGGAGGGAATGGGCGCGATAGAGTCTTCCCTCCCCC
>DAOUFX010000610.1:0-15882 GCA_034429675.1 Anaerolineae bacterium | reverse complement strand
GCCCCCAAGCCCCCCACTTCTCCCTTTTTATTGGTGAGATGACTTTCGACTTTCGACTTTGGAGGCGATATGCGCAACAGCACGATTAAGCGACAAACCCACGAAACCGACGTCGAAATCACCTTGAACCTGGACGGCAGTGGAAAGCACACGTTAGCGACCGGATTGGGATTTTTGGATCACCTGCTGAGCCACATTGCGGTGCATGGGCTATTTGACCTGACGGTGCAGGCGCAGGGAGACCTGTACGTGGACCCACACCACACCGTGGAGGATGTCGCCCTGGCGCTCGGCAGCGCGCTGGATCAGGCGCTCGGCGACCGCAAAGGCATCGTGCGGATGGCGCACGCCTACGTTCCGATGGATGAAGCGCTGTGTCTGGTCGTCGTGGATTTTTCGGGGCGGCCTTATGCCGTCGTGGACGCCGCCTGGACTGCCCCGGACGTGGGCGGGATTCCCACCACGCTCTTCGCACACTTCATCGAGTCGCTGGCGGTGACGGCGCGGGCCAACATCCACGCGCAGGTTCTCTACGGGCGCGACGACCATCACAAGGCCGAGGGATTGTTCAAAGCGTTGGGGCGCGCGTTGGACGCGGCCACCCAACTCGACCCGCGACGCGCCGGGAAGATCCCCTCGACCAAAGGAACGCTCTGAACGTGTCCCGCAAGATCCTGCACCTTGACCTGGACGCCTTCTTCTGCGCCGTCGAGGAAATTCGCGACCCGGCGCTGCGCGGCAGAGCTTTCGCCGTGGGCGGACGGCCTGAGGAGCGCGGGGTCGTGTCGTCGTGCTCCTATCCGGCGCGGCAACGGGGGGTGCATTCGGCCATGCCGATGGCGCGGGCGCTCCAACTCTGCCCCGGGCTGATCGTCGTACCAGGACGGCACGGCGCTTACGAAGAAATGTCACGGCAAGTCATGGCACACCTTGACGATCTGAGCCGTCTGGTGGAGCAGCTCTCCATTGACGAAGCCTTCGTGGATGTCAGCGACTTGCGCGCGCCGGGTGAAACCATCGCCCGCGAACTGCAAAGCGTCATCCTGCGGCAGTTGGCCCTGCCGTGTTCACTGGGCGTGGCCGGCAACAAGCTCGTCGCCAAGATCGCCAATACCGTGGGCAAGGCCAGAGTGCGCACCGGGCAGCCGCCGATGGCGATCACCATCGTGCCGCCCGGCGAAGAAGCGGCGTTCCTGGCCCCGCTCCCGGTAAGCGCGCTGTGGGGCGTCGGCCCGAAGACGGAAGAGCAACTCGTCGCATTGGGGCTGCGCACCATCGGCGACCTGGCGCGCCAATCCCCGACCGAGATGGCGCGACGCTTCGGCAAGATGGGGCCGGAGCTGGTCGAACGCGCGCAAGGGCGCGACGACCGCCCCGTGACACCCGAACACGAGATGAAATCGTTGAGCGGCGAGGTTACTTTTGCGCAAGACGAACGCGACGCGGCGACCCTGCGCCGCGTCCTGAGCGGGCTCAGCGAGGACGCAGGACGCCGGCTGCGACAGGCCGGGCTGTTCGGCAACACCGTCAAGATCAAGCTGCGTTGGAGCGACTTCACCACCATCACCCGGCAGGTCACGCTGCCGCGCTCCACCAATCAGGACAACGAAATCTACGACGCGGCCTGCGACCTGCTGGCGCAAGCCTGGCCGCGTGGGAAACCGGTGCGGCTCATCGGTGTGGGCGTCAGCGGACTGGGGCCGCCGGCGCAACAGTTGGGATTGTGGGAGACGCCCTCAGAAAAGGGGCAACGGCTCCAGGAAGCCCTGGACGAAGTGCGGGAACGTTTTGGGCGAGGCGCCATCAAGCGGGTGTCGGATATGGAGGAATAGGGATTGGGTCATTGAGGGATTAGGTGATTGGGAATTGCCCAATCCCTAATCCCCAATCACCAGTCCCTAAAGATTCTCTAGAAAGAAATCGCGGATGCGCTCTTCCATATAAATACGATCGGCAAGACGGCGAGGGACGTGCCGCTCGTCGGGGAAGAGCAGCAGTTGGTAGGGTTTGCGCGCGTGAATGAGTGCGTTGATCAACCGCGCGGTGTGGCGGAAATGGACGTTCTCATCAATCAGGCCGTGGACAAGCAGCAGCTTGCCCTGGATCGCCGCGACGTGAGCCATCACGCTGCTGGCGGCGTATCCCTTCGGGTTGGACTGCGGCGTCCCCATATAGCGCTCGGTGTAATGCGTGTCGTAGCCGTCCCAATGAGTAACCGGGGCGCCGGCCACCGCCACTTTGAAAGTTTCCGGGGCACGAGCCAGACACATCAGCGCCATATAGCCGCCATAGCTCCAGCCATAGATTCCCACCCGCGCCGGGTCGGCCAACCCCTGCGCCACGAGCCAACGCACCCCGTCCACCTGATCACGCACCTCAAGGTCGCCCAGATTGTGGCGAATCGCGCCCTCAAAATCCAGGCCGCGGCGCGCGCTGCCCCGGTTATCCAGGACAAACACCATGTAACCGAGGCTGCGCAAATACTGCGCGCGCATCGCTGCGGCCATAGACCAATCGTGAACCACCCGCTGCGCGTGCGGCCCGCCGTAGACAGACACAATGAGCGGATAAGGCCCCGGCCCATAGAGCGTCTCGGATGGGACGTACAACGCGCCGTAGAGCGTCACACCAGCGCGATTCTTGAACTCCACCAGCCCCGGCGGGCGCAAACCCAGCGTCGCAACGCGCGGATCGGGGTCGTCGTACAACGTCGCCAACGCTGCGCCGTTCTCAAGCGAGCGCAAATAGACCACCGGCGGCTGATCCAACCCGGAATAGACATCCACAAAGCGCCGGCAGGTGTGGTCGAGCCGGACCCGATGGAGGCCCGATTCGCGGGTAATTTCACGCGGCTCAGCGCCTGCGAGGGATGTGACGTACAGATGGCGCTCCGTGGCGTGCTCGCGGGTCGCCAAAAAATAGACCAGATCGCGGGCCATATCCACACCGGCGATCTCGTCCACCAACCACTCGCCCTGGGTCAGCGGGCGGATCAGGCGTCCGGCGGCGTCGTAGAGATACAGGTGCATAAAGCCGGTGCGCTCCGAAGCCCAAATGAAGCGGCCATCCGGCAACGGGTGTAACATGTCGTGCAGATTGATCCACACCGGATTGGTCTCGGTCAACAGCGGCGTTCCCTGGCCGGTTTGCACATCGAAGCGCACCAGACGCAGCTCGGTTTGATCGCGGTTCTCAAGCTGCGCGACCAGGGTCGCGTCGTGGGCAGCGTCGCCGGGGAACCACGAGACCCGCGCCAGATACTCGGCGCCCGCCAGATCCAGCCACAACGGCGCGCCGCCGGTCGCCGGAACGACGCCCAGGCGCACCACCGCATTGGCCTGCCCGGCAAAAGGATAATGATGATCTTCCTGAGCGCCCTCCCCCACGCCGTCCTGTCCCTGATGCACGATGCGGTAGACGGGAATGTGCGTCTCATCCACTTCGATAAAGGCCAGCCAACGGCTGTCGGGAGACCACCAGAAGCCGCTGCTGCGCCCCATCTCCTCCTGTGCGATGTACTCGGCCAGACCGTGCGTGCGCCCCGTCCCGCGCGCGCCGTGCGTCAACTGCTGCGGCGCCCCGCCGGACGACGGCACAACGTACAACTCGGCGTCCTGCACGTACGCTACAAACCGTCCATCGGGAGAGAATCGGGGATCAAGGATAGGCGCGTCGCCTCCCGCCAACCGGCGCAACGGGCAATCCGGCCCATCCTGAACGTAGACGGCGTCGCCAAGCGGGAGCAACAAACGTCCTGTCGGCCCGTTCCAGGCGTAGCGCGTCACCCCCAACGCCAGCGAACGCGAACGCTCACGACGCAGCCTGGCCTCCAGAGAGAGCGTCTCCTCCTGGTCGCCGTCATCCGGCGGAACGATCCATTGCCGGTGAATGCCCGTCGCCGGATCAAAGGCATAAAGCTGTTGGTGAAGCGTCCCGCCGGCGCTGCGCAGATACGTGATCAGAGCATCGTCAGGGGAAAACTCAAAAGAAGTGGGGATTGCAGTCCCCGGAAGTGGATACGTAGCAACATCTTCGGGTGTCATCATGTGATTGTGCAATGGATCTACCATACCTTGATAAAAAAGCCGCCCGGATGTCCTCCGGGCGGCCAGAGTGCACGAAAGCCGGCGTTCCTTTAGAAAAACGCCGTCAACTGCATCGCCAGATCGTCAGGGCCGTCGGCGGACACCACCGTCAGAAGCTTGACGCCCGGATAATACGTGTCGAACCACGCCTGATCCAGGCCGGACTCGATCTGATTGGGGTAGACACAAATCACCCGGCGCACGTCCAGATCGCCCATCCCGGCATCGTCAGGCGAGAAGCCGATGGTCGCGTGCATCTTGTGAGCGACGCGCATCGCCACCATCGCCATCTCCAGCGGGACATCCTTCGGCAGCAAAATAAAGGTGCGCGCAAACTGTGCGCGGGGCTTTCCGCGTCCAGACGACGGCACCGGAGCCGGGCCGGGAGTCGGCGACGGCGACACCACCACCTCTCCCCCCACCTGTTCCAACGAGAACGCATCCATAAACCAGTTGTTCTCGAATCCCCACTTGGCCTTGCATTCGAGCCAGATGCGCACTTCACCGCTCGCCGGCGCGGTAAACTCAACCCAGATGTTATTGTACGCGCCGAACTCAAGATTTTTGCTGTATTTGTTGAACCACTCGCTCCAATGCACATCGCCATCTTCCGACTGCGGCCAGGGAGTATTGGGGTCGCTCCAGCCTGCTCGCGCCTCGGCAGACCAGATATCGCCGGGGCGCACCTTTTTGCCGGCGGAATATCCCGTCACAATGTCGGGAAAGACCTGCGCGCTGAAGCGATAGAGGGCGCCGGGCGTCAATCCGGCGACAACCTGCGTCGCTGCGTAATACAACGGGGCGTTAGCCTTGAAAACCTTCCAGCAATAGTTGCCGTTCAAGAAGAACTGAGTCTTCTCGTGTTCGGGAGCATTGATGATATTCCAGACCACCGATTCTGGACGGTAAGCCACCGATTCGGCCCCCTTGAACACCTTCTTGTCTATCCAGTAAAGATACCAACCATTGGGCACGACGATTTCGGGAATGTTATCCTGATGATAATGGCCTTCGTCAAAATTGGGATTCTTTAGCAGATTCATAGTCGCTCCTCTCCACTTTGTGGGTTAAAGGATAAATAAAACATGGACACATTCGGAGGGTTACTCACGCCTTTGGCTTTGTGCTGTGAGCAATACAGTCGCCAGACGGCACATGTAAGATAGCACAAAACCACAAAAACCACAACAAAGATCAGGCAAACGTCACCAATGACTGGATCAACTCCAAAAGCGGCTCAAAATGATTGCAGGCCACCAGCTTCTGGCGATGGAGGCGCGGCACCCCGGAGTCGCGCAAATAACCGCGCAGGTGCTTACGGAAGCGGCATACACCGTGATGCTCCCCGTGAAATTCCACCATCGCCTGCAAATGCTGCGCCATCACCGGCACACGTTCGGGCAGCAGCACCGAGGCGCGCTCCTGCCACCGAAAAATCCAGGGATGGCCGACGCTGGCGCGCCCGATCATCACCGCATCGCAGCCGGTATGCAATTGAATTCGGGCGATGTCGGTCACGCAAGTCACATCGCCGCTGGCGAGCACAGGAATATGGACCGTCTGCTTGACGGCGGCGATGGCGTCCCAGTCGGCAATACCGCGGTACCCTTGCTCGGCCGTGCGCCCGTGAACCGCGATGAGCGCCGCGCCGTTTTCTTCCAGTGCGCGCGCCACTTCCAGATAATTCCGGCTCTCGGCGTCCCATCCCAAACGGATTTTGCCCGTGAGCGGAACAGAGAGCACGGACGATAACCGCGCAAAAATGCGCCCAATCGCCGCCGGGTCCCTGAGCAACGCCGCGCCGCTTCCGCTCTTGGTGATTTTGGGGTCGGCGCAACCAAGGTTCACGTCCACCGCCGCAAATCCCGCTTCCTCGATCATCCGCGCCGAGACCTCAAGCGCCTCGATCTCACTGCCGAAGATCTGCCCGACCACCGGTTGCTCGTCAGGATGAAAGCGCATCATATCCAGCGTGCGCGGGGAGTTCTGCACCATGGCCTTCGAGGCCAACAGCCCGGTATAGACCAGAGCCGCGCCAAACTGGCGGCACAAAAGACGAAAAGGCTGGTCGTTGTAGCCTGACATTGGCGCCAGGACCAAAGTCCCATCAATGGGCAAATCACGAATGTAGAAATGTGGATTAAGCATTCGTACACTCCTTCGGAAATAGTCGAAAGTTGAAAGTCAAAAAGTCGAAAGTCCATAGCCGTCTTTGACGGCCAGGGTAAAGGGTGTGCTTTTCGCACACGGCGTACCGTGTGCGAAAAGCACCTGCCTTTACTTGCAAATTGCACAAATCCATTATAGTTAGCATTGTCATTCTGGCGAGACCGGTTATCGTCCACTTAACGGCCAGAAACAAAAAGCTAGAAGCTACCTTCAAGGAGGATGGAGTGATTCCACTGTCCGATAAAAGTAAAGCAATTTCCCCATCAATGACCTTTGCCATAGACTCCCGCGCCAAGGCGATGCAGGCGCAAGGCATCGAGGTGTGCAATTTTGGCGTCGGCGAGCCCGACTTCGACACGCCGAAACACGTCCGCGAAGCCGCCAAAGCGGCGCTAGACGCCGGGCGCACCCGCTACGGGCCGCCCGCAGGAATCCAACGATTGCGCGAATTGATCGCCGAAAAGCTGCGACGCGAAAACGGGTTGCCCTACACGCCGGGCCAGATCGTCGTGACGACCGGCGGCAAACAGGCGTTGGTCAATGTCGTCATGGCCATCCTCAGCGCCGGCGCCGAGGCGCTGATCCCGGCGCCGTATTGGGTCACCTACCCCGAAATCGTCAAGCTGGCCTACGGCGTTCCGGTTTTCGTGCCCACCACAGAAGCGAGCGGATTCAAAGTCACACCGGAACACCTGCGCGCCGCGATCACCCCAAAAACGCGCCTGCTGATCCTCAATTCCCCTTCCAATCCGACCGGCGCAGTGTACAGCCGCGACGAACTGACCGCACTGGCCGAAGTGTTGGTCGCCCACAACATCGCCGTCATCGCGGATGAAATCTACGAGAAACTGATCTACGACGATGAAGAACACGTCAGCATCGGCAGCCTGAACGATGACATTTTCAACCTGACCATCACCTGCAACGGTCTCAGCAAAGCGTTTGCGGCCACGGGGTGGCGACTTGGCTACGCGGCAGGGCCGGAACACGTCATCAAAGCCGCCATTGACATCCAATCGCAAACCACCTCTTGCACCAACACGTTTGCGCAGTACGGCGCGATTGCGGCGCTCGAAGGGCCAGACGACGAAATGGAAGCCATGCGCCGCATCTTTGAGCAACGCCGCGACGTGCTCTACGCGCGCCTTTGCGAGATTCCGGGATTGCATGTCGCTAAACCCCTGGGAGCCTTCTACATCTTTCCCAACATCGGCGCGCTGAAACTGGATTCCATCCAATTTTGCGAGCGCCTCCTGGAACAAGAACACGTGGCCCTGGTCCCCGGCGCCGCGTTCGGCGCCGACGCCAACGTCCGCATCTCGTATGCGACCGACCTGGACACCATCGAGAGAGGGGTGGCGGGATTGGCCCGCTTTGTGCGCGCGCTTTAACCACAAAAAAAGTCCGGCCAGGAGATGGCCGGACTTTCGCATTCGCCCCCGAAAACACCAAACGGTGGGAATCAAGCGAGAAGCGCAAGCACTTCATAAATAGATTCGGGGTTCTGCTGTTGCCCCTTGAACTGCATCTGGGGCAACTCAAGCGTCTTGACATGCGCCCGCACAATCTCGTAGGTTTTGTGGCAGATATAGATCTTGTTGGGCGGAGCAATTTCTTGCAACGTGTGCGCTTTGTTGACCGTGTGCCCCATAACGGTGAAGTTCAAAACGTGTTGCGTACCGACGTTGCCCACAATCGCATCCCCCGTCGCGATGCCAACGCCAAAAGAAATTCGGGGTTGCCCGGGATATTGCTCGTGGACGATGTGCGTTGAGTGCAAAATCTTCCAGGCAGCACGAATAGCGCGCAGAGCGTGATCTTCCTGCGGCAACGGCGCATTGAAAAAGGCCATCACCTCATCGCCCATAAACTTGTCCAGCGTGCCACCCTCGCCGAGCACGGCATCGGCGGCAATGGACAGATAACTGTTGATGACATCCAGCAAGGCTTCCGGCTCATTCTGTGCGCTGAATCGGGTAAACCCGCGCAGGTCGGCGAACAACACACTCACCTCTTGCCGCTGTCCACCGGGACGCACCGCCTCCGGACGCTGCAAAATCCGCTCGACTACCGTGGGCTGGACGTAATGTTCAAAAAGGCTGCGCAACTCGCGCTTTTCCTTATCACGGCGGTCCTCAATCTCCGACACCAGGCGAAAATTCTCAATCGCAATCGCTGCATAATCGCCCAACATCCGCAACAACTGCCGCTCGTGCCGGGTGATGACTTCGCGGTTGTACTTGTTACTGACAATCAACGATCCGATGATCTTGTCGCCGATCGTCAGCGACGTTGTCGTCATCAACCCTTCGGTCATCGTATACATCGTCTGATCCTTGTCCGGGAGGCGATACTCATTTCCTTCGCGGCGGCGGCGAACCTGCATCTTCGGGATATTCTCCGTCTCAATCAGGATCAGTTGGCCGTCCATCGCGCCGGTCAAGTAGAGCGCTGCATCCACAATGCGCTCCAGTAATTTCTCCCGTTCCCGCAAAGTAGTAACCGCCTTGCTGACGCGATAAAGCGTGTTGAGAATGCGCGTCTGCTGCTCTGAGTCGTCATTCATTTGCTGAAGTTGTGTCTTCAACGATTCGCACTCCTGAGAGAGTTGCACGACGCGCGCAACCTCTTGAAGCGCTTCCAGAAGCTTTTCGCTGCGGAAAGGCTTGAAGACGCAATACCGGACGCCCAAATCACACAGCTCGGCGTCAATTTGCCGGTGGGTACACATCACCAAAAGAATAACGGGAATATGCAGGCCCTCTTGTTGCAGGCCCTGCAAGAAGTCTGAAACCGGAATATCGGCAAGTTCGTGGTCAAGAATCAGCACATCGGGGAGTGCGCTGTGAAGCAAATCCATGCCGGTCGCCCCGTCTTCGGCCAACGTCGTCTCATAGCCATGCGCCTCGGACAGAATGCGATGAATGAAATCCCGCACTTCCCGGTTAGTCTCAATCGCCAGGATCCGCAGAGGCGGCACGATCGTGTCCTGAATAGCCGCAGACCAGGTCTGAGTAAAAACGTTCTGGCTCTCTGAATTTGCGATCAACGCTTGACGCCCTCTAACAATTGCGACACCTGATAGCCGGATTGTTCCTCGGCTTCGCGCAGCTGCTCAATGATGCCATAAAACGCCGCGATGCCCTCGCCGAGAGCGACTTCCGTCTCGCCCACATGAAGCAAATTCAAGGTATGCGTCGCCATCAACCACCAGAGCCACCGGTCGAAGGCCTCTTTGTTGAACCACAAGACTCCCTGGTGACGATTGATGCCCAGATAAATCTGAACGTCGTGAATTTGCAGGGCGCGATACAGCAAACGATAAGCGCGGGATTCGGCGACGGCAGCGTCGGGCTCCGCACTCTCGCCGTGCAGATCCAGACACGCAATCAGCATCTTCAATGTAGAGACGGCATACCACGCCTCGCCTTCCTCAACACCGGCATCGCGAAGCGCGCCGGCCACCAACTTTCCCAACAGCCACTCGTCCACCCAACTGCAACTCACCCCGGCAAAACTCTCCGCATCCACGATCTTGCCCAACGCGTGCGTGAAGAGGAAGCTCAACAAAGTACCCCAACGGGCGACATCCTCACTCGGCCAGGTTTCCAAAAGGTAAGCCACGGCGTCGGCAAAGCGCGGGTCGTCCGATTTCAGGGTCGTCAAATAAACCGGCAAGCGCAAAACCTCCGCCAGAAGCCCACGGACATCGTGAGCGATGGCCTTCACGTCTCCCTTCCCGTGCGTCACATGGGCGGCCGCTTGCAAAAGATCGCGCATCTTCTGCTCGACCTGATCCAAGACCAGCGACGAAACTTCCTCTTCCGGCCCGATCGCAACAGCGTCACGCAACCAGTTGAACGCCGGCTCACTTACCAACATACGGAATGGGGAATGCACCGGCGCCAGGAACAGCTCCTTGAGCGCTTCGTCCATATTGGGGACGCCCCGGCCGTTGAGATAAGCGGCGAGTTGCGAGTAGTGATGCCACACATTGTCGTGAACCTCGCGGAAATCCACAAACACATGAACCTGATAGGCGTGCAGCTCGGCGTACACCCCTTGCTCGCACAATATCCGCGCATTGCGGATGTATTCCATGCCGTTGACCGCATCGCGGAAAATCACATAGACATTCGCATCGTGAGGGATTCCCAAACCGTCGGCCAACGATCGCTGCGCCAACGACTTCTCGCCGGAAGCATCCTTGACGGCATACGCGGCTGAAAGGCGCACGTAGCCGCGGGTTTCGGCGTATTTGTTGTGATAAATCACCAAAGAGCGCTGGTCGCCGATGCGATTTGAATACGCGAAAACATTCTCGTCCACGTGGCCTTCCGGCGTGAAAAAATCGTAAAGCAAGAAGTTATTCACCTCGGCAAACAGATAACGCCGGTGTAACAGGGGAAAAACCTGCCGCACGTGACGATCCACCAGATAGCCATCCGGCGTTTCATTCCAGTAGGCGCGCTGATACTCCATCCCGTATTTTTCGGTATACCCTTCAACCTGACCGTGTCCAAACATCGGCAGGCCCGGAAGCGTCGCCATGAGCGTGCAAATTCCGAAGTACTTGTCGCCCTTGCCGAACTGGTCTACGGCGGTGCGCTCGTCGGGATTGTTCATGAAATTCACGTAGCGCTTAAGAATTTGCGGATCGAATTCCAGTGTATTCTTGATCACCTGGCGATATTCGGCATTCTTCTCGTCCCGCAGCATATTCATAAACGCGCTGTTGTAGACCCGGTGCATCCCCAAAGTACGCACGAAATACCCTTCCATCAACCAGAAAGCCTCGGCCAGCAGCAACGTATCGGGAGCTTCGCGCGCGACTCGGTCCACCACCTCGCGCCAGAATTCCTCTGGAATAGCCGCGTCGAAGTCAGTCTTTGACATGCCGAAATCGGCGCGCGAAGGAATATCGCCGCCGGTGCCGGGTTCGGGGAACCACAGGCGCTGATAGTGACGCTTCGCCAGCGTCATCGCAGCGTCGAAGCGAATGATGGGGGAACGTCGCGCCACGGCCAGAATCGTCTGGATGACCGCCTCGCGGACTTCCGGCATCAGGTAATTCAATTGCGCCGTGTCATTCCACGGCATACTGGTGCCATCGTTGCCGTGATAGATGTAGCGCGTATCGCCGGTCCAATGGTCAACCCGCTTGAAAGTGACGGCGGCGTCGCTGCGGCTGTAGTAGTGATCCTCAAGATGAATGCCCACGCGCGAATCCTGCGAAAGGTTCTCCCCGCCAAAAGTATAGGAGGGGAAAGGCGGGTACGGCAGGCTGACAAACCAATCGGGGTGCTCGATGACCCAACGCGAGTCAATACCCATGTGGTTGGGCACCATATCGCTTGCCATACGAATTCCCCGCCCCCAGGCGCGCTGCTTGAGATTTTCGTAGGCAGACTCTCCGCCCAGGTCGTCGGCGATACGGTAAGCGTCCAACGAATACGCCGAGGCGACGGCGTCGAGATTCCCCATAATCTGCTTGATCCGCTTCGAGGCGTCGCTGCGCTGCCAGAGCCCGATCAGCCATAACCCCGTGATGCCCCAACGAGCCAGCTTGTCCAGCTCCTCGTCGGGAACCTGATCCAGCGTACGCAATTCGCGCTGATATTCCTTGGAGAGTTGATCCAACCAGACATAGGCGTTCTTGGCGATCAAAACCAGGCGCGGCATCCAATCACTGTCCGGGCTAAAATTCTCCGGCTCGACCTCCATACCGCCAAACTCGTAGACCAACGATGGACCGGGGCCGGGGCCAAAGAACACTTTCTCCTCTTCGGAAAGAAAATCCAGACTGCTTAACAAGCGATAAAGGTACTCGCCCAGCAGCTCGGACCAATGAATGCGCATATAATCCAGCTGCCCTTCCAGCGAATGCGGCGACGCCAGCGCCGGAGCGCGCAACATCTCAATCAATGTCTGATTTTGGGGGCCAAAACGAGGTTGGGTCTCAAAGAACTTCTGAAGTCCCGTCATAGCCTGAGCGTAGAGGGTTCCCTTCGCCAGGCGCGTATCGTCAAACAACTCAATAAACGGCGCGAAACCGGGGTTGATATTCGCCAGCCAGAGCAGAATCATCTCCTCCAGTACGACCTCGCGATGCGAAACCCCGCCGCTCGCGCCGTTCAGATACGCCTCTACCGAGAGAACCCCCCGGTGAACGTCCACCGGGGGGAACTCATCGGTGAAGATGCGTAACAACTCCTCCACCCTTTCACGCCCCAACTGCCCTTCAAGGTACTGCAACGCGAGATTCATGACATTGGGAACACGTTGTTGGCGGTATCTGGCGGCGACCACGTGCAACAACTCATCAATGAGCCCCATCGCATTGATCTGCCCGGCGCGTACCGCCCGCTCAGGGAAATTCACCACGTCCCGCTTGTCATTCATCTTCTGTGCAAAAATCCGCGCTGCGTGGAAGTTGGCGAAGATCACATTGCCGTTAAAGGCAAACAGCGTGTCGGAGAACTGGTACCGCGATCGTGAAGCGCGTGAGATATGAAACTCTTTTAAGGCAGTACGAGGCATGGAGACCCTCCTTTTAGGTGAACGATGTGGGGAAAAACTAACTTATCGGGAACGCACTGACGATAAGACCCAGGATCATGCTCAGCACCAAGAGCGCCGAAATAACCATGAACACAGTCTGCGCCAAACTTCTCTGCTTAGTTTTCATAACAACCTCCTGAATACTAAAAAATCGTCAATCTGCCCGATACATCGGGTCAGACTCAACCGCATCCACCCAGTCCTTCGCTCCCTTCAGGCCCCAATTCGTGTGCTCACGCACCATCTTGATCGCTTCAATCTTGCGACCGGCCTGGATCAGAGCAAGTGCAGCGTCGCGCACTTCTTCAGAGACAAATTCTGCCGGCTCAACCCGAAATGGCGCAGGCGGCGTAACCGCAACATCAAGTGATTCAACATAATCCTTCGCCTCTTTCAGTCCCAAACCAGTATGTGCACGCAACATCTTGATCGCCTCAACTTTGCGCCGGTTGTTGACCAGATCAAGCAACGAAGCGCGTAATTCTGGAGAAACGGATGCTACACTTGCCGACATAGATGGCGCTGAAGGAATAGCCCCGGACTCAAGCGCCTCCACGTAATCCTTCGCCGCCTTTAAATCCCAACCGGACACCTGCCGCACATGCTTGATGGCCTCCAGCTTTTGGCCCCGCGAAATGAAATAAAGCGCAATCTGTTGAATATCCGCATCGGGATCTAAAGGTGTGGGGATGACATGAAACGAAGAAGGTGGCAAACTGTAGTTCGTAGGCTGAGAGAAAGAAATGTCACGAGAGCGCCGATTTCTCAGCACAACAACCAGCAGCAAACCGATCAAAATCACTGCCACCAGAAGAATCGTTCCCGTATCCATCTCCCAATTATAGCACATCTGAAGACAAAACCGGTCGCTCTTGAAAACAAAAGCGACCGGCGAATCAGAAAACGCCACTTTTATGAAGTCTTTGCAGAAGCCGTCGCCTGTTCCAACAAGAGCTGGATGCGCGGGACCATCTGCGTCGGGTCAGGGTGCAGGCCCTCAAGAAGCAAGAGATTCTCGAAGAGCTGCTCGACGGTCGGCGCGATCAACGCACTGAGCGGCTGGTCTTCGACCAGATGCGCTAAATTCTGAATCAGGGGGTGATTGCGGTTGATCTCCAGGATTTGCGGCGGGGTTTCGAAATGCTGATCCAACAGACGGCGCACCCGCGCCATCTCACGGGCAGGGCCGGCATCCGTCGAAACCAGACGGCACGGGCTATCCTTGAGCAATTTGGACTCTCTCACTTCCTGAATGCGCTCGCCCAAAATCTCCTTGATGCGCGCCAGCAATTTCCCAAAGACTTCCGGGGCCATCTCGGCCTGTTCGGCTGAGGGCGCGCTCTCTTCCAAATCCGGCAACTGCAAGTCGGGATCATCCACATTTTTGAGCGGCTTCCCCTCATAATCGTGCAGTCCTTGAGCCAGGAAGGCATCCATCGGGCTGACCAGGTACAGGACTTCCATACTCCACGCGCGGAAATAATCCAGGTGCGGGCTGCGCGCAACGGCCTCCAGGGTATCGCCCAGGATGTAGTAGATCGCATCTTGTCCTTCGACCATACGCCCTGCGTATTCGGAGAGCGAAACCAAAGCGCCGTCTGATTTCGACGTGTGGAAGCGCAACAACGGCAGCAAATCCTCCCGCCCGCCGAAATCGGTGGTCACGCCTTCCTTGATGAAAGTGCCAAACGTCTCCCAGAACGTTGCGTAACTTTCGGGATCGTCATCCCCCAACGCCTTGAGCTCTTTGATCAAACGACTGCGCAATGCCTTTTTGATGTGCCCGATGGTGCGGCTGCTCTGAACCGTCTCGCGCGCCACATTGAGCGGGATATCGGCGGAGTCCACCACCCCCTCCACAAAACGCAGATACTCCGGCAACATGTCCTTGTTGTATTCCTGAATCAAAACCTTGCGCGAGTACAGTTTCAGTCCGAAATCCGTGCGCGAGCTCATCATACCGCGCTCGCGGCCATGAGGGATGTAGAGGACGCTGTGCAAATCCACCGGCACGTCGGCCTGGATGTGAAGATGCATCAGCGGCTTTTCAAAATCCAGGGTGAGCTGCTGGTAAAACTCATTGTACTCGTCCGGTGTGACTTCGCTGGGGGCGCGGCGCCACAACGCCGTCTGTTGGTTGGCGACGGCGTCTTTCACATAAATCGGCAACGAAACATAGTTCGAATGCTTCTTAACGATCTGCTCCAGCCGCCACTTCGAGGCAAACTCGACGGCGTCTTCTTTAAGCTGAACCTCCACCACCGTACCACGGTCGGCCTTCTCAGCCGGGGTCAGGGTGTAACGGCTGTCGCCCTGTGAAGTCCACGTCCACGCCTGCGCGTCCGGGCGGTACGATCGGGAAGTCACCCGCACTTCGTCGGCCACCATAAAGACGGAATAAAACCCCACGCCAAACTGGCCGATGATGTCTTCCACCTTCTGGCCTTCCTCCAGATTCTTGAGGAACGCCATCGCGCCGGAATGCGCAATCGTGCCCAGGTTCTCGACAAACTCATCGTGGGTCAATCCAACCCCCGTGTCCGAGATAGTGAGCGTCTTCGCCTCTTCGTCGAAATCTACGTGAATCGCCAGCTCGGCATCAGGATTGAGCACCTGCTGATCGGTCAACATCACGAACTGCATCCGGTGCAGCGCGTCCGAGGCATTCGAGATCAACTCGCGCAGAAAAATATCACGTTCCTTGTATAACGAATGGGAGAGAATGCGCAAAAGCTGCTGCACCTCAGCCCTGAACTCCAAAGATTCCGTATTGGTCATTTCTACCTCCACTGAAAATAGTTTCACGTTAAAAGTTAGCAAGTTGAAAGTTGTCGCCAATCATCGCAACGTTTCTCCACAAACAAACAGCACGCCACAGAAGGCCCCGCCATAGGCGTGGAGACAGCTTACCCACCCTCAATCATAACGAAAATCCATTAGAAGCAAATTAGAATCTTCTCAAAAATCTGGGGGTGAGATTTGGTGGGGGCTGCGCCCGCCACCAAACCACCACTTCTTCCCCGCTTCTCTGAAAAATCTGAGGGTGGGAGTTTGAGGAGGCGGGGTG
>DAOUFX010000609.1:0-4118 GCA_034429675.1 Anaerolineae bacterium | reverse complement strand
TTCCAGGCGAGGAATCTGAATTTCCAGGCGGAGAATTTAAATTCCCAGGCGGGGAATTTGAATTTCCAGTTTTAACCTCCGCCGCGTCGGCAGACGACTTTCAACTATTCTCAAAGGAATTCAACACTAACTGGCGTTTACCGGCGGTTGGATGAAAATTTCACCACTGAGTCACCGAGAGCACGGAGCTTTCTTAATATTTCTCTGCGCTTTTTGGCTATTCGCTTGTTCATGTACTGGGTCTCTGTGGCTATTTTCAAGGGAATTCATCATAAACTTGCGGTTCACCGATGGGGGTGCTGACCGCTACGGTTGCCATAAGTCTTCCGGCGGTGGACCACCGGCTGTATCTTCCGCTTGTGCTCGCAACGGCGGCCGATTAGCCTGGGGCGAAGACCGGGCGATTGATCGCCTTATCCATCCGCGGCGTTTTGTTCTGTGGCGGTAGAGACGCAAAATTTTGCGTCTCTACTTGCGTCTCTACGGCGCGCGGTTTTGTCGCGCCGCCGCGCCCACGCAATGACGGCGACGCTGCCCACGAGGCACGCCGCTAACCCGACCAGGCTGGCTTCCGGGCCGAAATCGCCGCCGGTCAAGATGGGATTTCCGATCGTTCGGATGGTGATGAGGCTTGCCGCGTTTCCGAACCCGCTGACCGGATAGCCGAATACGGCGCCCTGGAAGAAGTTCCAGGTGATGTGGATGCCGATGGGGATGGCCAGTTCGCCGGTCAGGAGGTAGCCTGTCGCCAACATGACGCCGGCGGCGGTGATGCTGAGCGCGCTGAACCCGGTCGCATGGTCGTTCATCAGGTGCAGGAGCCCGAACACCGCCGACGAGATCAGCACGGCGGCGATGGCAGATCCCCTGGCGCCGAGTGCGCCGCTCAGCCCTTCGCTCAGGTTTTTCAGGTGATAGCCCCGGCTGAAAAGCTCTTCGTAGATGCCCACGCAGAGGCAATCGAGCAGTGCGCTCGCCATCGCGGCGCCAAAGCCCGGCGCCACGATGTTCTCACGCCGGCCGCCGGCGACGGCGATCCACCCGGCGGCCCACTGCGTCAGGAAGATAACCGTCAGCAGCCCGGCTCCCAGCGCCAACCCGAAGGCGAGGTCTATCCACCAGTCGCGGTTGAACCGGAAACCGAAATCGGCAAAGCGCCGCCGGTCCAGGAATCGTCCCGCCAGCCAGATGCTGCCGATGGTCGCCGCTCCTAGCGGCAGGGTGTTGCTCAACAGCTCCCCCGCCCCGTCCGGCGCCGGGATCGAGAGCAGCAGAAAGAGGATGAGCATAAGCGCAAACTGGGCCGCGAGTCGCCAGAAGGCGCGCACGCGGCCCTGTTGTCCGTTCCAAAACAGATGATGGCGTTGGTCTTGAGGCTGATGGTGTTCGTCCATTTCGTTCTCCTCTTTTGCAAATAGCGGTGTGGTAGGGGGGCATTTCAAGATGGGGGCAAAACCTGTGCTTTCGTAGAGACGCAAAATTTTGCATCTTTCTCCGCGCAGAAGAAGACGCAAAATTTTGCGTCTCTACGTTCTTCTTTGCCCCGAAATTAGAATGCACCCCGTTGTCGTGCAACGTCTCTGAGTATGCCCCGCAACTGTCGCCGCTCTTTTGTGGTTTTGTCGCAGCTTTGTTGCAAGAAAGGAGGTGTCCACACCGCCATCCACGAACGGGGACACGAATACACGAATGAGCGCACTGCAAAAAACCGGAAAAAACCGGGATTTTCACATCGCGCCTGTGCTACGCAGTCAATCCCGATGGCGCAGGCGCCTGATAAAACAGGTTCGCCGCTACAATCCCGGTTTTTGCAGTGCGCTCACGAATCACTTGCCGGCATTCGTGGATTCGCGATCAATGGGTGGATGGCTTGTCCTTACTCCAGCTTCAGTTCTTCCCCCAACAGGTAGTGGCTGAACCAGGCCAGGTTTTGGTGCATCACGGCGTGGTTCTCGCGCGGTTTGACGATCGAATGGCCCATGCCAGGGAAGACGAAGAGTTCCACCGGCACGCCCATCGCTTGCAGGCCGCGGTAGAGTTCCATCGCGTTGGAAAGCGGGACGCGGTGGTCGTTCTCGCCGTGCTGGATGAGCATCGGCGTCTTGGCGTGGGCCAGGTTGCTGATAGGCGCGGTCTGGATGTACCGTTCGCGGTCGCGGAACGGCGAGCCGGAGAGGTATTCTGTGGTGAAATCGGGGATGTCGTTGCTGATGTGGTAGGTGTACCAATCCGAGATGCCCGCGCCCACCGAAACGGCCTTGAAGCGCTCCGAGTGCAGGCCGGCAAACGCCGAGATGTAGCCGCCCTGCGACCAGCCCATGCAGCCGACCCGTGCGGTATCTACTATTCCCTGTTGGTCCAGATAGTCAATGGCGCTCTCAATGTCCCACAGATCGCCGATCCCCAGGTTATTCACGTTCAGTTCGAGGAAAGCCTGCCCGCGCCCGGTGGAGCCGCGATAGTTGGGCTTGAGCACCAGCACGTCTTTGTACAGGAATTGGATGTCGGGGTGGTAACTGAATCCGTCAACGTCAAACAAATATTCCCCTGAGAACCACGAAGGCCCGCCGTGCACGATGAAGACGAGCGGATAGCGTTTGGCCGGGTCGAAATTCGCCGGTTTGCGCAGCACACCTTCGATGATGGCGCCGTCCTTGCTGGGCCAGCGGATGGTTTCGACCGCGCCAAATTCCCAGTTTGCCGCCGCCCGTCCGAAATTGGTCAACTTGCGCGGCTGTCCCTTGATCCCATCGCCGGTCAGGTCAACCAGGTAGGCTTCGGGGAAGGTCTGGGCGTTGGCCCCGATCAGGCCGACGCGCCCGGACTTCGAGATGCTGAACCACGCTTCGCCCAGGTAGAGAGTCCCCAGGTCCAGCGGCGCGACCTGCCCATCCTCGCCAAAGCGGGCCAGCCGGATGTGGGTGCTCTCCACGTACGATCCGACGATGCCGGCCTCCGTCCAGTACACATCCATCACGTCCCGGTCTAACCGCGCAGAGATGTTGCGCATTCCCGCCAGGAAAGCGCTCGCGTCCGGCGCCAGCCAGGCTGCCGCGGCGTCCATCGTCCACAGATCGGCGCGGGTGTACATCTGGTTGTCGCGTTCCTGGTAGGTCAGGAGCAGGCTGCGCCCGTCCGGCGAGATGCCCGTCACTACGGCGTCCCGGGGCAGGTTCAGCCGGACGATTTCGCCCAGGTAAGAGACATCTTCCTTTTCCGGTTTGTCCTTCCGTTCCGGCTCCGGTTTGGCGGCTTTCTTCTCCTTTTCCCGTCGTATGAACCCGGCCAGCGCCGCGGCGGGATCGAGGCGGATGGCGTAGGCGCAGGTCTGGTGATAGTAGATCAGATCGTCGCGCGGCCAGGCGTTGAAATAGACGGCGTCGCCGCCCGGCGCGGGAACGACCCCGCCGATGGAAAGCGGTTCGGGCAGCAGCCGGCTCAGCTCGACCACCGGCGCCACGAAGTCTTTGGCTTCGTCCTCGGCGGCGGCCTTGCCGCGGGCGCGATAGTCGCGCATCTCGGCCAGACCGGTGTAGTAGAGCGCCTGGGCGCTTTCTTCGCGCTCCCAATGCGTGTAACTGCCGAAGCGCTCGGTTCTCGGCTTGCGCTCTTCCCGTTCCGGGTCGGTCGCCCGGAAGAGCAGGCCCCCGGCGAAGGGATAGAACCGTTGCACGCCGGTCTTGTGATCGGTGGCGGGCCAACCCTCGCCGATCGGGCCTTCGTATATCCAGACCTGCGGCTTGTCGTCCTTTCCGGGGCCGCTCCAGAGTAGCGCCAGGGTTTGCTCGTCCAGCCATTCCATCTGCTGCACGTTCCCCGTCCGGGTCAGCGGGTACGTTGCGCCGCTCGCCAGATCGTGGATGTAGCAGGCCTGCTCGTAGCGGTTTTCCCGCCAGTTGGTCGTGCGCGCGCGGATGGCGACCTTGTTGCCGCCGGGGGCCGCCTTGGCCTCGACGGGAATCTCCAGCATGAGCATCTCCCGCAGGGTGGGGCGGTAGGGCGATTGGGTATCCGGGGTTGGTTCGGTTGTTTTGGAAGTCATAGGTATTCTCCTTCGAAAATAGTCCGCTAAAGTGGGGGTAAAAAGGGGTTTTTCGCGGGCGGTACCCCCGCCCGCG
>DAOUFX010000608.1:0-53925 GCA_034429675.1 Anaerolineae bacterium | reverse complement strand
GCTTTTTTAAGATTTACACGCGATCTGTATCTTTTGGGTATTGCTTTTATACTAATAAGCAGTATAATCTTAGATATAAGCAACAACACAGGGAAACAGGGAGACAGGGAAATGGAAAGCAAAACAGCATTGATCGAAACCTTCGGAACGGAAATCGGCAGCAAGCTCTTTGGCGCCGCCGTCAAAGTCAGCGCACAACTGAACGTAGAACTGGACGACTTCTGCCAAGACCTGGCCGCCGAGGCCCTCAAGGTGCAGGCTGAATACGGATACGTCAATGTAAAGATCGCCGTCAAGCACGCCAAGAACACCATCTACGACACCTACAACTACGGCGTCAACCGCTATTTCAGCGCGCTGGGCGTGAGCGAGTTCTCAGTAGACGCGACCGCCGAGCAGGACACCGACGAAAACGCGCTGCTGGACGTGCTGACCTTCGATCGTAACGCAGTTGTACGCGAAAGTTTAGCCGACGACTTCGCCGCCGTTATCGAAACGCTAAGCGCGGCTGAGCGCGCGGTATTGGTCGGACTGGCTGAGGGCTGGCAGGCGCAGGAAATTGCGCAAAAGATTGGTCGGAGCAATGCATGGGTCAGCCAAACCAAAAAGCATTTACAGGTAACATTCGCTCCCTTCGCCTACTGAAAAGTAGGCGTTTTTTTTCTGTACTATAATTTAGAGAGCAAAACGAGTTTGCCGGTACCCAAAATTTATGCTCAGAAATAGACTGGAAACCGGCGCATACCTCACCAGCTCAACGGGACGAGCGGCGGCTTTAGCCGATGTCTGTTGGTTCGAGTCCTACGTGGGGTACATGGCGTTAGATCGCCTGTTTAGATGGTAGTGGAGTCCAGACGGCCCTACTTCACTGAGGCCCTGAAGGACTCCGCTACCGTAGACTTCACCCACTACGCTTTGCGGATAGCGCCCGTCCAGCAAGCCCTGGGAAGGCGACGGGACACCACCCAAAGCGCACGGAAATGCGTCCTATCTGCCGCGTGACTCTGGTATAGCCAGAAGGCGTCTGCAATAGTGAGCTAGACGAGCAGCTGGGACGCGAAAGGAAAACTATTATGAAAAAACTTATGTTCACAATCTTATTGGCTTTGTTGGCGGCTATTGCTCCGAGCGCGGGCAGCGCCAACGACCCATACTACACGGCGGCCAGCATTCTGCGCGGCGAAGCGCCCCAAGACTGCCCCAACTGTCGCAACCTGACGGCCTGTGCTTTGATGCGCGACATGCAAAACGGCGTGGTTTTACGCCAGCGTTGGTATGGTTGGCGCGCCGCCCGTCCGCAGGACATCGAACTGATGCGCCAGGCCGCGACAGATCCGCAATTCTGCCGAACTTACCCCGACTGCCGTTTCGTCGGCAATGGGCGCGACCTGGAAGTCTGGGCGCGTCGGGGCTGGGCCAGCGAAACCCGGGTCATCGCCTACTGTGGCAAGAGCGGTTGTTCGGTGTGCGTACCGCGTGTACCAGCAAAAATTCAGGCAAAGTAAAGGAGCAAGATGAATCTAATTCGCTATTTGGTAAAGTTAGTAGGAGACGCGCTGAGCCAGGACAAAGAGCCGGCTACCGGCATCAAAATTCTCGATCCGGTTGTGCGCAATAATCGCCAACACCGGCGTGCTGTCGCCGCCGGCGCCCATGATCACCGCGAAGACGCGAAAAGCGCCAAGCGCAAATCGCGTAAGGAGCTGAAACGTAAGCGCAAACTTGGCCGACGTTAGCCAGTTGATACGCCGGGGTGGCTGACCTCCTCACCCCTCGGCGTCCCTAAAAGATCGCGCCCGGAATCCCTGCCGTGCGCGATTGTATTAAAAAAACACGGCGTTTTTCTGTTCTGTGTTCAGGGATAAGTCAAACAGGGAGGCACACGATGGAAAAGCTGATGGTTACGCGCATTGATTTTGCAGTGAGTGGCGATACCGTGGTGGTAAACAAGATCGCCGAAACGCCGGCGCGCAACATCGTGCTGGATTCACAGATCAAAAAGGTAAATTACAACCCAAGTCGGCGCGGCAAATGTTTGAAGCCTGGGAAGCCGCCATCAACGCGCGGAAAAACGGAGGTGCGCAATGACCGAACGACGCGAAAGCTACTGGACTGACCCTGATTTCGTCGAAACCTGCCAGCATTTTGGCCTGAGTCGTGAAGCCGTAACGGCAATCCTGGGGGTAGACTACCAGGGCAATGCCGACGACGCCATTACCGAACTGCAAGCCTACCTCAACAAACATCGCGAGCGCATGAACGAAGCCGATATTGCCGAAATTCTGAGCCCCTTTACCGCTCCCGCTTCTCCACACCAACACTCCGAAGCGCAGACGATCGCCTTCGCTAATGCTTTCTTGCCCGATGGGACGCAAGTCAACATCACTGCCCGGCAAGGGGCTACGCCTGATGCCATCGTAGCCACCGTAACGGCCCTCAGCGAGGCGCTACGCCGTTTAGGTGAATTGGGTATCCACACCAAACCACAACGACAAACCAAGCCGGTTTCTTTCGCCAAGCAAACAACTACGAGCAATTCAGAAACCGCCGAAGTGCCCGGGCCAACTGACTTTTGGAGGGCCGTCAAACCCTACATCGGCACCGACAAACCATTTGAAAGCAAGATCGGCGTTTCGGGGTGGCTGACGCAGTTCGGTACCGGCAAGGCAACCAACTGGGCCGACGCGATCAAGGCGCTGTATTCACTTAAACAGCCGGCGACAGCGAGTGCTGAAGCCGATTTCTGAAATTATGAACATAAGGAGATAGCTATGCCGAACTATTGTTACAATGAACTGTACTGTAACCAAAACGCTGGCCTGCAAGAGGTGTTGGCCTTTATGGGTGAGGATTTTGATTTCAACAAGCTGATTCCCTACCCGCCCGAATTCGCCGAACGCGACGCCGAAGCGGAAGCGCTACGGGAAAAGTACGGATGGGGTGAGGGATGCAAAAACTGGGATGCCAATAAAACGGAGGCGGTGGCGGCATGGAAAGCCTTCGTAGAGAAGTGGGGCAACGAGCACGACGGCTTCAATTCTGGCGGCGCTGAATGGTGTCAAGCTAACTGGGGTACGAAGTGGAATGCCATCGAGCCGCATCTGGAAGGCGCGCACCTGGTATTCGAGTCCGCGTGGGGCCCGCCCTTTCCTGTCATCATCGCTCTGGCGAAAAAGTTCCCGCAATTTACCTTCTACTTCGAGTATTTTGAGAGCGGAATGGCTTTCTGTGGCGGTTTTACGCTGGCTTGCCAAGACGATTGGTGGGGCCCTGGCGAGTGGGAGCCGGGAAAGCTGCAACAAGAGTGGGAAGGGAAGTACCACGGCCATAAGGGAGGTTAAAGAGTAGTACCAAGCGCCGGGCAAGTGAAAACTTGCCCGGTTTTTTCTGTTCTGTACACAGGGTTGAAACTTAGCAAAGGAGATGATCATGGGTACAGATATTCACATTTACGTTGAGCAGTTTGACAAAGAGTGGCGAGAAGTGCCGGGGCCGTACACTTCTACCTACGACGGACAACCGTCTTGGTGTCCGTGGTATCAATTTCACGAACATACCGAGCGGCCTGATCCGGTTGCGCGCGATTACGAGGCCTTCGCTTTCCTGGCCGACGTGCGTAACGACGCTATGTTTGGCGAGCGCATTGAACCGCAATTCGCCGGGCGCGGCCTACCTGCCGACACGTCTTACAAAACTGAAACTGAAACCCTCGGCTACCACGATCAAACTCACGCCACACTCAAAGAGCTTTTGGCCGCTCCCTGGGACACCACAGTCAAATCGTGTGGCTTTGTTGACGCCGAAGGCTTCAAGGAATGGCGTGAAAACGGTATACCCAACGGTTGGTGCGGCGATATTGGCGGAGCTGTGCGCAAACACGAACTGGAAGATTTCGCAGCGCTTTTCGACAGCGGGGCCATCACTGAGCATGATTATGTCCGGGTTTACTGGGATTGGCAGCCCTTGCTGGATTGCCCGTTTCACCGGTGGCTCAAGGAACTGGCGCAACGTTTCCCGGATACGGAAAACATCCGGGTTTTGATGGGATTCGATTCGTAAGTTTATGAACAAAAGCCCAGGCGACTGAAAAACGCCTGGGCTTTTTCTGTCCTGTAAGCATAGCACAGGAGGTAAGGCAAATGGAACATCCTTTGGTCGTGAAAATTGACACCACCGGCGCTGTAAAGCTGGTGTACCATCCCGACAAGCAGGCCGTCATATCTGACAAGCTGGCCGCCGGGCTGGGGCAGATCGCCAGCGAGCAACGCGGCGCTTACGTCTTCCCGCGCAACCCGGTTTTACGCTGGCTGTTCAAGGCCATCCGCCGGCGCTTTGGTAGCACTGGGATCATCAGCGAACTTACCCGGTCGTGGCCTTGTCGGTGGGTCGTGGTATTACCGGGTGAGCACGTGCGGTTGCCCGGTGTGTTTCAAAGTCATTTCGCGGCAGTGTGCGCGGAGGTACAATGGATAACGAACAAGAAATGAGCGCGTGGGTTGGCGGTATAACTGTCTTGCTCCAATCGCCAATGTCTGGCGGTGGTGTTTCTGTTGACGTTGACGAAAAACGCTATGAATTTATCAACGCGCTTCTTGTGCGGGCAAAAGAAGTGGAAGGCCCACTGATTAACGGTATCTGGGCCGTGACTTTTGAAGTAGATCAAGACACAGACAGCGCGGAGCTTGTTGACTTTGTGAAGAGGACGTGGCAAAAGTACGCACGAAAGGTGCAAAGGTAGGTAGAATGGATAACGAACAAGAAGTAGGGTGGGGGCAGCCGTTCGATGCATTGCACGTGCCGTCTCACTGCAAAGCGCTGGACGTAGAGGAAGAGCTGACCACGGTTTACGAGGGCGGGCGCGTGGAAAAGCGTCGCCGGACTATTCGGTGCTGGTACGATCAGTATCTTGGGCGCTTTTCGACGGAATGGGGCACGTTGCGTGGCGTGGTGCTGCGCTGGAAGAAGGTAGAGTGATGACGCAATACTTCTCAGCCGACGGTGTGACTCTCTACCACGGGGACTGCCTGGAGGTGATGCGGGGGATGGCGGCGGATTCTGTGCAATGCGTGGTAACGTCGCCGCCTTACTACGGCTTACGTGATTACGGCGTCGCCGGTCAGATCGGCCTTGAAGAAACACCCGCCGCTTATGTTGCGCGCCTTGTTGCCGTATTCGCTGAAGTGCGCCGCGTGTTACGGGATGACGGCGTGGTGTGGCTTAATTTGGGAGATAGCTACGCAAGCGGAGAGATCGGGCGTCACGATTCTGTGCAAGGCCGCGAGATTGACGGGAAGCCCGTAACATCCAAAGCGGGAACGCGGCAACAAAGCAAGGTTGACACAGGCCTGGCACCAAAGCAGCTTCTCGGTATCCCCTGGCGTGTTGCCTTCGCCCTGCAAGCTGACGGCTGGTATCTGCGCTCCGATTGTATCTGGCATAAGCCCAACCCGATGCCGGAAAGCGTCACCGACAGACCAACGAAGGCGCACGAATACGTGTTTTTGTTGAGCAAGTCGGCACGGTATTTCTATGATGCGGAGGCAGTGAAAGAGGACGCTAACCCGGAATATAAGTCAAGGTATGATTATTATTTCAATGTTGGCGAGAAGGAAGCAAGCGGCGGCGGCAGAGTTGGCGCACAAAGCAACACGCCAGGAATTAAGGAATACACTGGAAAGCGCAACGGCCGCACCGTCTGGACTATCGCCACGCGGCCTTACGGCGGCGCTCACTTTGCCACGATGCCGCCTGAACTGGCGCAACGTTGCATCTTATCGGGTAGCCGTCCGGGCAATGTTGTGCTTGACCCGTTTAATGGCGCTGGTACTACCGGGATGGTGGCGATCCAACAAGGGCGCGGCTATGTCGGCATTGACCTGAATGCGCAATACCTTGACCTGACCATAGAGCGCATTGACGGAATACTGTTACAGCCGCGCCTTTTCGCGTCCGGCGATGAGTCAGCGATACTACCAAAACAGGAGAGAATGTTTGAGGAGAAAGAGTGGGGCACGTTGCGTGGCGTGGTGCTGCGCTGGAAGAAGGTAGAGTGATGACGCAATACTTCTCAGCCGACGGTGTGACTCTCTACCACGGGGACTGCCTGGAGGTGATGGCCGAAATGGCGGCGGATTCGGTTGACGCGATTGTGACCGATCCGCCGTATGGTCTATCGTTTATGGGCAAAAATTGGGACAAAGGCGTCCCCGGTGAAGCGTTCTGGGCTGAGTCATTGCGCGTTGCCAAACCTGGCGCGCACTTGCTGGCATTCGGCGGGACGCGCACATTTCACCGGCTGGCAGTGGCAATTGAGGACGCCGGGTGGGAAATCCGCGATTGTGTTATGTGGGTTTACGGGTCAGGGTTTCCGAAATCGCTTGACGTGAGCAAGGCGATGGACAGGGCGGCAGGAGTAGAACGGGAATTGACAACGCCAAGAGGAAGAATCGGCACAAACAAAACACGGGTAGAGCAGGGATATAGGCCCAATGAAGTCGCGCAAAGTTTTAATGATAGCGGGCCGGTTACTGACTCAGCACGCGAATGGTCAGGGTGGGGCACGGCGCTTAAACCGGCGTGGGAGCCGATCATCCTGGCGCGCAAGCCGCTTGTGGGCACAGTCGCCGCCAACGTCTTGCAGTTTGGGACGGGGGCGATCAATGTGGACGGGTGCAGGATCGGCGATAGAAGCAACTACCCGCAAATAACAGTCGCAAAACGCGGGTCTGCGGTCTATTCAGCGATTAACAGCGACGGCGGGAAAGTCCTTGACAATGGACGCTGGCCTGCGAACGTCATTCACGATGGGAGCGATGAAGTGCTGGCGCTGTTTCCTGAGACAGAGAGCGCCGCCCGCTTCTTCTACTGCGCTAAGGCGTCAAAGCGCGATCGGGATGAAGGATGCGAAGAACTGAGAGCCATAAGTAAGGTCTACAACGGGCAAAACTCAGAAAGCGCAGGTTGTGCGCCTGGATCAGTTGAAGATAAATTCTCAACGTCACCGGCGCACAATTTCCATCCGACCGTCAAGCCAACTGAACTTATGCGCTACCTTTGCCGACTCATAACGCCTCCCGGCGGGATCGTCCTTGACCCGTTTATGGGTAGCGGGAGCACCGGCAAAGCGGCGGCGCTTGAGGGCTTCGCATTTGTCGGGATTGAGATTGATGAGCAATACCTGGAGATTGCAAAAGCGCGTATCGAGCGCGAGTTGTTACAGCCGCGCCTTTTCGCGTCCGGCGATGAGTCAGCGATACTACCAAAACAGGAGAGAATGTTTGAGGAGAAAGAGTAATGACCACGATTATCAATGGCTTCAATGTAACCCGGCGCATGCCGACGTTCATCCCGGAGTTGCGCCAAACAATCCGCAGCGGGTGGAAGACACAGACGCGGCTGGTTGCGAAAGCCGAGGTTTGCCGTGACTGACGCCCTCGACCGCCAACAAGAACCGGGCTGGTTGCTGCCCTACCTTGCCGCCCTTGATACCGCCAACGTCTCTCTTGGCGACTTATCAAAGGAAGAAGCCAAGAAGTTCCCGCAGCACTGTCCAAAGTCCTTCGCTGGGCATCGTCGCTGGGACTACTGGCTGCGCACCATTGACGCCGGGAAACTGCTGGACGCCCCGATCCCCCAGATCAGCTTTGCGGGCCGTCCGCAACCCCAAGACGAGAAGGCTATCCAAGACTTGCTACAAGTCGCCGTGCGCCGGCATTACTCGTGGTACCCGGAAGCGTGGATCAACTTCGTGCGCTGGCTGCTCTTTGGTTTCGGCAAGGGTGCATTGAAGGACGAGGTAAACCGAATCCCGGAAGACCTCCGCGAGGCGTGGTACCACGGCTTCAACCTCGCCAACTTGCTCAACTCGCCGTGTGATTGGAGCGCCTTCGTACTGCAAGGCGGTCTGCGCGATGACCGCAATGAATTGAGTCCGTGGGCCAAGTCCACCGGGTTTTACTCCACCCCGATGCCGGTATGTGCAATGATGTCGCAACTGGTAATGGGCGACGGGGCCGATCACCGCCGGGAATCCGTGGCCGATCCGTGCTGCGGCACCGGCTCCATGCTGCTGTGCGCCTCCAACTACTCTCTGCGTCTCTTTGGGCAAGACATTGTCTACGACCTTTGTCTGTGCGCCGAACTCAATGGATGGCTGTGGATGCCGTGGCTGGTCTTCATGCCGCCGGAAACCGAAGAGTGGCTGGAAGGCGAGAATCGCATCGTATCGGATCACAGGGTTTTTTGCGGCGATAGTCTGGCCGGTGAAGGTATCGGTAGCCAGATGGCTTCCCAGCGCCGCCAAAGCGCTGAGGATTTTCAAGCCGCCGTCAAAGCGGGCCAGCTCAAGCAAGGCTATTTGTGGGGTGAGGAATGAAAGACTACACCATCATCCTTGACGGCCAGCGCCACGGCACCGTACAAGCCAATGACCGGGCGACGGCGTGTTTCAAAGCCTGGCATTGGTTCTATGATAACCTTCGTGGCGGCCTGGTCATGCAGTGGATTACCGCCGGGCGACCATTGGAAGTCAATGGGGTGACGGCGACAGACAAGGACACTGGCCCCGAACCCGCCGGACGGCAACTTGGGTTTGAACTTTGAAATTCTTGGAGGGACTATGGATAGTCGCTTTGCCGGGCTGACTTTCGATCAGATATTCGATAAATTGGAACACGGCACCATTGTCAAGTGTCAAGGATGCCCTTTGTTGAGTCACAGCAGCACGTCCAAAGACTGGCTCTGCGTTTTACAGTGGGGCGAGTGTCCCCGGATGGCGTTCGACCGGCGGCTGGAAAAGAATAAGCTAAGGCATAAGCAGAGCTATAAACAAAAGCACTTATGGAGCGAAAAATGACCCGATCAAAAGCCGCCAACAAGGCCGTTGTCTGGGTTGGGATATGGAAAAACTATGCCCCAGCCGACATTTGTACTTTTCCCACCCGTCACGCCGGTAACGGTGGCGAGCTGCTCTTCGCGTTGAAGCAACTCGATCGGCGCTGGGCCTTCGATTGGTGCATCGAGCCGCTAAAAATTGCGGTGGAAGTAGATGGCGGCAAGCACCTGGCGAAGTGGTGCTACCGGACCAAGCGCTGCGTTGTCGTCGGCAGGCACAACCAGGACGAAGACCTGGTGAAACACAATGCCGCAACGATGTTGGGCTGGTTAGTTTTCCACTTCTCACCGGATATGTTGGCGCGCGATCCACTGGCTTGCTTGGAGTGCGTGGTGCAGGCTGTTAGGATGCGGCGGCGCTCAATGGTTTAAAAATTGTCTTGATCTTATGAACAAAAGCCCATACTGAAAAAGTGCGGGCTTTTTTCTGTTCTATGCTCAGGGATCAGTAAGTCAAGCGGAGGTCGGCAATGAATACAATGAACGAGCGTGGAATCAAAGCGGCGCAGGTCGCCGGGGTGGAAACCGCACGAATGCGGCAGGTACGTTTAGACATCGGCAAAATGTTAGATGCCGGGTTGTTGATTGACGTTGACCTGCACGGTTTCTCGGCGCTCAAAGCCTCGGTTTCGTGGGCCGAGCTGGGAATTGCCGACGACGATGAACGCCGGCAGCGCATGGGCACCGGCGTTAAATTCCTGGCCCCGGCGCAATACGTGAAGGCGCTCAATTCGTTGGAAACCCGCTTCCGCCAGAGCCTGGATCGCTTCGGCTACGACATGGACGGTTTCAAGCCCTGGCGCTGGATGGCCTTCGATGATTATGCCGAATGGCAGGCGCAATGGAAAGTGTTGTGTTCAGCTTTAACTGACTTGCGCCTGGACATCATCGTCCACTACGACGAAATTGTGGCCGAGAATCGCGCCTACTTCCAGGGAGTCGCCCGCCGGGCGTGGCAAAACATTCGGGCGCAAATCACGACGGGCGCGGTGGCGCAGATCGGGGGGCGCGTGTACGCCAACTACGAAGACTTTGAAGAGCGGATCGTGACCACGGCGCTGGCGAAACTGCCCTCGGTAGAGTTTTTGCACACCGGCATCTTCGCCGACTACAAAACCGGCTACCTGGTAACCCCACCCGAAGTGCTCTCCTACTACTCCCAGTTGAACGCAGCGCAATACCAGGAAAGCGCCGCCGAAGCGCAGGCCCGCCAAGAGTGGTTGGCCGCCCGCGATCAGGAAATGGCGCTGGACGAGAAACGAATGACCCAACGCGCCCGCGCCGAAGCCGTCAAGCAAGCCGAGTTGGAACACGCCCGCCAACAACTGGCGAGCATCAAAAGCCCGGTGCAAGAAGTAATGGAGCAATTCCGGGCGCGCATCTACGAGAAAGTGGTCAAGGCCACCGCAGCGCTTTCGGGCAACCACGGCCTCCCCGCCAAGACGGCGACGATGTTGAAGGGCCTGGGGACACTTTACCAGACACTGGCCGCCGTGACCGAAGACAACGAGCTGGAAACGGCGCTGGCCTCCCTGCAAAATGCGCTGGACAAAATCCCGGCAGAGGGTGAGGGCAAATATGACATCGGCGCAGTAGCAGCGGCGCTGACCGGCGTAATGAGACTGACCGAAGACGCGGCCCATAGCGCGGCGCGAGCCAGCGTGCAAGAGTCAAGGGCGAGTGTATTGGAGCTGTAAGATGGGAATAAGAGTCTACCGAAATAACACCACCCGCAAGGACGCGGCCTATGTAGTACGGGCTACACTCGATGGGACTGAATACAAAGTAGTTGGATTTTGGGGAAAGTGGATTGACTTTTCCGCTACGAATTATCAATCCCTACAGTTCAAAATCTACTACACCGGCACGTCATTGTCGGCAGCCCGCACCCAAACTTCCGAAATGATGCAAACTCGCGTCTCCCACGGATACGTGCTTGTCTCAGAGTATTCCACGCCGTTCCCGTGGGAAATCTCGGCGTCCGTTCCCACGATCACCGCCCCTCCCAAGCCCGCGCCGCAGACGAAGCCGGCGCAATCTAAGCAATCACCCGCAAAGTACGATCCCCGTAATCCCACCTCCGCAG
Organism: Anaerolineae bacterium; assembly: GCA_034429675.1. Classification (GTDB taxonomy): domain Bacteria; phylum Chloroflexota; class Anaerolineae; order B4-G1; family SLSP01; genus JAKQHY01. The sequence continues at coordinate 42,947 of DAOUFX010000608.1, read as the reverse complement.
GCGTACTGGACTTGGACTGACGTTTGCTGTTATGAACATAAGCCCAATGACTAAAAATCAGCGGGGTTTTTTCTGTTCTGTACACAGGGATAAGTAAGTCAAGCGGAGGTCAGCGATGGAAACGATGCAGAAGTTAGAAACCTTGATTCGGGCCAATACCCCGGTGATTGCGATCAACTCAGCCGAAGAGAAGCGCGTGCTGGGCGAGATCAACGTGATGTGCCAGGAGCAGAACAAGCGGATGCTGGTATGGTCGGTGGCGTTGGGTTTTCGGCAAGTGCTGCCATCGCTCGGTGAATACCAGAAAGCGCCCGATCCACTCGCGGCCATCGTGCGGGCGATCAGCGAAGCGCAGGTCGCCAACCCGGCGCCGACGGTGTGGGTTTTCAATGACCTACACCAATTCGCAAAGAACCCGGCGATTATGCGCGCCATCCGCGATTTCAACGGCGTGGTGAGTGGACAGGTCAAGGGCGTGAATATGATCCTGTTGGGCGCCCACATCGAAGTCCCTGAAGACGCCAATAAAGACGTGACCTTGTTAGAGTTCCCACTGCCGGACGTGGCGGCCCTGGGCGAGCAGGTAGAGGCCTTCATCACCCGATTGCCCAAAGAGATCAAGGTGAATTTGAATGGTGGCCGGGCGCGCCTGATTAGCGCCCTCAAGGGATTGACTAAGGCCGAGGCCGACAGCGTCCTGAGTCAGGCCGTCGTCACCCATCGCATTCTGGACGAACGCGCCATCGCCTTTGTCCTGGAAATGAAGGCGCAAATCATCAAGGCGTCCGGGGCTTTGGAGTATTACGCCGAGAAAGCCAGCTACGATCAAATCGGCGGGCTGGACCTGCTCAAGGGCTGGGCACGACAAGCCGAAGACGCAATCACCCCAGAGGCGAAGGAATTCGGAGTAGAGGCACCGAAGGGTTGCTTGTTGGTAGGTGTCCCTGGTTGTGGTAAGTCGCTGACCGCCAAAGCGATCGCCGGCAGCAATCGCCCGCTGTTACGTCTGGACATCGGGGCGCTCTTCGGCGGGTTGGTGGGGCAGTCTGAGCAGCAAACTCGCGCTGCACTCAAAATCTGCGAAGCCGTTGCGCCTTGCGTGCTCTGGATTGACGAAATCGAGAAGGGCCTGGGGGGCAATGGCGGCGAGTTGAACGGTGGGGTGAGTGATCGGGTACTGGGAACCATCCTGACCTGGATGCAGGAAGTACAGGCCGATGTGTTTATCGTCGCCACGGCCAACGATGTGAGTGGTATCCGCCCAGAGTTGATCCGGCGCTTTCCCGTCAAGTTCTTCGTAGACCTGCCCAACGCCGACGAACGCGCGCAAATTCTCGCCATCCACCTGGGCAAGCGCAAACGGCAAGCTACCGCGTTCGATCTGGACGCCGTCGTATCCGCCACTGTCGGCTTTACCGGTAGCGAGCTAGAAGAGATCGTACAGGGCGCTTTGATGCGCGCGTTCAGCCGTCAGGCCGCCGACGTGAGCACCGCTGACTTGCTGGCCGTAGTCGCGCAAACTGTCCCCCTCAGCGCCACGATGGCCGAGAAGATCGCCGAGATGCGTCGTTGGTCTGAACGCGCCCGCCCGGCTTCCAGCAAGCAGGCCAGCGGGCATCAAGCCGAAGCCCCGCTGAGTGTCTTGGAGTTATGAAGCAAAGACCAGGCGATTGAAAAACGCCTGGTCTTTTTCTGTTCTATCGGTAGATTCAGGTTACAGGAGGTCGCTATGAGCAAATACCGGCAGATTGCCGTCAAGTTCTTGAGCGAAGCCGCGTTAGTGCAGGCGCTGGAAGACTGCGTCTCGCAGTTTGGTGGGGCCTACGAGCATCACGACAAGGCCACCAATCTCTTTGGCTATCAAGGTGACGCCCGCCCTGAAAAAGCGGAGTACATCATCCGCCGCCGTTACGTGGGTAGCGGCGCCAACGACATTGGCTTCGCCCGGCAGGCCGATGGCTCTTTCAGCGCGATCGTCTCAGATTTTGACGCCGGGGATGGCGCTCACTCCGAACGGCAGGAAAACGAAAAGTTTCAGTACATCAAGCAGCGCTACGCCTACCACCAAACCGTATCACTGGCCGAGGAGCAGGGATATACGGTTTATGAGACAGTGCAGGAAGACGGCAGTATCGAGCTGGCGCTGGAAAGGATGTGGTAACGATGGCAACCAGGATCATTGTCAAAATCGGTAAGGACGGCAACATCGAGACGACCGTCCATGGTGTGAAGGGCACGGGTTGCACGGCCCTGGTAGATGCGTTGACTGCGCAATTGGGCGACACTACCGCCGACTCGGAAACTCCCGAATTCTACGAAACGAGCGAGTCAGAACTGGAATACACTGAGGCATAGCAATGAAAAAAAAAACAAAAGACCGGCGCATCCAGTCCAACCGTTGATGACAGTTAATGGCGTTACGCGCTTCAAGCAAAACGCTATCGTGAAATTTCTTTTAGAAGCCGGGCCCTACGACATGAACCAGCTGGCGAAGATGCCTTTTACCAACGAAGATCGTGAGCAGTTCGCTCAGTTGATCGGGTATTCTCTGAGTGGTTTCTCCGAACTATCCTATGTCTCGGATGATACCTACGACCGGGCGCAAAGTCAGGTAGTGCATAAGGAGTAACCATGCTATCACCGTTTGGGGGCGCAATGACAGCGATCCACCCAAGCGCGGCGAACTGCCCACCGGAATGGTGTTGGACTACGTTAAGGGTGATAATTCTCGGCGCCGTTTCGTTTTCAATGGGGCCCGCCTGATAGAAATCCCCAACAACGCGCAGGAATTCGACGTATCCGACGACACGCTGTTTTACGACGTTGACTGCGAGAAGTGCAGTCTCAAGCTGTATTAAACTTATGAAAGTAATTCTATGAGACAACCATCACTTTTTGAAGGAATGCGGATTACGCTACCCCAGGCCATTGAATTGAGTCTGGAAAGTTTACGCACTTACGGCGAGTGGTATGATCATTGGGCTGTGGCGTATTCTGGTGGTAAAGATTCCAGCGCTACGGCAACCTTCGTAATGTGGGCCATTAAAACCGGACGGGTACCTGCTCCAAAGTCGCTGACCGTGCTCTATGCCGACACCCGTATGGAATTGCCACCGCTTCAACGTAGTGCGCTGGCTTTGCTGGAAACTTTTCGTGGCGAAGGATTCAATGCTGATGTAGCGCTGCCGGCCATAGATCAACGCTTCCTGGTTTATATGCTGGGTTACGGAGTCCCACCGCCGGCGAATCACTTCCGTTGGTGCACCGCCCAGATCAAGGTAGAACCGATGTTGGCGGCGCTGAAAGGGCTACACGCCCAATACGGCAAGCTCTTGATGCTAACCGGCGTGCGCCAGGGTGAAAGCGCCGCGCGCGATCAGCGCATCGCTGTGAGCTGTTCGGTTAACGGCGGCGAGTGCGGCCAGGGTTGGTTCCAAGTGAGCACGCCGGAAAGCATCGCCGATACACTTGCCCCGTTGCTGCACTGGCGCATCTGTCACGTCTACGACTGGCTATACTTTGATCCGATGAATCATGGATACAAATCCGACGGGATTGCCACGGTCTATGGTGAAGAGGAAGTGCGTACCGGTTGTGTGGGTTGTCCGCTGGCCTCGCGCGACACAGCGCTGGAACGAGTCATAAAAAATACAGAATGGCGCAACCTGACGCCGTTACTTGAACTGAAACCGCTGTGGCGCGAGCTAAAACTTGCCCGCCATCGCAAACGCAAGATCGAACCAGAAAAACGCCAGGATGGGCAATGGTCGAAAAATGTACAGCGAATGGGCCCGTTGACGATGGAAGCACGTGCCTATGGTCTGGAACGAGTATTGGACATCCAGCAGCGCGCCGGTGTTGATTTCATCAATGCCGAAGAGGAAGCGCGTATCCGCGAAATGTGGGCATTGGATATGTGGCCGCGTAAGTGGAGCGCCGCCGACGCCAACGCCGATGTAATGGTGGATGCGCTACGTTTAACTAGCGATGGCAGGTTAGTAGAACAAGCGTTGCTGTTCTAAGATTACCAACATAAAATCAAAGGCCCCGGTGATTATCGGGGCCTTTGACTGTTTTGTAAATCTATGGCGTTGCATTCATGTCATAAGTATTGCTGACAGATGAGAGCTTAGCAGTGTCATACCTGTGCCAAAATTGAGAGTGCTGCCAGTGCGTTTGTAATGGTCACGCGAATCAGCTCTAGCGCGTAAACCGCGTCTGTAAGCTGTTGTTCTGTCAAACCAGCCGCTACAAAATCTGCCTCAGTCGCTATCGCCGTCGCGTCAATGAGCGCGTTATAATTCGGCGTCCCTGCCCATAGCGTGTTTTGCACGGTAAGTGCACCGTATTGCTCTAACTGCTGCCGCGCCTGATTTCCAACGCCCTCTACAAAGCTTTTCAATGGTGCGTCCATAGTTCTCCTTATTTAAACGATCTAAGCCACTCCGGATGTTTTGCCGGTTTGGGTCGTTTGATTATACGCCGCGTGTGAATGAATTTTTGCCCACTCAATTGCTCAAGAGCTAAAAGCGCTCGCTCAATATCGTACCACTTCTCTACACCAGCATACTCGTTACGGTGGTACTGGCTCCAATGCAATACACCATCAAGTGGCTGGACTGGCCCAGCATAGTTATGCGGAGTCAATTGGTTGGCATTTCCCGCCTCATCTATGGCAAACATTTCTACTGTACCACCAACGTCTTTTGCAAAGATACCGGCAGTGTTAGAGCCTGGCGTTGGATTCCCACCATTGTCACCAAACATCAGCGTTTTGCCGTTGGTTGCTCCGGGAGCAGTTGAGGTTCCGATTAGAAAATCGCCGGTATAGTTTAGCTGTGCTTTTTGTGCGCCACCGGTATAAAATGACACATCGCCCGTCGAAACGTTGCCTGCCTGAACAATAACCTCTCCTGCCAGCGCTGCCGTAATAGCATATTCGTTGCCGTACATTATGATGTGACCGCCACGACCGCCCGAAACAGATCCACCAGCAGCTAGCGCCAAAACTCCGTTGTCGGCTCCGTCAGAGGTTGAATTATATAACTGGCTAAACTGGTATGTACCACCCAACTGCGCTGTGTAGATATTGAGAATGTTATTAGCGTCGTACACTACCTTTAATTGTGGGGCCGCTGCTGAGATGCGCAGGCGCTCAACTAGCGACGCGCTATTGACAACACTGAACACCAAATCAGATGCGCGGGTGGCGTGGGTTGCGGTCGTCCATAGCCATTCGATTCGCGCCATATCCTGCGCCGCCGTTGTTGACGATTTCCCGCGCAGGTAGATTGCGCCGCCGTCGCCATTCGCTCCACTACCGAGGGCGGTCAGTCCAAGCATTGCCGAGACACCAGCGGCCGTATCGTTGCGCGTTATCTGCGCCATCGGCGTGGTTGTGGCTTGTGTGGTATGGCCGACCACGAGCGCCTGCTGTATGTCTGCGTCTCCCGCAACGTGTATTTTTGCCGATGGCGATGTCGTTGCTACTCCTAAACTCCCACGGACATATACGTTATTGGTTGTCGGGTATATCCTGAATGCATTATCGTTATACGCTGCCGTTGAACCAACACCTATGTATATATAGTTTGGGGTGGGGTCAGCCGGTACGCCGGCGCCGCCGAAACTGCCATAATACCCCATCTCTCCCCATAGAGCCTCGTTAGAAACCCCGTTTTTTTTCGCAGAAAGGCGCGAAAATGCCACGGCCGCCCCGCCTGATGGTCGCTGCACCTCCTGATTTATTCCTGGCGTTGTTCCAGCTATTAGTAGTTGTGTGTAAAAATCAGAAATTACTCCGGCTGGAGTTCCAATTGTCACGCGATTTCCTGCACTAGTCCAGTATAAATTTGCGCTTGCGTCCGCTGTGTTCGCATCGCTCCCAAACAGCACGCGCCCGGCAGCGACGTTCGCCGTGCGCAGTAACGCCGTCCCGGTCGCGGGTATCGTCAGCGTATATGCTCCGCCGAAACTCAACGCCCCGGCGCTCCATAACACGTCAGTGGCGTTGCGAGTCAGCACGCTGCCCACGATGCCGCCCAGCACCAACTCGTCCCATGCCGGCGTAGCGTTGCCGTAGATGAGCGAGCCACGGGTGGGGCCGTTGGCCACCGTATCGCCGTGGGATGCCGACAGCAGGTTGTGTGCCGATGGTGTAGTTGAGGCTGACCACGAAAGCACGCCCGCCCCATTATTAGTCAAGTAGCCCGCCGCGTTTGCCAGCGAGGTAATGACCTTTGAGGCATTCGAGTAGATGACAGTTGACGCCGTAAGTGCATCGGACATCACCGCGCCGTTGCTGTCCACATAGCCGACGATCGCGGCGCCACTATCTATCCAACGGAATTTGTCTGCACCAGCGTTGTCCCCAAAAGTGGCGTCCATAAAACCGCCGGTAGCGTCAAAAACGATGCGCACGTCAGCAAGCCTTCCGACGTACTTATCTTCTTCGACAATTAAATTCCCGCCTAAGTACGTGGCGATCATGCCTATTCCGGCGCCAATGGTGATTGTGTTACTTCCGTTCCCGGTTACACCAGCACCAATGACAGTTTCACTGATACTGCCGTCAGCCCCGGTGTCTGCATTGTAACCGATGTATGTGCAATCCGTATTAGTAGTTGCTCCGGTTCCCGCTGCCGCGCCTGTGGCTGTGTTGTGATACCCGGTGGTTAGGGCGTTTAGCGCACCGTTCCCTACTGCCGTATTGCGGTAGCCAGTGGTATTGGCTAAAAGCGCGTTATAACCAACCGCCGTGATATATGAGCCATCAAGACCGCCGGTGAAAAGCAGGGAGCCGCCGCCGTTTCCCAAGTAGAGTGTGTTGGTAAAATTCAACGTTATTGCCCCGGCATTGTAAATGGTTTGGATGCCATTGATCCCAATCATACCGTTCACATCCAGGTGGTAGCTGGGTGTGGCGTCGTTGATCCCAACATACGCGCCCATAAGCTCGATGAAGTCCTGCGCGCCGCTTGAATCAAGAATGACTCGTGCCGTTCCGATGGCATTGGCAATGCCGCCACCATCAGCCACGATGTACAGGTTGTTTCCAGCGTCAACGGTCAGCCCGGCATCGCTGGTTAAGGTGTTGGCGTCGTTCCAGATGGCGACTCTGGGAGATGCACCACTACCACCGCCAAGTACCGCCGTGCCTGTGGCGGGAACGGTGAGGGTGAACGCGCCCGCGAAAGACAACGCCCCATTCGACCACAACACATCGGCGGCATCGCGAGTGAGCACGCTACCCGCGATGCCGCCCAGCACCAACTCGTCCCAGGCCAGCGTAACGTTGCCGTAGATGAGCGAGCCACGGGTGGGACCGTTGGCCACCGTATCGCCGTGGGAAGCTGAGAGCAAGTTGTGTGGAAGTGGCGGGGCGCCACCACCGCCGGCGAAGTTGTTCCAGGTGGTCCCTTCTGGGGGAGCGCCGACCAGCGAGGTGTTGTAGTACAGTTGGGGAACTGCCCCGGTGCGCACATAGATGGTTCCCTGCACCGCATTGACCACGCCCGAAGGATCGGCGGCCCCGGAAATAAATTGTTCCGTGGCTTTCAGGTCGCCGACGATCTCGCTCAAACGGGAGAGGCGATCTTCAAGCGCCGCAATCCGTTGGGTCATAGGTGTATCGAAGCTACTCATATCACATCCTCAAACTCTGGCGTGATGGTTTCTACCATATCGTTGCTTGAGCTTTTGATACTAATTGTAACCCCGACGATCTTCTTGTCGGAGCGGGTGTTGTTGCGATCTACTTCGACAGTAACCAAGCTGCCGTAATCGAAGTAGGCTTTGTTGAAGTCGTAATCCGGCCCGTAGCGGATGGCAGTGGTTTGGTTGACCACCGCGTCTACTTGCTCGCGGGCTTGCTTATCATCCAATTGTGCTCGCGCCTTGTCGTCCAGTCGTGTATCGTCAGCTTGTTGCTTGTCCTGTATCACTACAGCGCGTCTGGCCCACGGAGAAAGCGCCAGGTTTGCCCCGGTCACGATCCTGACTTTGGCGTTGTCGCCTACACCCTGGCCAATGATGTTGACTGCGTTCACGTCATTGAGATAGTTGGCTTCGTACACCAGACGTGAGGCGCTATTGAGGCGGGAACTGAAAATGATAGGGACGTTCCCCAAAACGTTGGTGGCGGTGTGATCCAGACCCCACTGCCCATCGCGCCACTTGAACTCAAACGCAGCGGCTCCGGTGCCTATCAGCATATAGTCCCCCGGTCCGGCATCGCCCAACTCGCGCAGGACATCGTTGAGTTGTTTGTAGGCGCGATCACCAGACCAGGCGGCCCCAGTCGCGCCATCGGCTTCGACAGTCAGGCCGGGGCGCACTCGCGAGTTGCCGTTGGCGTCCAGTCCTGCGCCTGGGCCAATGTTCTCATTGACGAAGGCTTTGGCTACGGTTTCTGCCGGGCCGGTCTTGAGCGCCTGTGCGCTGCCGACGTTGTACATGATCGGCTCTGAGCTGAACAGGTCATTGTAGCCGCGCCCGCGCACAATCGCCTGATATGAGCCGTCATCCAATTGCTCGAAGATGGGTTTGGTGCGAACAAATCCTTCAAAGTCTTTGTACCAATCGGGGATAGCGGCGTCGCGCATCCACAGCGGCAAGGTGGCGATATAGGCCGCCGGGATATAGGGGTCACGGCGCCAGAATTCAATCTGGCAATCTGGCGTAAATAGATCAAGCCGCGCATCGTCTCCCTGGAAGTACAGTGTAAAACTGCCCGCAGTACAGAGCCGCTTCTGATACACCCACGACTGAATACCACCGGGGCGCGAGCCACGTAGCCCGCGCCCAACGAATTCAGCCACCTTTGCGCCGGAGTGATTCTTGAGGCGCACCATGTGAGTGATCTTAGACACTATCTCACCCCAAGATACTCGATTAAGAAACCAGTAAAGGCAACGTCGGCGTTAATCGTATCGTCCCCAGAGGCACCAAACCGATCAAATTGAAGCGTGAGAACTTGATCTGGCGTCACACCGGTGATAGCCAACTCGAAGTGACAACTGTAATGAAGGTTGGTTGGGTCAATGGTTTCTGTGACAGTGTTGGTGCGATCGTTCACAACGTTGTACAATTCGCCACAGCCGCCGGCGCGCCAGCGTAGTTCTCCGTTCAGGTCTCCAGAAATGCTTGTGTTTATAATAACACCCTTAACGGTCATGGTGTCAATGTAGTCGGCAGGAAACTGCGTGCGCGCCCAACATGACGTGGTTTTATTGTCATCCATCCAAATGACCGGCGATCCAGACGGCGATCCACCAATAAGATAGGCTTCCGGCAACATGTCTACGTTATCCGTAATATTGCGCCCATAAAAACAAGGAACGAAGATATACCGCGTTAATGCGTCCACATAATCCCGATTGTCAGTCAAGGCGCTGACGGCGGGAACGTTGCTGATTGTGAAGCGCGCCAGTTCTACCATGTAGTAGTCCGTGGTTTGAATCAATGCCGTGGCAGCGCCGGTTGCGTCGTCACCACGCAAGATCGCTAGACGTGCCGAGTAGGCCGGGATGCTGGCCGCGCCTTCATAATCGGTCAGGTCCGTGGGAAAGTCCAGGATCACCGCGCTGGGAGTGCCGTCATAGGCCGTGTTGGTGTTGTTGAGACACATCACGACTTTGTCAATCCGCGCCGCAATCGCGGGGGTGTCTGGGGTGAAGGTCACAGCAACGGTGTTGTCCAGCAATGTCCCGTTGACATAGCCGGCGCCGGTGTCTACCTGGATGGTAACGCCGGCAGGGTTGGTCACTTCCAGGCGGTTGAGATACTTCGCAAATGGCCCGCGAGTCGTTACAGCATCTCCTACATACTCAATGATCAGCTTTTTCGCCCACTGATCGCGAGAATAGGGCCCAGCGTCTACATAGCCATTGGTAGAATGGTCAGCATTCGGGCGGCTAGATTGTGTCATCGTTGCACCTCCGGTAAATATACCTGATGTTCCAGCGGCTTTACCGGGAAGGTCAGGGGAAAGCCCCATTCACTACCCGGTAACGTCGCCGTCTGTTGTGGTTGTGGTGCGTTTCCTGGCTTTGCGCTTATGTTAATAACTCTAAGCGCCGCACCAATCGCCACCCAAGCCAATGTTTTGAGAAAGTTCCGTCTATTCATATTAAAGACTCACATACTTGTTGCGCCATTTGATCACAGCGCTGGATTGACCGACCACGCCGCCCCCAAACGAGATGAAGATTTGGTTGATCCGTCCAGGCGCCTGCGGGTCAGGGGATATGCCGAAGTTAGCCACATCCCCACTCAGGAACATCGCCAGGTTGGTGCCGGCGTTATTCACTACGGTTAGATTCAGTGTGTCAATTTCTACCGACTCGCCGGCGGCGACGGTATAGGACAGCACCAGGGTCACGCCCAGGGTAGAGTTGACGATGGTTGGGTTGATCGCCGGGCCGACGACCTCGATGATCGGCGGCGAGACTTCGTGCCCCCAGTAAATCACATTGACGGTTTCACCCACATAGTTGGGTGCGAATAACCAACGCCCAACACCCGGGGTGTTGCCAAACCACGCTCCTGCCAGATCAAATACCAGGTCCCCCAGCGCGCCCTCAATGCCCCACGTCGCCGACTGCTCCAGACCATACCAGAATGGATCATGCGCCGTGTAGCGTAGGACCTCGCGATAACCATGATCCAGAATACCTTCACCCGGTTCGTTGAAATCCGGCCCTTCATCCAACAGCATGTACAAATCGCGTAAACTGTAATCGCGCCGGTAGGCGAAGTGCACGCCGGCCTCGTCGTTGGTCAGCGCGGCGTTGAGGGTAACGGTGAAGTCGTTCATGACGCTGACGACCGTGTAATTGCCGTCGTCCGCAATACTGCCGGAAATCGTGAAGGTTTCGCCGGCTTTAAGCCCCCAATGCACGAAGCGCCCGGAAAGCGACGTGACTTGGTTGCTACCCGCCTCAATTTGCAAATCCGAGCCGTATTGCATGCGCCCGCCGGGCATCCAATGCCGGAAGATCAAGAGCTGGGGCGCCAAACGTCGAATATCAAATGAGCGGTTGGGACGGAGTTGATCCACCAGACTCCAACGGCGATCCCAATAGTCGCTGCGGGTTCTAAACGCCTGGGTTATTTCAAGTTCAAGCGTGCGTTCATCCCAGCGCATATCTAAGGGCGTGCTGCCGTCCTGGAATGGCCCGCGCTGCGTCAGGAAGTGGTGTGGCGCCATCCCCACGCCGCCCAGCGCTACCTGCAAAGCGCCGGTATGACTGACGCCGCGCACAGCGTAGGGCAGCGGACGGTAAACGCCGTCAGCAATCGGGTAAAGAATTTCTTGGTATTCTGGGTTAAATAGATTGGCCACTGGTCATCCCCACTGTTTCGAGCAACATATCGGGAGTAAGTCGAATGTTGTTGGTTGTGTTGGAAGTGCGGCTGTAATTCTGCGCATTGTTGACTACGCTGGACCCGGCGCGTGTAACAGAAAGACCGCTGATATTGGGTGTGATCGCGTTTGCCAGTGAACTCTGAATGATCGGAGTGGTTTTGGTCACGCCGACAGCCACTCCGGCGCCCATTGGCTCTCCGATTTCCTGTTCCATAAGTTTGGAGGGACTCTGAATGCCCAGCGCCTTCTTGGCGGCGTTGATAGCAGCGTCCACCCCGCCCATAAGGGCATCAGTGATCCCCCCGATAGAAGCGGAGATTCCGTTGATCAATCCCTGCACAATATCCGATCCGATCGAGGTAAGATCAATGCCGGTGAGGAATGAAATGATGCCGTCGAAGGCGGTCGTAACGGCGCTCTTGGCCCCTTCGACTGCGGTAGAGATCGTGGACTTGATTCCTTCCCAAATTGAGGTCGCGGTGCTTTTGATAGACTCGAAGGCCGTGTTCACGGCGGTCTTGATGCCTTCAACGACATTGGAAACCGTGGTTTTGATTCCTTCCCAAACGGCTGTGGCAATGGTCTTGATGCTGGCCCACAGTGAAGACAGGAACGAGAGAATCGAAGCCCACGTGCTGGACGTTACCGTCTTGATGATAACCCATATCTGGGCGATCGTCGTGCTCAAGGCGGTGAGATTGGTGCCGCAAATGCTCAGGATCAAGCCAAACGCAGTGGTCACGATCCCGGCAATGAAGTCCCACGCGCCCTGTAGGATTTGTTGTATGCCGACCCAGGCCGCCGACCAATCCCCAGTGATTACAGCCAACCAGGTGGTAATGATGCCCAGGACGATGTCAACGAAGCCTGAGATTATGTTCTGAATTCCAGTCCAGATCACGGCAGCGTTGTCTTGCAGAGATTGCCAGAACGTTTTGATTTGCGTCACGATGCCGTCAATGATCGGGCTGATGGTCGCAAAGAAGTCGCTGAATTGCTGAATAACGCCTTGCGCGAAAGTCAGCGCCTCCGGGATGGACGTTTGCAACCATCCAACAAAACCCAGGAAAGCGTCCTGTGCCCCTTCCCCGAAAACAGCGCCGATCACTTCGCCGATTTCAGCTATTCCACCGGCGGGGTTCACACCAAAGAGGGCGAGGAATCCGTCAACGATTCCCAACAACGAATCACCGAGAGCCAGAAACACCTCGGATAGCATCGGCCCGTATTGGTCAATCAGCGGCAGCAAGCCCTCGATCAAGGAATTGACAGCTGGCAAAAGCGCATCACCGAAGGAAAGCCCCAGGTCGCGGACGTTGTTCTGCAAGATTTGCATCTGGGATTCGGTTGTGCTATAGCGCGTCTCAGCCTCGGCGGCCAGGGCCGTATTTTCAGCGAAAGCGGTGTTGGCGCCGTTGATAGCCGATGTGAGCAGTTCACCGTTCTGTGACATCGAAAGGAACGAGGCCACGAGACGTTGGTCTTCCAGGCCCAGCTCCTGCAAGGTGGCCGTCGCGTTGTCGCCCTGCTCGCCCAAGCCAGTGACAAACATTGAGAAGGCGCCCGCTGCGTCTGTCTCCCACATTGCCGAGAATTCGTCGGCGCTTACACCGGCGGTTTGCGCGTAGAGTTTCAGTTGATCGCCACCGGTAACGACGGCGGTATTCATATCCAACAACGTTTTCTGGACTGCCGTGCCACCGGCTTCGGCGTTGATACCCATCGAGCTAAAAGCCGCCGAAATACCCAGCACGTCGCCTTCGGTCATTCCTACGACGGCCCCGGCGCCCGCGATGCGTTGCCCAAAGTTCATCACATCGGCTTCGGTTGTGGCGAAGTTGTTGCCCAGGTAAACAATCGCGCTGCCGAGATTGCTGATGTCTCCCTGCGACGTGCCCATGATGTTGGAGAACTGGCTCAAGCCCATCGCGGCTTCCTGCGAAGAGAGGTTGGTTGTCACCCCCAGCGCCGCGATGGTTTCAGTGAATCCCAGGAGGTTGTCTTCGGTGATCCCCAACTGGCCGCCGACCTCGCCAATACCCATCAACTCTTCCAGTGTTATGGGGACTTCCTTAGCCAGATCGCGGAAGCCTTGTTTCATCTCTACGCCGGCTTGCGTCAGGTTGCCCATCGGATCAATCAAGCCATCGGTAGTCTTGATAACCCCGGCAAAGGCCGACTCAACGGCAATCGAATCCTGCGCCATGCCCACAATCGCGCCGCCGACCTTAATCAGGGCGTTGTATGCCATCTCGGCGGCCTTGACGATGCCGGTCCCCAGGGCAACGGCCAGCGCCGTGTCCAGGATATTGCTGGTAGTACCGGCAGTCGTCCCAACCGCAGCGGTCGCGTCGTCGGCTTTCTTCATTGAGCCGATGAACGTTCCCAGACCTTCGATGACAAACTCTACGCCGAGTTCTTCAACTGCCATTGAGGCTCCTTATCGCTGCTACCAGGCGCCCAGCTTCGGCGTCATCTTGTAGCAGCCCCATCACCCAATTCATTCGGGCGATGTTGGGTGTCACCGCTGCCCCTAGAACCTTCAGTTCTTCCAGTATTTCGGGTGGGGGAAAGTTTTTCACGCCATACATCATGCAGTAACGCAGGACGCCTAACATTTTGTTACTAATTTCAATCTGTTGTTCAGGCGTCATCTTAGCAAAGACTTCCTGGACGTTGCCGCCATTGGCGAAAATATCCAGCACCCCGCTGGCCAGGGTCAGGGATTGTAAGGCCATACGGTTGACGGGTTGTAATTCCAGTTCGACGCCACCAGCAGTCACGAAGGTGTGACTGTTATTCTCAAGCAATTGCCCATCTTGCGGTTCCATTTGCCCCTCACTTATTACTGTTGATTTCTAGCCATTCCAGCCGATTACTCAAACGATAGTGCGCCACGACGGCGCTTTGTTCTGGCCCATCCAGTTCGCAGAATTGCGGCCACGGTAGCAGCGCGAAACGGGCGGCCTGTCGGTGCTCAAAGAGCGCTGAGTATTTCCCTTGCGATTTCTTCACGGCCCAACTATCTATCGGTTGGGTGTTCCACTCTACCGCAAAGACGGCGCTGGCCTCATCTATCGCCTGCTGTGTCACCGTGCTCAGGTAGAGGATTTTCTGTGTGACCTGGACAAAGTCAATGTCGTTGAAGGCGACGTAACGCAGGTAGTCGGCTTTGTCGTTGCCGTGAAAGCCCAGAGCCAGCTTGGCTTCGTTGAAGAATGGATCGTCGTGTATTTCGAAGGGGAAGACGATCCCCTGCGCCATCACCTCAAGCTGCCTATCCGATAAACTGATCAACCAACATGTGTACAGGTCGCGAAAAAGTTCGTCCTTGTAGTCGAGGTACTCTTCTTCGATCCCACCCCAAACGGTGCGCGTTTTAGTGGGTGGGATGGGTTGCGGGAGTTGGACAAAGATTGCGTCCAACTCCCGCCGGGATACGCGCTCAAGCGTAATCGTTACGCCTTTGTGCGTGGTGTAGATCATACGCAGTCCGCATCGAACCCATAGCCGTTGGAGATGAGGGCGTAGAAACCTTCGTCGGTGCCGTTGCCGCCAACGACCAGCGCCAGGTTCTCATTGCAGCAGGCGACTGCGCGCGGATAGTTGCCCACCGCCACGGCCAGCGGGCTGCCCTGAATCTCGCGCCAGTGTGAGCCGCTGTTGACGTTGCGGAAGACGCGCATTCCGCGAGCGGGAACGAAGGACGTGACGCTGTCAGCCTCTACCACGAAGCCGGTGCCGACGGTGCAGCCACAGGCCGCAATCCCGACACCCACCGGCGTGACGCTGATACCCTCCAGGTCGCTTTGTTGAGTGAAGGTTTCGCCGCCGTCCTCAGACTGCCAGAGCTCAGCGTCGTCGTTGATGATGAGGATGTCCAGCGCGTTGTAAACCTCGATGTCAATCAAGGCGTCGCCGGCGCTGGGGCCGGTCAGGGCATACCAGGTATAGCCGCCGTCCTCAGACTTGATCAGGGCATTGGAGGCACCCACGGCATAGACAACGCTGGGGTCTTCCGTGCAAATTTTGATCTTGTTGATGTTTTGCGTGGTGGCCGCTCCAGCGCTGACGGTAGAGAAGGAATCGCCTTGATCAGTGCTCATGTAGATGTAACCATCTTCGCCGCCGACTAAGATCAAACCCAGGCCCAGGGCCTCGATCGCGCGGGGCGGGTGCGCTGCCATATCCGCGTTGCCGGCCAGGGCCACCCGCGTAGCGCCGCCATCGCGACTGCGCAGGATGGGCAGCGCTTCGCCGTCAGAAACGATGAACACGTAATCCGACAGACAGAGCACCGCGTTGGCGCCATCCACCGTCCACTCGGTCAGTTCGTGGGTTGCGGTGAGGGTGATGGTGCGCCCGACCACCTCGAAGATTTTCAGGTAGGGGGACCCGGCAGCCAGCAGGGTGGAAACTGCCGCGAAACGACAGCCCGTTGCCGGTCCGCAACTGCGACAACCGTTGCCGTTACAGGCCACCACATCCACCCAGGTGACGGCCAGCGCCGGCGCGCAGACCTGCGCCGAGACACGGTAGATTTTGGCGTAGTCCAGTGCCGTCACGGGCATATTCACCATCATATCGCCGCCGTCGCCCTCGTAGTCCATCCCAGCATGTTCGGGGGTTACGACAACGCCATCACAGACGCGCAGGATTTCTTCCCAGCCGTTGGGGTCGTCCAGGCGGTCACAATGCGAGCGCCGATCGAAGTCCCAGCGGCATTTTTCCAGGTCGTCGGCGAGATACTGCCGTTGCCGCTCTTTCATCGCTACACTGGTTTTCGCCAGTCCGGGGGCGGCCCGGCTCACGCCACTCACCGTCTGTTTCCCGGTACGCGGATCCATACAGTGTTGTGGTGATAAATCCCCCTGCTCGCGGCTGATTGCCTCAATTCGGGCGCACTCACCCGCATATTGGAAGGGGTCAAACCCGAAATGCTCTTTGACGTACAGCGCATTCCCTTCGTTGATCTTCATTACTTTTCCAGCCATCTTCTTTTCCTCCTATTATTGGGCGTATGCGTCCAAAACTGCTTGTTGAATCGTTTCGTCGAAGAACTCCTGCATTTCTTCGGCGATGTACTTCTCGAAATCGCGCGGGGCCGTACCAGGATGGTTTACCGTGACGGGCGCGCGCCAGGCCCCAGTCGAGCGCCCGCTGCCGACGTTGTAGAGGCCGCCGGGCAAGGTGCGCGCCTGGTAGTTATCACGAAAGCGCAGCCGCGCCGCGTTCTTGGCGGTGATCAGGTGCGCTTTGGTGCCCTTACTGGTCCACAGCCAGAATCTCTCGTTGCTGCCGCCGGGATGCACCCACAACGACATCCGCATCACGGCATAGTTTTTGCGGGCGAAGATTTTCGGTTTGTGGTCCCAATCGGCTACTCGTGCCTCAGAGCGCCGGATTGCCATCGGTCGAATCTTGTTTTCCATCGCGTTAGTGACGTTGGTGCGTATCTGCTCGCCCTTATTCAGCACCCGGTTGCGCCGGGAGACTACGGTCTTGATTTGCGTCACAGTGTCGCTCCTTTGGTGAGCTTCATTGCATTGGCGAAGCGCCAGGCCGTCCAGGCCCCCTCTTCCGGGCCGAAGTCGCAGACGCCGCGCAATGCGCGCCCCTGCCCGTCTACGATTACTTGCCGGTCGCGAGTCCAAAGATTACTAACAGAATCGCAAGCACAGGGCGGGTGCGGCATCTTGACGTGCGCCAAGCGGATGATGGCGTCCTGCGCCTGCCGTCCGTAGGCGGTGTAGTAAGCGTTGCTGTCTATGATCTCACGACCAGAGTAGTAGTTCAATTCTACCCATCTCCCGCAACCACAGGTAAGGCTTCCCAGGTCAATGCTGCCGATTTCAGGTTTGCGCACGTGAATACAGACGTTCGTTTTGGTTTCAGTACAGTTGCTACATGATGCGCCAACAAATTGTGCCTGAATGGTAGTATCATTGTACACCCGCTTTATGTCTACCGTGGTAGCATAGTGGGTCATGTCGGCGTACTGCCAACCGTTGGTTGGGTTGTCGTAGAAGGCTGGGTCTACCAGCCGACAGCGCGGGATGGTGAAGGTAGCGGCGGCGCCGGTCAGAACCAGCGTGGCCGGATCAATTTCGATGTCGGTGCCGGCGTGGTATAGCTTGATCTCGCGCGAGTCGGTGATAGTGGTAGCGACGGGGCCGACGACGGCGGGATCGGTGGCATAGTTGACCGCCACCCCCAGGGCAATGTTGGTGACGGCGCGCGTCCCCCCACTGACCACGTAGCCCCAGCGCGTAATCAGCGGGGTGCAGTTGTCGTGACGTTCGGCGATGTCCCACTGCCGCCCAATGTGGTAGTTAGTGACGCGCTCGATCTCAAACTGCGCCTCGGCCAGGTAGTATTGCACCCAATCGCGTTGGTTCTTCGTCCAAATGTTACGACAATCACGCGGCGCGCAATCTACCGATTCAATCCCCCAGAACGAGCACTCGCACACCTGAACGGCGCGCGCGTAGGCCGCCAACGAAACGGCACTGGAAGGTGGGTATTGCACTTGTTGCGTTGGAATAACCGGCATATTACTCCTTTGCGGGCGGGTCCAGCAACATCCAGGCGTTTCCCACATACAACGGCGGGAATACCTGGCCTATCCGCTGCTTGAGCTTGGTCACTTCCTCGGCGCTCAGTTCGATTTCGTCGCTGTCCTGAAAACGCGTAGCCATTCGGAAATTCTCGAACTTTTGCAGCGGGGTGTCCTGTTGTGATGCTGCCAACAAAGCCTCGATGCAAACGGACTTCAGCGTGGCGACATGATCACCGCCGTTGTCGCGCAGGGTCAGCGGTTCGCCTTCTAAGGTCAAGAAAACTGTGTTCAAATCAATTTTGATCGTCATATTGCCCCTCTCATTTTATGTATTCTTGATGACTGCCCAGCATATCAATGATGATATGCGAATCGAAATTCACAATGTCCTGATCGGCGGCGACGGGATCGTTTCCGACAAATAGTGTGCTGACGTTAGTGTAGTCGCGATATACCCGTAATTGGACGATGTCACTCACCTGACCGTAGCCGACGGGCGCGCCGATCGCTCCAAAAGTGGTCTTAGCCGAGCCACCCTTCTGCCAGCGATAGGCCAACACCCAATGGGGAGTATTGGCGGTCGTTTGCCACCAATGAATGTGGGGAAAGATGGCCGTTCCCAACGCCCAATCGTGATTGAGTTGGTGATTGGTAGTAAGGTAGTCGGTGGGATAGCGCGCAGAGGTCTTGGCCGTGACACTGGCTTCGGGAATGTTCTGTTGAAAATCACCAGCAGGGCTGGTAATCTGCGCCCCTGTCACGCTTTGCAGCTCATCGCGGTAGCAGGTAGCCAGACCGTGCGCCTGCATCGTGCCGTCAGCTTCAAATTCAGTATAGTTTCCCCCGGCGAAGTCGCCAAAGTAGGCTTGCAGCGCGTGTAGCGTATCAAAATTACCGGTTTCGATAGCGGTGATGATCGCCGCAATCAAATCATTCCAATTCACGATCCTGACCGGATCACTGGGGCCGTTTTGGTTATCTGCGCTGATAATTCTAATTGGCGTTCCCATTCTCACCTCAATGCGCGTGATAGAACAAGGTCATAAAAACATTATACGAGGTGCCACCGGTAAACTCAAGTTTGGCGATGATGTCTCCTACCGCCGGGATGACGGTAGCAGCTCCACGCGGGCTATCCAAAGCCACGCCAGTGTTGACTGCCGCTACCCCATTCTCAACGACGTTGGTCAGGCCGTGTTGTAAAACGCCGCTTTCAGAATCGCTCTTGAGTTGAGATGGCGTAGCTTTGAAGGTCGCCATAATTCCGGTCTTGCCGACCTCAAACGGGAAGTCAATGAAATACTTGATGTCGGCATTCACGCCGTCTACGCGCGTAACAATACCCAGCTTTAGGCGCCCTTGTGTAGAAACTCCAGCGTCAACCACTACATCCATCATGCTGCAATCTACGCGCGCATCGCCCTGGCCCTGTAACTTGTGAGGGAAGTGTAGCCCGTCGCGATCTACCATAATCACGTAAGCCGTAGCCGCCACCGCCGACTTGCCGTAGCTCACCCACACATCGTTTTCGCGTTCGGTGACGGTCGTCCACACTTCGCCCTTGTCGGTAACTTCGGCTACATAGCCGCTGGTTCCCTTGATTCTCACTGGATCATTCGGCATGACGCGCTCCTTGTAATAGCGCCTGGCCCCCGGCGATGGCTAACACGTCCAAAAACACCTCGGTTATGGGATTATGAACATAAGCGCACAACGCCACGAACACGGCCATCCAAACACCTACGCAGTACGGACATTCCAACCCCTCGGCGAGACTCTGCCGAGGCCCGAAACGTCCGTGGCTGCGGATCTGTTCGTGTGCAGCGGACTTGCGCGCCCACTGGCGCAGGTTGGCGAAGATACGCATCGGGCCATCGTCAATGGAAAACAGCTGCGCTAGACGATAGGCCGCCAACGCGCATCTAATGAGCGTCCAGATATTGCTGTACATCGTTTTTGGTGATTTGCCCATCTTTGCCCGTCCCCGTTACCAGCGCGATTGCGATCCCGTTGTCGTCGGCCAGCTTCAACGCAGCCTTGCTGGCGTAGACCGTCTCCGGTTCCTGGGGCATCTCGGATTCGTAGGCCGCGAGCGCCTGTCCGGCCAGGCTCGCCTCTTCCTTACTGACGCCATCGCTCAAGTCAATACCCGGAGCGGCGACGACTTCTGACACGATTGCTGGGGTCACTTCCTGTACTACTGCGGCTTTCGGCGCGATCTTGGTACGCTTGAACATCTGCGTTCCCAACACGAAGTCTACGTCTTCGTTGGATACCAGAACATTCAGCCGGCGCGCCGAACGCCCGTACTTGTACTTGTTACCGCTGGGGGTATACAGCGTTTCGGTGCCAACGTTCGCGCCGATGTAGGTCAACCACGTGAACCCACCTTGCGGATTGAGCGCGGTCGGATTCGACGTAATGATTTTGTTTGACGGTTGCGCCGTCTTACTTTTTCCACCTTGTCCACAACACATAGTGCAGCCTCCTGCGTATACGTCGGGATAAACCGATTTTATCTTGTTCAGAAAATAGTTGATGCCGTAGCTTTGATTGCGCAGGCTACGGTTCTGTTTCTCGCGGCGGACTAGATAACCCGTTTGGCCGATGTGTACGCCGCAATAACCAACCCGGCCCAGGCCGATGGCGAAGGCCCAATCTTCGCGTCCATCGTTCATTATGGCCGGATAGCCACCGGCTTCTTCCCACGCCTTCTTGAGATACATAATCCCGGCGGGCACGTGGTTGCGCTTAAGAAGTTGGTCGTAGTTGAACGCCTGCATCTTGATGACTTCGCGCTTCTCGCCGTTGACAAAGAAGATGTCGCCGTAAGTAAAGCTATGAGGGTGCGTTTGCTGGGCCTGCCAATGGCGTTCGAGCGAGTACGGTTCCAGTGTATCGTCGGCGCTCAGGATCGTGATGTACTTGCCGTAGGCCGCCTTGATGCCAGAGTTGATCGTAGTCGCCGTGCCCTGGTTGGTAGAATGCCACAAAACGCGAATGCCCTTCTCGTAGCTTTGCAGGCTCTTGGCGATCGCCAGACTGTCATCGGTGCTCTTGTCGTCTACGATGATCACCTCGAAGCTCTGTAGCGTCTGCCGCATCAAGCTGTCCACTGCTGCTTTGAGATAGCGCCCGTAGTTGTAGCAGGGGATGATCACGCTGATTTCCGGGGGCGTATGGATGAACAGACTCTTCTTCTCTGGCTCTTGCCCCAACGCCGTTTCTATCGCGCTGCCGTAGCGTTGGCGCCGTTCGTGCCCCATCCCGGGGATTTTCTCAACCGGCACGGCTTTGCATCCAGCGCGGCATGCGCGCAGTTGAAATTCAGCGGTGGCGCCCCATAATGGGTAGAGCGTCTCGTTGAAATTGCCAGTAGCTTCCAGCGTGCTACGGCTTATGAACATAAAAGTTCCTTGCACGTAGCCGACAGGCCAAGCGGGGTGTTGCAGCACGCCGTCACCGTAGATGCTCCAGCCGCTTTTTTGGGCGAGGTCAATGCTGGCCAGCCATTGGTCGTTGGTAAAGTACAGGTCTTGATTCAGGATCAAGACATCAGTTGTGCAAGCGGCGAATCCGGCATTACATGCGCCGGCGAAGTAGCCGCGAGTTTTCAAGTTAAGCACCTGGGTTTGTGGGCGGGCAACGACAGGTGGTTTGCTGCCCAGGTCGTTGACCACGATCACCGGCAGATCAGCCGGCAGGCTGTTCAGCAGCCGGGCCAGTGTCGCGTGTCCATTCCAAAACGGGATGATAGCGGTTAAATTTTCGCGCATATTCCCACCTGATTGGGCGACCCAGGGTTGTTGAGCGGGATCAGCCGCCACGACGCGAAGGGCGCGTAGAAGCCAATCACGTCATTGATGTGGTAAACCGCGTGCTTGGCGTTCAGTGTGACGTTGTCTACCATACTGGTAAATGACCACGTAGCAAAGAGCGTGCCGCCAGGACGTAATACCCGCTGCATCTCGGCCAGGTAATGTTGGGAAGCCGCGCGGGTGTCCAGGTGCGTGAAAAGCGAGAAGGCGATCACGGTGTCAATCGAATGATCTGGTACTGGGAAGCGTACTTGCTCTTGTTTACCCTTGCCGTGCGCCCAGTAGTGCTGGTTGGCTACGTCCAGGTGCGTGAATTGGTAGCGATGGTCCTCAGCAAAAGCACGTTGGCAGAATTCCACACACGGCTTGATCACGTCCAGGCCGTGATAGGTGAAGTTGGTAGCGGTCAGGCTCAGACCAATGGCGAGCCGTCCGTTGCCGTTGCCTACATCCAGGATGCTATCTCCTGGGTTTATGATCATAAGATCACTCAAGAAGTTGGCGATGGCTACACCCGTTTCCGGGATGTTGATCGCATCGCCTTTTGGGGTGTATCCGGCAGTGACATTGGCCTTGCAATACGCCTGCCATTCCGCTATATTTTCCACTGCGCTGCTCCAAATTCAGCCCGTTTTTCCGGGTCTACCCATAGTGGGTGAGAGTTGAGTTTACGATACTCGATTTCGTAAGGGTTGTGAATCTTGCGGCGTTGATGCAGAAACCAATGGGTGTACTTCACTTCCGAGATCACGCCGAACTGGCGTTTGTACTTCTTTAGCTCGCGTTCTTCGCCCTGCCAGTTGATACGTTCCTGGCTGGCGATGATGTCGGCGACATCACGCAGCATCAGAACGATGGCAGTATCCTTGCCGCTATGCTGCTGGATACGATAGCACAACGCCGGGCATTGGACGACAAGCCTTTTTCCCTTGAGTATTTGCGTGAATTCGTGGACATCGTGAACGTGGAAGGCGTTTTCGTCCACGTACTGGAAGGCGGTATCGGCAGCGATCATTCGAGAGCAAATGCGAGTGCCAGAACGCTGCGGGCCGGTAACGAGCACAATGCGAAAGTTTTCCAGGAATTCAAACATAGCTTGCCTTTCTTTGGTGGGGGAGTGTTTGCGCACTCCCCCACCATTTGCCCTAGAGGGGCCAGGGCCAGGTTAAGGGCAGACCGCAGCGGAGAAGGAGGTTTCAGGGAAGAAGGAGGTGTCCGCAGGATCAGCCGAGAGCGGGCCGCCGGGGCGGTTGCACTGTACGTCTTGGAAGCGCATCGAAGCCCAGGGGGCCAGGTTGAACAGTCGCGGCGCGTGCCACAGGCGAATGTTCTTGCACAGGTTTTCGTAATGCTTGGCGCCAAGAACGCGACCGCCGTCCAACGAGAAATACTGATTGCTGTCCAGGTCCATATTGCGCACGACCTGATCAGCGTCCAGGATTTCGCCCTCGAAGATGCGCATGTTGCCGATGGAGCCGGTGAGGAAGTACATGTCGAAGAGGGTGGGAGAGTTGATCAGTTCCCAATCGTGGACGAGCAACGGGATCACCGTGCCGTCCAGGATGATGTAGCCATCGCCGTAGACGTTCAGCGGATTGTCGGCGGCGACCAACTTGTCGCGGAAAGCGCGGGCTTCGGGGTTGTTGATGTTGGACTCTTCATACTGTTGGCCAGGGCAAACCCGCCAGCAGGTGTAGTGATCCAACAGACAATCGGCGGCGCCGGTGGGCAGCACCAACACCATATCGCCAGCCGTCATCAACTGCATCTGGCGGGCCAGCATCGGGTTCCGTTTGATACGCGCTTTGATGTTGCGGAAGAGCGCCAACAGCACGTCAATCAAGTTGAAGGTAGCGGCGATGGCGTTGCCGTTGATGGTGATGCCTGCGCCGCCGGCCATCGGATTGCCGTTCCAGTCCACGACGTAGCTGTTCAAGCTGCCGCCGTGAAGGGTGGAAATCCAGCGCTGCAAACCATCGAACTGCCCGGCGACGGTGGCGTTGCCGGTGATAACCAGGCGGTTCATATCGAGCAGGATGGTGTCCATCGCAAACAGCATATCCCACTCATCTTCGCTCATCACCTGCGTGCCGTCCAGGCGGTAGCGCGGGCGGGTCTTGCAGTAGTTGAGGTGTTGCTTCATCCCGTTGCGCGTGGGCCCAAGCCGCCCGATCAAGCCGAAGTCTTCCACGGTCAGCTTGCGCGTGCCGTACTCAAAGCCGTTCGGATCGGCACAGGGGTTGCTCAGGTAGCCGGGGGTGTCGCGACCCTGTTCTTGCTCCGGGCGCACGTAAGTGATGAACTCCACCGACCGGTAACACTCGGTTGCCGGTTTGAATCCCAGCCAGTCCAACAGGCCGAGGGTTCCCCGATAGCTCAGGGTCAGCAACTCATCGGTGCACGCATCGAAGTAGTTGCAACACCCGAACGGGGAAGCGGTATTGCTAAGGGCCATATCACGTTGTTTCAGTTTCATAGTTTTTTCCTCCTACTGCAAGCCTTTCTTCTTGAGAACTTCGTCTACTCGCTCCCCGGTTGTCGGTTCGCTTTTCCCCTCTGGTTCCTCAGCAGTTTGCCGAGGACGATACAACGCCTGAATCTGCCGCACTTCGGGCAGATCGCTCAGCCAGGCGGCATGTCGTTCGCTGTCGGTGGCCTCAAGCCGCTTCAAACGCGCCTCAGCCGTGTCTGCCCGTTCCAGCAACTTCGCGATAACGGTTGCCTGCGCGTTGACCTCATCGGTCAATGCGGTAACGTGGTCCTGATGGCGTTTGATCGCTTCGGTTTCGGCGGCGCTGGACTGTTGTTCCAAAAGCGGCTTGACGGTGGCGGTGTCACGCGCCACAACCGCGCCGGTGTCGGCCATCCGGTTGACGCCGTCCACCCGCCCTGCCATCTCCGCAACCAGCGCATCGTCGCCCAACAACTTCTTCAATGCGTCGCTGACTTCCTTTTTCATAGTATCTTTGCTCCTTTTGGTGATATTGGTGAACAAGGCCGCGGCCCGCGCTTCGGGCAGGATCGTGATCTTGCGCAGGATACCTTGTTCGTAGACCGGGATCGTGATCCCAGAGAAATCCACGAGTTGCGGCTCGCTGGTGGGTGCATACAGAATCGAGGTACCCCAATAGCCGGGGTCTTTCGTCAATCCTTCGGCGGCAGCGCGCCCGATGGCGCTGTCCTCGAACAGCCCTGACGCCACCAGGGTGAAGCCATCGCGGGCCACGAAGTCAGCTTCTCCCATATCGGTCCCGTCAACGTGAAAGAAGTCCAACTGCGGCATTGGCTCGCCGTCGTTGATGCGTTCAACGAAGCTGTCGAACAACTTGGTTGAATCAATCTCGCCCACGCGATTGAGGACAGCGGTGCAGGAGACGGCTACCCAGCGGTAACGCCCGTCGGATTGCCGACGCACGCGGAAGAAGCGTTCTTCTGCCGGTGTTTCGGTTGCGGGAGTTTCTGTCTGAGTCGCCCCTGCGGCGGGAACGAGTTCGGTGACGACGCGCTGCCATTCGCCCAGGGTGACCGTGTCGCCCTCGCCAATGACGATGGGGACCTTGTACAGCGCCCCCTCTTTGGCGGCCACGGCGTAGTTTTCGGTAGCGGTGTGGTAGGTGTCCAGAAACCAGCCGCCGGCGTCGTAGATCATCTCCCAGACCGTATCACCCAACATCATTCCGGCAATGGCGTCAGTCTTGGGAGTTTCGGGGGCGCTTTCTGCCATTTCCTCTTCCGGCTCTTCGGGCGCTTCTTTGCCTGCCGCCGCATAGACTGATTCCGGCGCTTGTTCGTCCATTTCTTCGTAGGCGCCGATCAGTGCGTTGGCCGCGCTGACCACAGCCGCGTCCCAGGCCGCCTGCTCGACGCTTTCGGGCTTAACGACCTGCGTTATGCCGTGACCGCCGGCGGCAGCATAGACTGCCTGTTTGACGTACACATCGCTGGCGTCTCCTGGCTCACGGATCGGCAGCAAACACAGGTCTTGTGTCCAATCAGCCGTCTCGGTCTTTCCGGCAGCGCTGTTGACGTTGATCAAACAGGCGTTGCAATACTGCTCGGTTGAGGCATAGTTGGCCGCGCTGCCGTCCCAACTCGCCACTTCCTTAATTGCCCGCCCTTTGACGATGCCTGCTTTGCGCAGAACACCCACGATCGCTTCACCTATCTGTTTTGCAAGGTTCATAACCAACCCCCTTTGAAATTATGTTCATAAAAACAACGAAGCCCAATACTATCAGGTATTGGGCTTCGATGAGCCTCGTTTTTAATTTTTATTATACACCCGTTTTCTAACGTGCAACCGTTGGGCCTTTTTGGCCGAGGTAGCGCCCGGTGTATGGGTGTTCAGCAGAGTCTACCATCTGATAGAGCACCAGCTGGACCACGCGCTCACCGGGCAAAATCGTCACGTCGCGATGGGCGTGTAATTCCAGCGTCAGGTTGCCACGAAAACCGGGGTCTATCCAACCGGCAAGGGCGTGATCCAGGCCTTTGCGCGCCCACGATGACTTGAGGTAAACGGCCCCGGCGACGTTGTCGGGCAGCGCGATATATTCGATGGTGGAAGCCAGCACCGAACGCCCGTGAAACAACACGATCTCATCAACGGTAACGACGGCGCGTTTGTCATCGTCCTGGTAGATGATTTCGTCGGCAATACGCAGGTCAATGGATGCCGGGTTGACCAATTCAGGATCGAACGGGATCACCCCACCCACTAAACCCCAACCACGAATCATTGCGTCATTGAGAATCATCGTTGCCCTCCGTAATCGCTTGCACGAACTCAGCCAATGTCACCGTCGCCGGCGTGCCCCCCAGACCGCGCGCCGCGTTGCTGTTTTTCGCCCGTGGCGTCACTTCCAGGCAAACCACGCCCCCTTTGACCACCCGGCGACAAATGGGGATACCTTTAGCCTTGACTAAACCGTCCGGTCGCACTTCAACATTGTTTTCTTCGCCCATTACCTGTACTCCAAATGACATTGGCAGTTAGTATGACAGCGTGTAGCGCCGTTGCCGGGGATGGCTTCTTCACCACTGGATGGGGAGATGAACGGAATGGTAATGGAGATGTAGCCGAGGTTGGACAGGGTAACGCAGTCCTCGCAATGTTCGGCAATCCCCAACTCCCATTTGTATTCCGTGTAACCAAAGCGGTCGGCGGCTTTGCGGCGGGCGGTTTCGTAGGCTTCGCGACTGCTCCTCATGTACATCCGCGCGCGGGCCGCGATCTGTTCTGGGGTAAGGTCGCTCAGGTCTTCGGTGAAGGCGTCCAGATACCCAAACTGTTCGGCGATCATCGCCCCCAGCGCTTCCCAGTCTATGGCCTCCATTATGAGCAGTCCACCGATACCGGCCAGGTAGCCGACGATGTATTCATCCTCGATTTCCTCGCGCATTTCCTCGCGCCAGTCCGCTGGGGAGATCAAGCCGTCGGCGTACATTTGCGCCAGGGTGTCAGCAACGTTCTCACTGGCGCCAATCATCCCGTCAATGAGCGCCTGGGCTTCGGCGTCGCTCAGCACTTCGCCGGTCTCGGTGTCCACGTAGCCGGAGCCACCGGCATTAGGATCATAAATCCAGGGCATCTTTCAACACTCCCCATAGCTCAACTAAAGCAATTCTGGTAAATTCTAACCAAAAAGACGGGTGCCACAGTCGCAGTTTTATGGTAACATAGGCTCTCCCGTCGTCGCCCAAGTGGATAGAACCTTCTTGCTTTAACCATCCTGGTAATTTCGCCATCTTACGCCTCAGCCTTCTCGGCCTGCAACATCCCCGTGAATTTTTGGTCTTGCAGCGCGTTCCACTTGGCGATGGCGCGGGCAACGTCGGCGTTGGTGACGGTGAAGTCCAGCTCTTCATTGCTGTAAAGCGCTTCCTGCCGCTTCTTGACCGGGTAACTGCGCCGGTGTAATGCTTGCTCGCCGCTGGGCCAGAGCTCGCGCACGATCCCCAGGGGCCAGGAATACCGCACGATGGGTTCATCCTTGAAGACGGCGCAAGCCCGGCGGACCTGTGGCAGCGATAACAGGCGCTGGCGTTCGGCGTCGGTGTCGGTGTCGGTCGCGGTCACGTCTTCTTCGGGGATCGTCCATTCGTCGGGGATCAAACCACGCTGAGCATAGAGATAACGGCGTTCCTCACGAGTCAAGGTCTCGCCGCCAGGGATGGGGGAGAGCGACATTGTGTTGATCGCGCTGGCGTAGGCTTCCATCACCTGCGCTTCCAGTTGTTGACCGGCTTCATTGCGTTGCTCGAATTCAAAGAGGACGCTGGGGGGAAGTTCTTTTTGGAGATTGTCCTGGTACGACAAGGCGAAGTCGAGGCCGCCTTTGGCCGTGGCCTTGATGCTTTGCACTTCGGTTTCCTGCCCGGTTCCCAGCGTGCCGCCGGAGACCGGCCAAAACTCGCGGGGATCGTAACCGAAACAGAGCGCGTAGCCGTACATCAAAATGTTGGTGAATTCGGAGAGGCTAAAGTTCTCCGGTAGCTGGCTGAGATTGACCATGTCGGCGCTCAGGCTTTCGTCGCCGAAGAGAATGGAAACGCCCGCGAAGTATTCTCGCTCACGTTGCGTCAGCACCTCGTTGTGCACTTCCATCGCCTCGTTCCAGCCCTCGTTGTCAATGCCGCGCATCAACAGGATACCCTTCTGCATCGCTGAGTACAGCATCTCCTGATCGTGGCGGTAGATGGCCGACATGATCACACCCAACTGGATCGCCCGCATTGTGGCGCAATAACCCAGGCCGCGATAGGTTTCATCGGGAGACGGCATTGCGTTGGTGATAAAGAACGATCCAGCGGGCCAGACTTGTTCTTTGCCGACGGCAGGGTAATAACGCAACGGTTCGAGCGTATTTCCAGTCAAGGCGCAACGGGCGCTATCCACGTGCCACAAGCTGCTCAACCGTCCCCCGGCAATGTCGGAGCCCTTCTCAGTCACAGCCCCCAGATTGGTGGTCCAGAAACTTTCGCTTTGTTGCGAGGCAAAGAAGCGGTAGGTGGAAGTGGACGCGATCTGCCCCTCGACAATGACGGGGTTGGGGTTACGCAATACTGACGAAAAGCGGTTGACCTGGTTGCGCCCACCGGTCAGCGACCATCCCCGGTTTTTGTCAATACTGACGACCGAAGATATTACGCCCGACAAGAGCGGCTCTTGCTTCCAGAATGCCCGCAACCAGGTGTCAAGCTCGCGACTGTCGGCGGTGTAGGCGGGGACGGTAATAAGAGCCTGCTTGCTCCATTTCTCGAACAGGCGCAGCCAGTTAAGTGCAGCTTCGTGACCGGCGCTAAAACGCGGTTGGCGTGATTGATTTTCCATTATACTCCCCGTCCCCCTTTGTGTTGACTCTCGGCCTTGTGCGCCATCGCCCCGGCAACAAAGCTGTCTGGGGGGTGGCCGGCGCCGAAGAGGCTGTCTACTGTGGCATATTTGTACTCATTGTACATCGTTTCGATGCGCGGCGCAACGTATTGTCCATCCTCAATTGCCGCAATGTAATCGGTAAAAAGGTTTTTGCGGGCGTTCCCGGTCATAATGACGGCGCGGGCATCGCTGGACATGTAATCTTCAACTACGTCGCCGACACCGGTGCCGTCGTGCGCGGCCTTGCCCCCGAAGCGCTCCAGGCGGGCATCGAAGCGCCCGACCATACGCGGCCACGGCTCGCGCTGGCGCCGTTCGTAGGCGACCATGATGTGTGGTGTCACGTCGGTGCGGAAGGTAACGATGTCGGTGTAGTCCATCTTCTTGGCCCAGTCGGCTCCGGTGACGTAACGGCCATCGCGCGACAACGGCAGCTTGTGTTGTGGGCATTGTCCCTTAGACTTTTGAACATAACCACAACGACTGCATTTGTAGCGCGGCGCCTGGATTTCGATGTACTCACCGGCCTTCCCCGGATACTCTCCCAATTTCGGGCTGAACATCGCTTCGACGGCCTCGCGGTCAATGGCGACGCCTTCACTGGACGGCTCTTGCAGCTCGTATTCCACTTGCCACATCATTGCGGTAACTTCGCCCTTCTTGGCTGCAACCTCGGAGGGCAGCAACCAGCCGCCGTCGGCCATATTCTCAGCGTATGACCATTCGTGGACGCTCCAGCCGCGCTCGCGGGAACGCTTGAGGATTTCGGTCATCGTGCCGTCCGGGTTGTGGTGCGTGCTGGAAATAGTGGTATTGGCAGGAACCAACACGGCGCGGGTGCGCGGATCAACTTTTGACATCGTCTGCCCCATCGCGGCGTCCAGGATGGACAGGCTCATTTCGTCGGCCTCGTCCAGACGCAGGCGTGGTATATGCGGGCCGCGCGCTGAGTTTTGTGACGCCATCAACGCTTCGATCGAGTTGCCCCAGGTGAAACGGCTCAAGGTAGCCAGCGGATCACCAGCCCACAGTTTGGCCGGGGCGTTCGGCGACTGGAAGAAGGTCTGCGAGATGTAGTCCTGCACGTTCTTGGACTGCTTGCCGCTGCCACCCAGGATTTTGACATTGGCTTTCAGCGTCAGGGCCTCGGTCAGACTGAGCAGGGCCAGCAAAAACGACTTACCACCAAAACCACGCGAGGCTTTCCACACAACGATGCGGTTGCGGGCGAAGTACGAATCGCAGAAGGCGCGCCAGGGGGTGGAATGGCCGGGGACGACGACGGTGTCGGGGACACGAATGCCGAAACAGAGAAAAATGAAATCGGCGAGGGCCTGTTCGCTTTGAATGGGTAAACTAAACCGATGGACTGTGGGCATCTTTAGTCCTATACGCGCAATCTGAGCATTTCCCGGCGCCGTCAATGACAACGTACTTCAACTTACAACAGTTGGCGCCGCCGGTGCTGGCAAGATTGTTCAGGCAACGTGTGTTGTGGCAGTAAAGATTGGTGATCTTGTCAATATCAATCGTAAGGTTGGTGCTTTCGCTCATCTTACTCCTATGGAACAATAAATCCGGCGCGCGCCCAATAGTAGAAGCAAACTGAATAAAACAGGCATATTGGGAAAAGAAGTAATAGCAATAGTACGATCAGTGCCA
Organism: Anaerolineae bacterium; assembly: GCA_034429675.1. Classification (GTDB taxonomy): domain Bacteria; phylum Chloroflexota; class Anaerolineae; order B4-G1; family SLSP01; genus JAKQHY01. Next base: position 12,162 of record DAOUFX010000608.1, on the reverse strand, counting down.
GCTCTCTGAGCGTGCTCATTTGTGTACCACTACGTCAATGAAGCCCTCGCTCACCTTGACCGCCTGGGTTGTGTCAGGTTCGGCGGCGCCGTGCCGTTGCAGATCGCTCGCGGCTTTGAGGGCCTGTGAGAGTTGCGCCACACTGGCATTGAGCGCCAGGGTGATAACGACCGTCTTGTTGCCGTTGTCATCGGTCTTCTCTTCTACCGTGCGTTGGCGAAACTTGGGGAATTCGGCCAGCAACTCAACTACGCGCTGCCGCAATTCCTGACCATCGCGCCAATCGGCTTCTTCTAGCTGCGCCTGCCGCTCGGCCATCCGCGCCTCACGCTCGGCGGCGCGGATTTCTAGCAGCCGGCCCAGGCGGGCGCGCCAGTGATACTTGGCTGACCAGTCCTCGATCACTTTCTCACTTTTTGTTGGGGGTTTTTCCCCACCTGTTTCTATCCTTTCCCGGTAACTAACAGCCAACAGGCGCATAGAACGCATCGTTCCCAGCGCGATGAAATCTTGAAACGCCTCGAAGGCGCGCGCTGTCTCACCGGGTAGGCGGGAAAGCGGGTCTTCCTGATCAAAGGCGTTGTCCTGCTGTGTTTCTACGTCTATGTCTGCCATATTTCCCTACTCTAAACTTGTGTTCATAAGATTTTTGATGCTGGCGTTGATCAAGTAGGCGCTGAAATGCCACAGACCATTCCAGAGAATGCCAAGAAGGAAAACATCGGTAAACGAACTCATAACTCAAACCTCTTTTTGATAGCTGGGGGCAATGGTGTGGCTTGCGCCTCAATTTCTTCCAGGGCATTGGCCCAGGACGGATCAGGAACCCAGGCGGGGGTAATGGATAGACCGTTTAACTGTGTCATCAAGATGCGCACTCCACGCCAGAGTTGCCGATTCAACGAAGAGAGCATGGTCAGGCGCTCCTTCAAGATCGCGATCTCGTGTCCCATGTTCTCTACCTGTGACATACATTGCTGGCGATCAGCGCGCGCCGCCTGATCGTATTGCTGCCATTCGCTCTCCCTTTTTTTTTCCATATCGGCGAGCCGCTCTTCGTATTTCAGCAGACGCGCCTCGTAGTTCTTGACCAATGTTTCAGTTGCTTGAGAAACGGCAGCGTCACGGCGCGCATCAGCGTCTGTATCAATCGCCGACGCTTCGGAACGGACTTTCTTCGCATCACTGCGTGACTTGATCAAAACACCAACCGCCGTAAACAGTCCGGCGATACCACCAATGAGCGCGACGATGCTTTCGATGTTCATAGCATTCCTGTCCAGCTATTGCTTGCGCGGGAAGTAGGGGCCGCCGATCTGGTAGGTGCCTTCCGCCGATAAAACGAACGTGCCCCAGGTGACGAGCAAACCCAGGGCCACGTTGGCGTCAAAAGGAGCCGGTAAACTGAAGTTGATGCCGAACGCATATTGCAAGACTGCGATTATGATAATAACCACAAGCCCGGCATAGGCGCGAATGGCGCGCTTCCACTCGTTGGAAAGCGCGGCCCATTTGGTAGCAAATCCCGGAATCAGTTCTGGCAACAACGAAAAAATAATCCCCAAGATAATGTTCAGTGAGATTTTGTCCACGTCAGTTCTCCTTTTTGATGGTCGGGTGTCGCCGTAGGAATTCTTCGATTGCGACCGTCGGCGTCAAACGTTTCTCCCCGCGTCCGGCTTTGCCGATAGCGCGATAGCCCAGCTCGCGCTGGCGGTGATAGTAGGACACCATCTGGGTGGAAATCCCTAAACGGGCGGCTACGTCGGCGACGCTTAAAAGCTCTTCTGTCTCTACCATTGGTCATCCTCATTACGTTAGTCTGTATTCATTATATATCGGCAAAGCAGTGTGTCAACTAAATTATACTAAGGTTATTATATTTCGTTGTATAATATACTTTATAACAGTAGATTCTGGGGAGGTGAAGGATGCTACACTATACCAATGGCGCGATCTTACTGGACAAGCGTGAGGTGCAACGTTTGGTAACGTTTGTGGTGCAGGTGCAGGAAATGCACATTCACGAAGGCGACGACCTGCACGCGGAAGCCGCGCAGCTCAAGGAAATACTGACCGGACAGCCTGAAAAACTGCCCATTCCGACAAAATTATACGGGAGTGATTAAATATGGAAACGACAACTGCGCTCGAAATCAACAAGCACACCGGCAAGGTCTTGGACGCCGTCATTCGCCAGGGTAAACTCACGGTTTTACGCTATCGCAAGGCCGTGGCTGAATTGCTGCGCGACTATGACGAAACGCGAGTAGGCGAGTTACCCATCATCCCAGTGAACTCTACGCAGATTTGGCGGGAACTGCCGGAGATGTTGGCGGCCTGCGCCGCCGGCAATGCGGTCTACGTGATCATGCGCCACAGGCGTGCTGTTGCTTATTTGATGCCACTTTCTACCGGGGGTATTTAAATATAAAAAACCGGCGCCGTTTTTCTGTACTACAAGCAAGGTCACATTCACACAAAGGAGCCGGTATGGCAGTTTTGACAGCGGTAACATTTTTCGTAGTCTGTGGATTCGTATGCGGCCACTTTGTACGCGGCAAGCGGCGCTACCGTGATCCGGCAGCCGCCAAAGCCGCCGCAGGAAAAGCGCAACGCCGTCACGGTGGCATCTACTGGACCGAACGGTCCTGACTTCCCTTCACCGCCCAACGGGGATTGGACGGTGAGGGGAGGGAGACTCGGTAGCGGGTGGTACTGCGAAAAGTCACAATAAGGTAGAAGGTTATTCCTTCAACCGGGTTCGATTCCCGGTCCCTCGTTTTGCACGTCCGCAACGCCTGTTCGGCAACTGGCACGTCTCGGGGTGCTGGTTTATCTTGTGAGTTATCGGTGTGAACTTGGGGTGCTTTCGCAGAAATGGGCCGTTGAGACGCGGCCCTTTTTTATAAATTTTTTTTCATAAGTTCAAGGAGCAACGAATGACCCATGACGACATCACCAAAGGGCTGATCCTGACTAGCCGCTGTTCATCCATCGGTTTAATTTGCTTTTGCATCGTCGGCATCGTAGCCACTGAGCTGACGCTGATCCCGGAAATTGCGCGGCTGCTCTTCGTGTTGGTAGGAGCGGCTTTCATCGCGGTCGGGGCAGAAGGGGGGAGCCTGTTTTCGATTGTGGCCGCCTTCGAGCGCGATGGCACATTACGGGGCTGGGACATCGTCGGCGCGATTTTCTCGCAACTGGCGACGCTGTCGGCGGTGATCATGGCCTTTGCTACCCTTACCGGCGCCAGCAGCGATTGGGCCGCCTTCGTCAGCGTCTACGGCTACATTACCACGACCGGGTTTATCTCGGTTGATGCGACCTTCAACTACGTCGCGCTGGGGCTGCATCTACGCAACAGCAAGAAGCTGCGATTGGCTGAGGTGCAGGATAACCTGGATTACCAGCGCGATTGGATCGTAATACAACGCGAGCTGGTACAGATCGAGCGTGAGAAATTCGCGTTGGAGACACAACGCCAGTTGTACAACAGCGACGAAAAGGAAACCGGTCCGATGCAACCAGTTGTACAACAGGAAACAGAAAAACAACTGAAGGATTTGGCAGTTGTGCCGTCGGACACAACTCAACAACCGGAAGTTTTAGCAGTTGTACCATCAGACACAACCGTTGTGCAACTGTCATCGGAACAATCGGCGACCGCCACAACAAAACGCGAGCGCGTGGTACAACTGTTGCGCAACAACGGCCACAGCCCGCAACAGATCGCCGATTTGGTTGGGTGCTCTTATGAGTACGTGCGGAAGATCAAGAAAGAGATTTAGGCGCAAATAAAAGAGGGGCCAGTTATGGAAACACGCGAAAAACTGCTACGCGATTTTGGAGCGATGGTGGTCGGGCAGCTGAATCACCCGGCGCTTTGCGGCGCGCAACCGTTTGTCCTGGAAAAGGACGCCCACGGCTATGCCTACCAGGGTATCGCGGGCTATCGGGTGGCGCAACTGCGGTTGAACGTTGGCCTGCGCAACGCTGAACTGGCGCGCGCCTTGACTCCCGACAAACTCGCCTTCTTCGTGCCGTGGGACGTGGAAGCGCCGCCGGCGGCCTACATTGATCCGGCGGCGATGCGTTGGGTGACGGTGGAAGCGCAGTTCCCCCAAGAATTGCAAAAAACACGAGTCCCACTGGATAGCGTGGGCCAGGGCGCCGCCGACGGACAAAGTTTCATTGCCGGGCCGGATATGCGTGGGCGCACTGTGACGATCCCCTTCACCGATATGGTGCACGTGCTGGGCGCAGGGACCACGGGCAGTGGGAAGTCTACCTTCTTGCAGTCGGCGGCCTACCAAACCAGCCTGGCGAATTGCGGAGAGGGCCCGGCCAGCAACGTGATTGTCTTGGTGACGGGCAAAATGAGCGCGGCCTTCGCGGCCATCAACGGATTGCCGGGGCAACAAGGGCCACTGGCCGCCGACGAACAGAGCGCCATCAACGCGCTGGGCTGGATCGTGGCCGAGATGAACCGGCGCTATGCGATCTTAGAGAGCACCGGCGAGGTGATCGTCACGCCCGGCATTCACCTGTTTTACGACGAATTCCAGGAGCACACCGAGGACGGGCGTAACGCGCTGTTGACCGAGCTGGTGCGGCAGATTGCCGTCAAGGGGCGTGAATGTGGGATTCACCTGTGGGCCAGCACCCACAAGCCAAACCTGCGGATGTTTGGCAAGGCGGGTAATGCCGTCAAAGGACAGTTCTCTACCCTCGTTGGTCTGCACATGACCGATCCGATCAGCAGCCGGGTTTTACGCGGCGATGATATGTGCTGCCATCTGAGCGGGCGCGGCGACGCGCGGGTATCAGCGGAGGTAGCCGGCAGCGTGGTAGATGCGCGGGTGCAAATGTTGTATGTGCCTGAAGCGCAACTACGGACGCGGGCTGGGGGAAAACCGGTGTTGGCCGACTGGCCAGCATTCGATAGCAGCAGCGTCGAACGCAGCGAGAGCCGGCGCGGGCGGGTGGCCGGCGAGTTCAGCGATGAGCAATGGGCTTGCGCCCTCTACGCCGCCCAGCAGCAGCCCCGTCCGATGGGCCGCGAGGACTTTCAGGCATTGCTGGCGCGGGAAGGCGTGGACATTGCCGGGCACAACAAGCTGGACAAGTTGCTCAAACGCGGGCGGCGGATCGTTACGATGTTGGAAGAGATCGAGGAATAGCCTGCCTGCCTTTAATTCGCGATAGTGCTTATGTTCATAAGTTCACGGCTAAAACGACTGTGTCGAATTAAAGGCAGGCAGGAATTAGTATCATAAGTTTAATGAGTCCAAGACAGCGAGGTGTAAAATGATGATGCGACCACAGACGACCGAAGAGATTACCTGGCAAGGGACAATCAAAAGTATTTTGGCGCTGACGTTGGTGCAGGCATTACTGCGCTTATTCGTCGGCGTTGTGCTGTTCATCTCCTGGGTTTTGTTGACCGGACGCGGCGCCGGGCCGCTCCTGGTTGGCGCTGCCGCGATCGTGGCGACCGGGTTACGAATGCGCTCCTTCATCCCGCCAGAGCCGCGCGTCAAAACTGGCAAGCTCTCGGCTGAGCGTGCCAATACTGCGGTCATCACCGGATTGTTGGGCATCGTGCTGATCGGCCTGTGGCTGACCGGTTACTGGCCGCAATTGTGGTGGGAGTTGGGCGAGCGGCGACTGTGGGTAGCGTGGGCTACGGGGAGTTGTTCGGTGCCAGTGATCTGGCTTTGGATCCGCCTGTCCCTGATCGTCACCATTCCCTGGTCCACGATCCGCCCATTCAAGGATACCGACTGGGCGCTGGCCATCGAACGCATGTGGCCGAAGGCGCGGGAGGTGCAGTTCGGGCAAGCGCAGGCCATTGGCAAAGCCATACAACACCCACGCGCTGGAAGACAACTGCGCTACAACCAGACACAACAGCCGCCGCAACTGGTTGTACCAACGGTACAACAACCGCACGCGCCGGACAACACGCCGACGATGAAGGTAGACGGCGTTTAACACAACTGCCCGGTGAAAAAACCGGGCAGTTTTTCTGTTCTGTGGACAACTCGAGAAAGGAGTTTTGGTAAAATGGAAACCGAGAAGATGAAATGTTTCTACTGTGGCGCCCCATCCGTTGATTGGAATCCGGTTACTGGCTGTACTCCGATCTCGCCGGGCTGCGCGCATTGCTACGCCAAGCGGATGGCAAAGCGCCTTGCTGGGCGTTGTGGGTACCCTCAAGCGCCGCACGAGTTTGACGTTACACTGCACCCGGATCGGCTTGACGAGCCTGCACGATGGCGCAAACCATCACGGGTGTTTGTGTGTTCGATGAGCGATCTATTTCACGATGACGTGCCGTTCGAGTTCATTGACAAAATTTTCGCGGTTATGGGGAGAAATCAACAGCATACGTTCCAATTGCTCACGAAGCGCCCAGAAAGGGCGTTGAAATACATCAACTCTGGGTGTTATAAGCGTATTCTACGAGAATCCGCCAGTGTGAAATTTACAATTGCCGGTATGGGAACCGGTATTGGAGACCCAGCACGTATTGGATTGCCAAACGTTTGGTTTGGCGTTACCGCTGAGAACCAAGAGCAAGCCGACGCTCGTATCCCGTTACTGATTGAAATACCGGCGGTTGTGCGGTTTGTGAGTATCGAGCCAATGCTTGGTCCGATAAAGTTATCTGAAGTAAGCGTTAAAAATGACGGATGGATGTTAGGAGATTTATGGTTCTATCAGACATACGATGGGCGTCACATTATTGATTGGGTGATTTGTGGTGGCGAAACCGGCCCCGGTGCGCGCCCGATGCATCCCGGTTGGGTGCGGTCATTGCGGGATCAGTGCAAAGAAGCTGATGTGCCGTTCTTCTTCAAGAAGCACGGTGAGTGGGCGGAGATTGGTAGCAAAATAAATTATGCTGTAAACATTACCAATCTCCCACGACACACGTTTCAAGACGGCACAATGATGGTGCGTATCGGCAAAAATGCCGCCGGGCGGGTGCTTGATGGCCGCACGTGGGCTGAATACCCAACTCCCGCACGATGAATAAGATCACTCTTAATGCAAAGGAAAACTAACTATGACCTACTCGCCGATATTTCTCAAGGACGGCAATCTGATCGTCTTCCTGAGCTTGGCCTTCTTATCAAAAGATCAGGCACAAGCCATAGCTATCGGCTACGCTTCATCCACAAACCTGGCATTGTACGGCATTGAGTTCACCGGCGAGGCTTTGGAATTTACCGGCGCGCAACGCTACATACCAGCGCGCCTGGCCGGACGACCGGTGGCCGTGTTGAGCGGACCGGCCTTCACTCAAAGAATTGCCGCGAAAACGGCGTAAGGAGAAAGATGGACTTTGTAACATTTGACATTGAGATAGCTCAAGAAATCCCGGAAGGCTGCAAAGATTATCACGTGGTCGCGCCGCTTGGGATAACCTGTGCTGCAAAAAATATGAATGGTTTTGGGGCGGTTGCCTATACTCCTGCCGTCGGTGCCGACGGCAACTATCGCGAGCGAATGACCCGCGAAGAATGCGTAATGATGCTGGAAGATTTGGAGTTCTTGAAATCGGAAGGTTTCGCGATCGTCACCTGGAACGGCCTGGGGTTTGACTTTCAAGTGCTGGCTGAGGAATGCACCCTGGGCCTGCACGGTCAAGAGCGCGACGAGATATGGCGGCGCGTTGGCGATCTTGCCTGGAATAGCTACGACCCTGGGTTCCAGATGGTCTGCGAGAAGGGTTTTATGATCGGGCTACAGGCCGCCGCTACCGGCCTGGGGGTGCAAGGAAAAACTGAAGGTATGCACGGTGATTTGGCGCCGGTAATGTGGAAACAAGGCCGCGAAAAGCAAGACCTGGTCATCTCTTACGTCAAACAGGACGTGGTAGCGACGGCAAACGTGTGGAAAGCCCTGACGGGAGCGAGCTTCCTTCCCTGGACCGCGAAGAGCGGGCGCCGTAACGTTTGGAACTATCGCCAAATGTTGCCGGCCAACATGGCTAATGCCATCCCCCGTCCCGACACGAGCTGGATGTCTGATCCGCGCCCGCCAGAGTCGTTCTATAAGTGGATAAACTTATGATAGAAAAAACATACGCTGAGACGGTGAATTACTGGAAGACCGGGCAATCATCTCCTGATACCTGGCTTGACCACGCCAAAACCGAGATAGCCGCCGTGGGTGGTAAAGTGCTGGCCTTCGAGCTTGACGGTGAGAAATTCAGGGTGCTGTGGCCGGTGCTCGAATCCAAAACCGGCAATCTGCGGGCAGCGCGCATACAAGCAGCCACCGCGCTGTATCACGAGGTGAAAGCAGCTTGCGTTAAGCTGCGCTTTCTGGGGGCGCGGGCGGCATTCTTGGCTTACTGGATGCTCCCGGATGGATCGGGACGCACTGCTTCAGAGCTGACGCTGGAAGACGATCTGCCGGCGCTGCTTGGGGGAAAGCCAGTGATGGCGTTGGAGGTGAGCAATGGCCGCTGAACACGTCGGCCACACTTGCCCAGTGTGCGGTGAACCCAGCGATACCGAGTTTACCCCGTATTGCTCATGGGATTGCCAGGAAATACGGTATGATCCAGTAGCATATCTGGAAATGCCGCTGCCAGACGAAGACTCACCGACGACCGAAGAACAGAAATACGAACTCTACGGCGTGCGCGTGGAATGCCCAGTGTGCGACGGTGGGAAGCGTATACCGGACACCGGGTGTTTCCGCTGTTTTGGTCGCGGGTTGTACAACGTGGTGCGGGTAAGAGCAAAAGAACCGGCTTGATGTTTTAGCAAAAAGCAGTATAATCAGATTGTAAGCGGATGGGGATGGCAACCCTGGCAATATCCGCGAGGCTGAGGACAAGCAGCAATGAACGTTATTCAAAGACCGGTTTTTGTGTGGGCTCACCCCTCCGGGGGTCGCCAACCCCAGGAGCATCCTTGTCCTGGGTGTGCTCACACAAAAGCCGGTCTTTTGTTTCACCTGAAGGTGTCTATGAAACCGTCACGAATTTTGATGCGCGCTCTGTTGTTACTCTCCGATCTCGGTATTTTCCTCGTCACCTTTGCCGATAAAGCCGCCGACATCGCGGTAAAGCTGGCTTGCTATGGACTATGAAGCGATCCGCGCTGAATACAGTCTGCTGGATGAAGTCGAAAGCGATCTGGGACAGCCGGTACGCCGGTCCGGTGGATGGTCATTCTGGCGCTGCCCGTTTCACGCTGACAGTGATCCATCCTTCGGTGTCAAAGATGAAAAGTTTTACTGTTATGGCTGTCAAAAACGTGGCGACATTGTAGATTGGTTGACCGGTTTCTGGGGCCTGGACCTGGCGCAGATCGCTTCACAAAACTCACGGCTCGATGATCACGAACTACGCTTACGGCGACTAGAATACCAACAACGCGAGCAAGCCCGGCAAATCGAAGAGCAGGAACGGCGCCTGAGTGCGCTGGAACAGATTCACAACTGCACCGATCACCTCCGTTACCACAAAACGATGCCCCCAGCAGCCCTGGAATACTGGTACCGGGCGGGAATGCGCCCGGAAACCATCGCCAAATACCAATTGGGTTACTGCCCACGCTGCCCTACCGACGAAAAGGAGCGGCCCTCCTACACCATCCCCGTGATCAGCAACGGCAAGCTGTGGAATATCCGCCACCGCCTGGTACACGCCGCCAATGGCGATAAATATCGCCCACACATCGCCGGGCTGCGCAACGTGCTCTTCAACGGGGACGCGCTGCGGGAAAACGCAAAGGACATTTTGATCGTTGAGGGTGAAAAAAAGAGCATCATCGCGGCGCAAGAAGGCTTCCTCAACGTCGGCGTGATGGGAAAGACCGGTTTCGATGAGGCGTGGGTTAGCAAGTTCGACAAATTCAGGCGCGTGAACGTGTGCTACGATCCCGATGGGTTGAACCGAGCCGTGGCAGTCGCAGCGCTATTCGGCGGGCGCGGGCGGGTGGTCGTACTGCCCGGCAAGTTCGATGACCTGATCGTCGAGGATGGCGCCACCGCCGACGACATCCAGGATTTCATAGACTTAGGAAAGAAAGTTTAGACAACGCCTGAAAGATTCGGGCGGAAGTTCTGTTCTACAAGAGGGGTGAAACGATGAGTAGACTTTTAATTGACGATAAACCGGTCATGGTGCTGCCCAAGCTGGCCCAGGCAATTGGACTGAATGGGGCCATTGTTCTACAACAGATCCATTACTGGATAGAGATTGTGAAGGAAGCCGGCAAACAGGACCATTTCCGCGATGGCAGTTGGTGGATTTACAACACCAAAACGGAGTGGACGGAAAACTTCCCGTGGTGGTCAGAAGCCACGGTTTGGCGCGTCCTGTTGGAGCTGCGCAATGCCGGCCTGATCATTGCCCGCAACTACAACAGCGCCAACTACGACCGCACCCTCTGGTATACCATTGACTATGCCGCGCTGGCCGCCATCGAGGCCGCCCATTTGTCAAAAAGCGAAAATGCATTTTATCAAATTGATAAAATGGATTATGTCAATTTGACATCACCTATACCAGAGACTAACACAGAGAATAACTTGAAGAAAGAAGACTTTGGAGTTTCAAAAGACGAAACTCCAATAGCGTCGCAGACATCCCTTGATCTTGTCTTATCGGATTCCGACACCACAGAACCAACCCTGGCGGAAGACGCTATTCTCTTCGATGCCATCAATCGCGATAGGAAAGCCAACAACCAGCGCGCCGTGCGGGAGAAATTCGATACGTTGCAGCAAAAGGCCAAATGGCGCGCCACGACCGAGACGGCCAAGCGCCTGTTCAATGGGCAGCAGGCCGAAATACTGGCCGGCTGGGTCAATACGGCGCTTGAGAAGGGGATTCGCAATAAGCCGGGCATCATCGCCTACGTCGCCAAGATCGCCGAGAATCAGGCTGACCGGCGCGAATCCACGCTCAGAGTTTACTAACATAAGTTCACGCATTCATTGGAGGGGCTAATGAACGCAAAAGCACAAAGCAAAGGCAATTTCCGGCAGTTGGTCAACACACCCGCCGAGCTGGCCGCCAACTTCGCGCTCTGGTACGACGGCATTCAGACGCATCCCGGAATCCCCTGGGGCATCCCGATGATAGACGAGGTCGTGATCCCCATGCGCCCCGGCGACCTGGTCGGGCTGATCGCCCGCCCCGGCCACGGCAAGTCCTCGCTAATGGCCTACCTCGCGCGTGCCGAAGCCAAACGCATCATCCAGCGCAATGCAGTCGGCAAAGAGGTCGTGGTCTACGTGACCTGGGAGTCGTCGGCAGAAGAGATCGAAACGTTCTTTATCAGCGACGGTGAATTCTCAGCGACCGACATCGCGTGGGGGCGGGTACCCCAGGATACCGTCACCAAGAAGCTGCTTAAACGGGCAGGGTTTCCCGTTTGGACCATCGGCCACAGCATTGCCCGCGCCGGTCAGCCAGTGCCACGAATGACGCTACCAGCCGTGTTGGGCGCCATCGAATCAATGGAAGCTGATTTCGGCGTCAAGCCGGTGCTATTGCTCTTCGATTATCTGCAATTGATCCCAATCGAAGGCGCCAACACCCGCGTCGAGCAGGTGCTGGAAGCGCCGCCACGGATCAAGGAACTGGCGCTGCGGATTGGTGCGCCCGCAGTTTGTGGCGTGCAGGCTTCCCGCGACGTGGACACGCTCAAAATCAAAATCCCACAACCGCACCACTGTCAATGGGGGTCCTCGATCGAGCAGGCCGCCGACAAGTTATTCGGCCTGTGGATGCCCTGGAAAACCGAAGACCACAACGCTCCCCCCATTGACGTGGCCGGCAAGAGCGCTGTGATCAATGAGTACCTGCTGATCCTGCAATTGCTCAAACAGCGCATGGCGTCCGGGCGCGCTTCGTTCCCGCTATACTTTGCCCCGCAATACCTGAAGCTGGCCCAGCTCGAAATCTTGGAGAGTATGAAGCACTCTGATTTCGGCTATGGCGAGTAACCTTGTGTTCCTAACCCCTGTGTAAAAAGGCCATGTAAAAAATGACATGGCTTTTTTAAGATTTACACGCGATCTGTATCTTTTGGGTATTGCTTTTATACTAATAAGCAGTATAATCTTAGATATAAGCAACAACACAGGGAAACAGGGAGACAGGGAAATGGAAAGCAAAACAGCATT
>DAOUFX010000607.1:0-7454 GCA_034429675.1 Anaerolineae bacterium | reverse complement strand
AAACCCCCACCCCCAGATTTTTAGAAGATACCTTGTACAGTTCGAATCTCTCCCGCCGGGAGACTTGTTTACTTACAGTTGTTGTTGGCGGTTGGCGGCGTCCACGATCAGCCGGATGCGCACGCGCACCGGTTTGTCGGCCATCCAATCGGGCGGCAGATCCATCCGCTCCATCAGCACCGTCAAGATGCGCCTGCCGACTTCTTCGCTGTTGATCAGTTCACCGGTGCGGCGCAGATAATCTTCGGCCATCTGCAAATCCTGCGCGGTCAGGCGGCCCAGCGGCAATTCACCTTCGGCAAGTTCGGGGTCCCACGGCGTTTTCTGCGTGGGGCGCTCGGCCAGGCTTTCCAGCTTGACGCTTCCCCGGTCGCGGATGACGACGGTGCCGGCAGCCAGGTCTCCGATGCGGCGGGATTGGCTGTTGATGAACATAACGACGATGCCAAGACCGTAGGAGGCCGGGAGCGTATCTATCAGCCGCACGATGTTGCGGATCACCGATTCGGTCAAGGTGATGGGGGCGCCATCGGTGCGGATCACGCGCAGGCCTACCCAGCGCTTGCCGGGTGATTGCCCGTTCCAGCGCAGCTCAAAGAACATATAGTAGCCCCACGTGAAGATGAAGTTGACCAGACCGAAGATGGCCAGCATCCACCCCCAGTTGCTCCCTTCTTCGCCAATATCTTCCAGCGAAATCGCAGCGATGGCGAGGACCACAACGTAAAGGATCAGCTGGATCAGCGTCAGGATAGCGGTATCCACCAGGCCCGCCATAAAGCGGGTGGCGATGCCGGCGACTTCGTAGTTGAAGGCCACGTTTTCCGGCGTATCTATATTGAGGTATTCATCGTTAGACGTTGACACAGGATTCCTTTCACACCAGTGGTTTTCGACTATAATGGTGCTTTATGCGTCCAAATACATTTTATGAATCGCGTCAGGCTGACTGGAAATTGTTAACCCACTTGCTCGACCGTTGCCAGTCCGAGATCCGGCATTTATCGCCGGAAGAGTTGGACACGTTGGGGCGGTTGTATCGCGTCGCTACGTCCGATCTGGCGTTGGCGCAACGTGATTTTCCTACCCACAAAGTGACATTATACCTCAATCAATTGGTTGCACGCGCCCACGCCACGATCTATCGCGGCGAACCCCTGGCGTACAACCGGCTGCTCCGATTTATCTCGATTGGGTACCCCCGGCTTTACCGGCGCGCTTTCCCGTTTATTCTGACCGCAACCTTGTTGTTTCTAATTCCGGCTCTTGCAATCGGTGTGGCAACCGCGGTGAACCCCGAATCCGCCCGCTGGCTGTTGCCCACTCAGGTGCAGGATTTGATCCCGGTGATGGAAAATAACGAATTGTGGACGGACATTGCGGTGGAAGACCGCCCTTATACCGCCTCTTTTATTATGCAGAACAACATTCAGGTGGCGTTCCTGGCCTTTAGCAGTGGCATGCTGTTTGGGGTTGGCTCCGTCTACGTGATGGTTTTTAACGGACAACTCCTGGGGGGGCTGATGGGACTGGCTTTTCATTACCATCTGGCGTTTGAGCTGAGCACGTTCGTGGTCGGCCATGGTGTGATCGAATTGAGCGTGATTATGATCGCCGGCGGATCGGGCCTGATGTTGGGCTGGGCGATCCTGCGACCGGGGTTGCTGCGCCGCCGCGACGCTCTGAACCAGGCGGCGCAGCAGGCGGTGTGGTTGCTGGTCGGCTGTGTGCCGTTGCTGGTCGTTGCGGGGTTGATCGAAGGATTTATCTCGCCCAACGAGTTGCTGCCCTGGCCGGTCAAATGGGCCGTCGGATTGGGCAGCGGCGCGTTGTTGTACGGTTATTTGTTCTTTGGCGGGAGAGGGAAAGAGGCAAAGAAAGTTATAGCATTGTCTTCGCTTTGATTTCAAGGTAAAGATTGATGACGGCTACCGACAGTTGGTTGGCGGGCACATCCAACGTCAGCACCCCCTGTCTTTGCATTTCGTGCAGCGCGACCTGGCGTTCGTCCAGCAGGCGCCCGGCGGTGGAGCGCTGGTACACCGAGAGAGAGTCGTGCGGAATCTGATGCGCGGCGGCGTAGACGTCGGGATCGCTGATGGTGACGACCAGCGGCAGGCTGCGACGGCGCAAGATGGCCGTGTGGCGGATCAGCGCTTTGAGCCCCGGCCCGCTGCTTAAATCCGTAAAGATGACGATGAGCGCGCGTTTGCGTTGTTTGGCGGCCAGGTAGCTCAGCGCGCGGTGATAGTCCGGCTCGACCGGCTGCGCCTCCACGGCGTAGAGCGTTTCCAGCATCCGGTAGAATTGTCCACGGCCCGGTTCGGGCGGCATGAATCGCAAGACGTCGTCCGCGAAGGTCATCATCCCCGCTTTGTCCCCTTTGCCGGTGATCACGTAGCTCAGCAGCAACACCGAATTGATGACGTAGTCCAGCTTGGCCAGGCGGTTGACCGGACTCTGCATCATGCGGCCCACATCCAGGACGGTGAAGACGGTCTGGCTGCGCTCGGTTTGATACTCGATGGTGACCGGGCGGTGGCGGCGCGCCGTCGCTTTCCAGTCAATGCGGCGGAAGTCGTCGTCGGGCAGGTATTCGCGCAAGCGCTCGAAATCCACGCCTTCGCCGAACATGCGGGTGGGGCGCAACCCGATCTCCTGGAGCCGGTTGCGCCGGAGCATCAGATCGTAGCGGCGCACGTCCATCAGGTTGGGATACACCTTGATGTCCGTCGCCGCCGGGATGGCGGCCTGCCGTGTCAGAAACCCCAGCGGACTGAGCCAGCGCAGGTTCAGGTTGCCGAAGTGGTAGTCGCCGCGACGCAACGGCTGGAGCGTGTAGGCGCCTTCCCATTCTCCCAGCGCGGCCACGTGGCCGGCGAACACCCGCCGGCTGATGATGAAAACGTCAGGGGGTTCGTCGCGCAGCCAAAAGGCGATGGGGCGGCGGCTGCGATTGTGCAGGCGCAGGCGGATGGGGTTGTCCATTCCGATACTGAGCCGTGTGTCGTGCTCGCGGGTGAGATTGAACTGGGCGACCGGACCGGCGTAGCGCCAGTCCAACGCGAAGAGCGCCAGGCAGACTGCCACGTACAGCCACGCGATCCATTCCAGCGCCGGCAGCCACGTGCCGGCGGCCATGAGCGGCGCGGCGATCAGTAGCAGCAGCACTCCCCGCAGGGTAGGGCGCATTAGCGCGGCACCTCGACGTGACGCAGCAGCCGTTGGATGACGGCGTCGGCGTTCAACCCCTCAATTTCGGCCTCGGGTTTGAGCACCAGGCGATGGCGCAGCACCGGATAGGCCATCGTTTTGATGTCGTCGGGCGCGACGTAATCGCGGCCTTGCAGCGCCGCGTACACTTTGGAAGACAGCAGGATGTGCGTGGAAGCGCGCGGGCTGGCGCCCAGCATCAGGTCAGGGGACTGGCGGCTGGCCGCGGCGATCGCGGCGATGTAGTCCAGCAGGGTTCGCTCGACGGTGACTTGCTGGATGCTCGCGCGCACGTTTTGCAGTTCGTCTGGGGTGATGACCGCTTGCAGTTGGGCCGCATCCAGGTCGTGCGCGTCGAATCCGCGATGGTAACGCCACAGGATTTCGACCTCGTCCTTGTGCGGCGCGTAATCCACCAACACTTTAAAAAGGAAGCGATCGAGCTGCGCTTCGGGCAGAGGATAGGTGCCCTCGTACTCGATGGGGTTTTGCGTCGCCACCACCATGAAGGGCGGTTCCAGCCCATAGCGCACGCCCTCCAGGTTGATCTGGCGTTCTTCCATCGCTTCGAGCAGCGCGGATTGCGTCTTGGCCGGGGCGCGGTTGATCTCGTCGGCCAGCAGCAGGTGGGTGAAGATTGGGCCGCGCTTGAGATAGAACTTGCCCTGGGTGATGTCAAACACACTGGTGCCCAGAATGTCGGACGGCATCAAGTCGGGCGTGAATTGGATGCGCGCGAAGTCCGTCTGCACCAGGCGCGCCAGCGTCTTCGCCATCAGCGTCTTGGCCGTGCCCGGCACGCCTTCGAGCAACACGTGCCCGCCGGTAAGCAGGGCCACCACCAGGAGCTCGAAGGGCTCTTCCAGGCCCACCAGGACTTTGTCGGCTTCTTGTCTCAATCGTTGATAGATAGCTCGTAGTTCACTCGGATTCATCGTTTTTTCACTCCTCGATCCATTGGGCGACTTTTTGGGCCAGTCGCTGCATCTCGTTTTCGGATACGTTGGGTTGTTGCAATTGGGTCAGCAACTGCAAGAGCCCGGCGGCGTCCATGCCGGGGTTGACGCTTTGCAGCGTTTGCACAAATTCCTTGTCCGGCAATTGCGGATTGATTCCGTAGGGGCGTCCCAGATGGCGCTTGAGAGCCTGGTCATAGTACTGCAGCTCCGCATACCGGTGGGCGGCGCGGCGGCGCAGGTTGGCAATCGCCGTGATGTATTCCAGGGGCGCGCGCGGGGTGATCTGGCGAAGCAGCGGCACGTGCCGTCCCAGTCGCCGGCCTTGCAGCGCGATCGCCGCGAAAATCACGATCGCGGTGAAAATCAGCGCGTGGCCGGTGGACGACCGTTGCAGCCATTTCCCCGGGCTGTCCACTGCGCCGGCGCCCTGTTTACCGTGATGCCATTCATCGAACCAGATTCCGCCCTTTTGGGGGAGAGCGTTGAGCATATTGAGAATGAGCAGCGCGTTGCCGGGCTCTTTCAGGCCGGCGTTGGAGAACGGGAACGGCGCGGCGCTGAGAATGACCCTGCCCTTTCCCTGGGTGAAGGACACAATCACCGGACGGTCGTCCACCGCGAAGTGGACGACGCAATCGTCGCGCCGCAGGTCCAGATACGTGCGGGCTTGAATGGGAACCGGCGCGGTGAGCGGCGGGGCAAGCCACAACGGCGTCTGAGCCGTCAGGGTGACGGTATCGCTCATGAGGTAACGCAGCGAGACATCGTAGTGCTCGATGGTCAGCGCCGTCCCCGCCTGGTCGCCGGCCAGGATCAGCGCGCCGCCTTCTTCGATCCAGCGATCGAGCGTGCGCCATTCGAGGGCGCTGATGGGGATGCCCGGTTCCAGCACCAGCGCAATGCCGGTGGACGCGGGCACGGCGTAGGTGTCGCCGGTTTCGGCGCTGACGGTGTATTCCAGGGCCGCCAACCAGCGGTAGAGCGCCAGCGCGCCGTCTTTTTGAGCGGAGTCCGACGCCAGCGCCGGCGCCGCTGTGTTATTGCTCTGCTGGATGGCCGAAAGGGTTGTCACCAGAATCAACAACGCCGCGACGGCCAGACCCCACCAGAACTCACGCGACTTTATCTTCATGGGTTTGTTCCAAATCTTTGACTTGCGTGGCGTAGTCCGCGTATTCGTCGGCGTTGAGGTCGTGGTGGCCGTACCAGACGCGGTCGAAAACGTCCACAACCCGGTTGAAGGTCGCGGCAAACTGTGGGAGGCGCGTGAGGCTGCGGGCGTATTCGCGGTTGGTGAGCGTATGATCGTAGCGCAGGATTTCGCGCTCGTCGAGCAGCAGCAACAACGAGAGGTACAGATAGCGCATGGCCGTGCGGTAATCGCCGCCGGTGGAGAGGCTCTGCGCCCGTTCCAGCGCGGCGGATGCCGTGAGCGGCGCGCCGCGCACGCCGTTTTGCATATTCAGTTCGGCGTCGCTGACGAAGTGCAGTCGCAAGCCGCGCAACAGGTAATAGGCCAACAGGCCGATACCCAGGATGCCGGCGAAGAGCACCAGATAACCCAACGCCTTGCTGCCGCCGCCTACAACGACCCCGCCCCGATCGCCGAGCAGGCGTTGCAACCATTCCCACAGCCGTTCGCGAAATTCCTGCCACCAGCGTTCCAGGGGAGTGCGTTCGCGCTCGGCCCACTGGAATTCGGGTTGGGCCAGGATGCCGGTCAGGATTTGCTGGGCCCGGTCGGGATCAACGGCGGATTTGGCGGTGGGCAGCGCCTCCTGCAAGTGGGTCAACGCCGCGCCGATTTGCGCCAGATCCGGCGAATCGGCGCGCATCAGGCCGACCAGGTAGCTGTGATCCACAGGAACGACCACATCGTCGTTCAGAAGAACCGCCTCGATCGCTTCCCACCGGTCGGCTTCGCTGGCCAATTCCTGTTTGACCCGCGCCTCCGATGCCGCTGCCAATCCCGCGACGCGCGCGCGCATTTCGGACAACTGGCGCCAGTAGTCGGCCAACGGCAGGGGCGGGGTCGCGGCGGCGACGGGACATGCGCTGCACAATAACCCGACGAGCAGCATCCCGATGCAAAGCAGGACGCCAGGGGATGTCCGAAGGCGGTGCGGCAAATGCGGCGCGATCATCTATTGGGCAAGACCTAGCAATCCAAAGAAGAGCAGGGTAAGGGCCATGATCACACCGTAGATAACCATAAAAATGGCGACGACGCCCAGCGAGAGCAGCACCATATTGCCAAAGTCGTTCTTTGTCATCAATCCGCCCTGTTCTGCTTCCGGCGCCCGCGCCAAGATGTCTTCGGCGGGCATTTCCTCGCCCAGAGTATGGTCGGTTTGCCAGGTCAGATCGAATCCTTCCGTGCGCACCCGCAGGTCGAAATACATCAGCGTCATCGCCGTCATAGACAGCGGCATATACAGCAAACTGCTGATGAGTGTGATCGCGCCCTGCGCCAGCGCTGAGGACAACGCCGTGGATAACGACGTGGCCTGAATGATCATGGCGACGATCATCGCCGGCGCCGTCGTGATGAGTTGGGCAAAGAGGGTCAGCAGGGCGTAAAACCCGATCACACTCCAGAAGCGCCGCCGGCACAGGTCCCACCCTCTGCGGATGGCATCCGAGGCGCTCTTGTGTTCCAAAACAACGGCGCAGGGGACGAACTGCATGACAATGGCGAAGGCCATCATCATGCCGAATCCGCTGATCCAGCCGACGCAAGGAACGAGCAGCCAGATAAAGAGCGCGATGTTGATGAGCGCGCTGAGGAACAATGCCATCAGTAGCCGCGACCAGTCCTTGCCGATTTTGCGGTAGGCTTCCAGGAAGCCGGTTCTCCCGCCGAGATAGTTGTCGCCGATGGCGCGGGTCAGCGCGGCCATTCCGATTCCCTGCAATACAAACGAGATCAGCATCATAACCAGGAGGCCAAGATAGAAAGGCCCCATCTGCTCGAATTGTTCGCTGGGTGAGAGTCTCCCGGCCCGCAAGCTCGGGTTGAGTTGATTGACGAATGTGCTGATGATGGTGAGGGGAATCTGCGGCACTGCGACGATGCCGACGAACGTGAAGAAATTGCGCCGGTACAGTCGCAGCGCTTGATCCATAAGTTCGCCGATGCCACGGGGTTGAAGGTGAACGGTTTCTTCCATTGGGGTAGCCTCCTTTGAAAATAGTCGAAAGTCAAAAGTTAAAAAGTCGAAAGTCCGGAGTTGCCTTTGACGGCCAGGTTAAGGGGGGTATTTTTTGCACACGGTATTCGTG
>DAOUFX010000606.1:0-13197 GCA_034429675.1 Anaerolineae bacterium | reverse complement strand
GGCTGCGCCCGCCCCCAAGCTCCCACTTCTCCCTTTTTTATTGATAAATGGGAGACGGAAAGAAAGGCTGGATGCAGAAACTGTGGAACGCAAAATGCCACATCCCAACCTTCAACTTGAAACTATCCGTCTCCCGACCTTTGACTTTCGACTTTTGACTATCTTCTAAAGGAGAACCATGACAAAATTACTGATTTGCGACTCGGTGGCAGCCCCGGCGGTAGAAGCTATGCGGGCAGCCGGCGTGACGGTGGATGTGCGTGATACCATCACCCCGGAGGAATTGCTGGAGGCGATTGCGGAATACGATGCAATGGTGGTGCGCAGCCGCACCAAAGTGCGCGCCCCGTTGATTGACAAAGCAACCCGGCTCAAAGTCATCATTCGCGGCGGAGTGGGCCTGGACAACATTGACGCTGAATATGCCGAGGGCAAGGGCATCAAGGTGCTCAATACCCCCGGCGCCAGCTCCAATGCCGTCGCCGAACTGGCGTTGGGCATGATGTTCGCGCTGGCCCGCGAACTCAGCAAAGCCGACGCCTCGATGAAGGCCGGGCAGTGGGAAAAGAAGACCATCAAGGGCGTGGAACTGTCCGGCAGAACGCTGGGCATCATCGGCTACGGCCGCATCGGGCGCCTGTTGGGCGAGAAGGCGCGCGCGCTCGGTATGAAGGTGCTGGCCTACGATCCCTACGTCAAGCACGCCGACATCGTGTCGTTGGATGAGCTGCTCAAGGCCAGTGACATCGTCAGCATGCACCTGCCGCACACCGACGAGAGCCACAATCTGTTGGGCGCCGCGCAGTTCGCGCTGCTCAAGCGCGGTGCGTTGGTGGTGCAGGCGGCGCGCGGCGGCACCCTCGACGAGGCCGCGCTCTACGAGGCGCTGGTCAGCGGACACCTTGCCGGCGCCGCGCTGGACGTCTTCAGCGAGGAGCCGCCCAAGAGCGAGCTGCTGCGCAAGCTGGTCGAGCTGCCGCAAGTGGTGGCAACCCCGCACGTCGGCGCGGTGACGGCCGAGGCAACGGAAAAGATCGGCGACGAAATCGTGGCCCTGGTGAAAGAACACCTGGCGTAGTCACTTTTCAAGAGACCTTCCAGGAAGCAGCGCGCTTCCTGGAAGTTTTTTTATCCATTAGGGAGGTATTATGGTTACGATCAAACCTTTCAAAGGCTTGCGCTACAACCCCAACAAGTTTTGTGATTTGTCGGAGGTTATCACGCAACCCTACGATCGCATTCACGAGGCAGAGCAGGCACAGTACTACGAGCTTTCGCCCTACAACTACGTGCGCATCATCCAGGGTATCCGTATCCCCGACGACATGGAAAACAATGTCTACACCCGCGCGCGCGGCTATGCGCTCAATTGGATGGCCGAGAATGCGCTGATCCGGGATCCGGAACCGGCGCTGTATGTGCTGGAACAGACCTTCGCGCGTCCGGGCGACACCAGCGGCGTGGAACACACCCGTCGCGGACTCACGGCAGTGTTGGAGTTGAGCACGTTCGAGGAAGGCGTCGTCCTGCCTCACGAGCGCACCTTGAGTGGGCCGAAAGTGGACCGGCTCAACCTGACCCAGGCGACGCAAACCGGATGGGGTCACGTCTTTATGCTGTATCCCGACGACGACGGCGAAATCAACGCGTTGTTGCAACCTTTCCTTGACACACACATGCCGGCCATCGTGCGCGAGCGGGTCATCGAGCCGGAGGTCGAACAGGCATTCTGGGTCGTCCCCGATCCGCAGGTCATCGCCGCCGTCGTGGAAAAAATCAAGAGCAAGGGCCCGCTGATCATTGCCGACGGGCATCATCGCTACGAGACGGCGCTGAATTATCGCGAGCAGATGCGCATGGAGTACCCGGAAGCTCCGGCCAACGCGGCTTTCAACTATGTCATGGTAACATTGGTGAGTATGAGCGATCCGGGCTTGATTATCCTGCCGACGCATCGCCTGATCTACGATTACAAGCGCATGGACAGCAAGGCGCTGCTCAAAGCGCTCGCGGCCTATTTCGAGGTCACGCCCATGTCTGACCTGGATTCCCTGAACGCGGCGCTGGCCGAAGCCACTTTAGAGCAGCCGCGCTTCGGTTTCTACGATGGGGCGCACTCCCTGCTTACGCTCAAATCTCTGGACACGATGGCCGAACTGCTGCCCACCCGCGACGCCAGTTTCCGCGCCCTGGATGTGACGGTGTTGCACGAGCTCATCATCGAAAAGGTGATGGGATTGAGCAAAGAAAGCGTCGCGCGCAAGGAGAATCTGTCTTACCTGCGCGACCCGGCCTCCGGGTTCACGGCAGTGGACAGGGGAGAGGCCAATTTCCTCTTTCTGCTCAACGCCACGCGCATCGAGCAAGTCCGCGCCTGCACGGCCGCCGGCGAGCGCATGCCGCAAAAATCCACCGACTTCTTCCCTAAAGTGCTCAGCGGCCTGGTCGCATTCCCACTCAATGACACTTTGTAATTTGAACATTCAATACATTCTTTTTGACCTTGATGACACGCTGTATGATTACAGCTCCGGCCTGTTCGAGGAAGTCAGGGCGCGCATCGAAGCCTGGATGGTGCAGACGCTACAGCTATCCCTGGAAGAAGTGCAGGCCTTGCGCCGGGAGTATCTCAAAGCCTACGGCACGACGCTGGCCGGCCTGATTCGTCACCATCCTGAGGCCGACCGGGATGCCTATCTCGACGCGGTGCACCAGGTGGACGTGAGCCGCTATCTTGCGCCGCACCCGGAGCTGGAGTCAATGATGGCAGCATTGCCCGTCAGCAAAGGCATCTTCACCAACGGCACCGCCGACTGGGCCGATCGCATCCTGCGCCAACTGGGCATCCGCCGGTATTTCGATCCGTTGATTGACATCCGCGCCACGCACTATGTCGGCAAACCCTGGCCGGAAGCCTACCAGACAGCGCTCGACCTTTTGGGATGCCCCGGCGCCGGCTGTATCTTCGTGGACGACCAACCGCGCAACTTGCAGCCGGCGGCGGCCTTCGGTATGCGCACCGTCCTCGTGCGCCCCGGCGGCGTTCCCGAAGATGGGGTGGAATTCGCCGTGGACGACATTCTGAGCGCCGGCGCGGTGTTGCAGCAAATCCTATGAATCTAACGTCACCGATTACCAAAAAACAGCTCGGCTGGCTGCTGATCGCCCTCGGTTTGGGCGGGGATGCGGTCGTGTTCGTCGCCGGACGTCTCGGCGGCGGCGCGTGGGGCGGCATCGGGCCGTTCGAGCGCAACGTGTTGCTGGCCGGATTGGCCGCAGCGCTGGCCGGCGTCCCGCTGTTGCGCCAGGGAGCTTTGCCGGCTGCCGTCGCCGCCGAGCCGCGTTACGCCTCACCGGCGGCGCCTGCCGGGGACGGTTGGCGTTGGGCCGGGCGCATCCTGTCGGTGCTGGCGCTCCTGGTCTTCCTGGCCTACTTCGCCGTGTATCTCACTTATGCCGCCGATCTGTTCCGCTGGCCCTACGACTACGATCAGGGCGAAAGCTTCGAGCTGTACGACGCCGTGTTGCACAGCCGGGGCGAGTGGCCCTACCGCGACAGCAGTACGTTTCCTTTCTATTCCTCCAACTACCCGCCGTTGTTCCACGTCGTCAATGTGCTGCTCTTTCCTCTCTTTGGACAAACGCTGCTTTCCGGCCGCGTGCTCTCGTTTTTGATCACGCTCCTGACGGCGGCGGCCATCGGGTTGAGCGTGAAACGGCGCACCGGCGGCGTCTTCATCCCCCTGATCTGCGGACTGAGCTACCTCGCCTCGAATTTTGTCTACCACATCGGGCCGCTGTGCCGCCAACACCTGACCATGGTGTTCCTGGAAACCCTGTGCGTCTATTTCATCGCCGCTGCCGACGACACCCCCGCCGGGCGGCGCAATCTGCTGCTGGGATTGGGCTGTCTGCTGCTGGCCGGTTACGCCAAACAACTGGCCGTTTTCACCGCTGCGGCCGTGTTCGGCTATCTTTTCTTGCACAATCCGCGCCGCGCGCTGTTGGCGGTGGGCGTCTTCGGCCTGGTCTTCGGCCTGATCTTTTTGGGCATCAACCGGGCCACCGGCGGCTACTGGTGGATCAACACGATCACAGCCAATGTCAACGAGTTTGTCTTCCCCCAACTGCTGGCCTTAATCCAATCATGGTTCAAAGTCCACGCGCTGTTTGTGCTGTTGGCGTTGGGAATGGGACTTTACGAAGCGTATGCCGGACAATTTTCGGTCTACACCCTGTGGTTTGCGTTTGCGCTTGGCACCGGCTTGATGTCGGGCAAATGGGGCGCGGGGGAAGCGTATTGGATCACCTCCGTGGCCGCCGCCATCGTGCTGAGCGGGTTCGCGCTTGGCAAAGCGCGCGACTGGACCGCACAACGCCGCCCGCAATGGCAAGGCGCCGTTGCCGTCGTGATCCC
Organism: Anaerolineae bacterium; assembly: GCA_034429675.1. Taxonomy (GTDB): domain Bacteria; phylum Chloroflexota; class Anaerolineae; order B4-G1; family SLSP01; genus JAKQHY01. The sequence goes on along the minus strand of DAOUFX010000606.1, from coordinate 8,780 downwards.
GCTGCTGCTGCTGGCCCAATCTACCCGGATGCTGCACCTGCCCACCGCCGGCCCGATCTGGGGCCCGGTCGCACAAGCGCTCGGCGTTGCCGGACGGTCGGCCTACGCCGATTATCCTTACTACGACTCGGTGGGGTATTCGCAAGTGGGCCATCTGATGCTGCCGCGCGATTATGAAGGCGGCGCCAGACTGCTGGCCTACGTCCGCGAGACAGAGGGGCTGGTTTTTAGCGAGGAGGCGGCGTTTACGATGTTGGCCGGCAAACCGGTGGTCACCAATCCGACCCAACTGCTCAATCTTTACAACAACGGACTGCTGGACACCTCCGAACTGGAAGCGATGATCAACCGGGAAGAATTCGGACTGGTCATTATGCGCGCGCAATTCTACCCGCCGCCAGTTTTGAACGCCATCGGCCAGCACTATGAGTTGGTGGAACACGTCGCCCTCAACGGCTTCCAATATATTGTGATGAAACCACTGGGTGTTCCTGCGGATGCCCCCTGACGAATGTGGTATAATTTAACACCAAGCATAATCCAGGTGTTAGAGAATTATGACACAGAAACGGCTTTCATTAAAAACTCGAAATACCACACCGCTGGTAGTGGCGCTTGTTTTGATCGCCATCTTGTTGGTGATGGTAGTGGTAGTGGCCTCGTTTGCCCTGTCCCTGTTGCGCAGTTCGCTGTCAAAGCCGGGAATCGTCCCCGGCATGCCCAGCAGCACGGAGCCGAGCGAAAACGTCAAGTATCAGTTCGGCGCCGTTTTGCCCGACTGGACCGGCACCGAACCGATCAATGTGTTGGTGCTCGGTATTGACGAGCGCGCCCAAGAAACCGGGCCGTTCCGCACTGACACGATGATGTTGCTCACCCTCGACCCCGTCGCCAAGCGCGGCGGCGCGCTCTCTATCCCGCGCGACTTGTGGGTTCCCATCCCCGGCTACAACGAAGGCCGCATCAACACGGCGCACTTCCTGGGCGACCTCTACGACCACCCCGGCGGCGGGCCGGCGCTGGCGCGCGAAACCGTCGAATACAATCTGGGCGTGCCCATTCACTACTACGTGCGGGTCAATTTCCAGGGCTTCGTGAACATCGTCAATCTGGCCGGCGGCGTGGACATCTACGTCGAGAACACCATCAACGACCCCACGTACCCCAACTCCGGTTATGGTTACGAACCGTTGTACATCGAAGCCGGCTGGCATCATTTCGACGGGGAGATGGCGTTGAAGTACGCCCGCACTCGCCACGGCAGCAGCGACTTCGACCGGGCGCGCCGGCAGCAGCAAGTGATGATGGCGTTGCTGGAGCGCGTCACCAGCCTGGAACTTCTCCCGCAACTGGCGAATAACCTGCCCCAACTCTACCAGACCGTGCAGAGTTCGGTGCAAACCGACATGGCGTTGGATCAGATGTTGGCGCTCGGCAACGTTGCGATGAAAGTGGACCGCACCAACATTCGCTTTGGCGTCATTGACCAGACCTGCACCCAGCCCTGGATCACGCCGGATGGGGCGCAGGTGCTCGTCCCCCTCCGCGAACGGATGCGCGAAGTGCGCGGTTACGTCTTCTTTGAAGATCAGCCCACCCCCATCCCGCAGCAGGCCGGGGTGACGCAAGAAACGTCGGCGCCGCCGACATTGGCCGTGGCAACGGCGACGCCCGAAGCGGCGACGGTGGCCATCATGAACGGCACGACCCGCGCCGGATTCGCCGGAATCACGGCAGAATATCTCAAGGTGAACGGCATCAATGTGACCTCGGTGGACAATGCCGAACGTCAGGATTACGCCACGACGGTGATCATCCTGAACCGCGACCGGCCCACGACCGGCACAAAGCTCGTCAACCTGATGAATCTTTCGACTGCGGCCCTGGTTCACGGCACCGACGCCAACGCGGCCTACGATGTCGTGATCGTTCTCGGCTCGGATTATGCCGGGCCCCCTCAGTAACCGCCTCGCGGCAAATGGTAGGATATGAGTAGTACAACAACTTCGCGCGCAAGCAAAGTCATCTTTGACCGGCTCCCGGTAAAAACGCTGATCCGCATCGGCACCTTGTTGATCTATTTGATCGTCACCTCCGTGACGGCATTGGTGATTTTCACCCGCGTGCGCGAGAGTATCGCCGCCTCGGATATCTTCCCCAATCTGACGCTCAACAACGAACCGGCAACAGCCCAGAATGTTGAGGTGAAAGAAGGTGAGCAATGGGGCGTCTGGACGGACAATGATCGTATCACCGTCCTGATCCTGGGCATTGACGAACGTATGCAGGAGGACGAGCGCTACTGGCGCACCGACACGATGATCCTGGCGACGCTGGACCCGGTCACGATGAAAGCCGGCCTGCTTTCGATTCCCCGCGACCTGTGGGTGCCCATCCCCGGCTATACCGAGGATCGCATCAACACGGCGCACTTCATCGGCGACGCCTACGATCATCCCGGCGGCGGGCCGGCGCTGGCCGTCGAGACGGTGGAATATAATTTGGGCGTGGACATTGATTATTACACGCGCATCAACTTCGAGGCGTTTGTGGAATTTGTGGATCGCATCGGCGGGATTGACGTTGACGTGCCGGAGACGATTGACGATCCGGACTATCCCACTCCCGATTTTGGCGTCGAGCGCTTTTACGTGGAGGCCGGGCCGCACCATTTCTACGGTGCAGAAGCGTTGAAGTATGCGCGCACCCGCCATTCCAGCGGCGGCGACTTTGACCGGATGGATCGCCAGCAGCAGGTGATCCGCGCCGTTCTCAAGCGTGTCAGCGATAGCAATATGTGGCCGCAATTGTTCTCACAGGCGTCGGAGATGTTGACGCTGCTGCAAAATTCGGTCAAGCTCGACCCGCAACTGCAACTGGACGAAGTCATCGCGCTGGCGAATCTGGCCAAAGACGTAGACTTCGACAACGACGTGGTGTTTCGCTCCATTAACGAACAGTGCACCCTGTCCAAAACCACGCCGGACAACATGATGATTCTGGTTCCGCTGCGCGACGAGATCCGCCGGGTGCGCGACGAGGTGTTCGGCCTGCGCACGACCAACGGCAACCAGGAGACGATCGAGGCCGAAGCCGCGACCGTGTCGGTGCTCAACGGCACGGCGATGGAGGGCAAGGCGTCCTCCACCAGCGAGTATCTGGTCGCCAACGGCATCCCCGTGGCCGCCTACGACAACGCCGACCGGCAAGATTACGAGACCTCCATGGTCATCCTCAACCGCGCCAAACCGGTGACCGCGCAGCAAATTCTCACCCTGCTGCACCTTCCCGCGTCGGCCATCGTCAACGGCGCCAATCCCTCGGCGCAGTACGATGTGGTGGTTATCCTGGGCGCCGACTACAAGCCCGAACTGCCCTGATGGCCCCGCCTGAACGGGCCTCCCGCATCGTCATCGGCATCACCGGGGCCAGCGGCGCGGTGTATGGGGTAAGGGTGCTGGAAGCGCTGCGCAATCTGGCCGTCGAGACGCACCTGGTTCTGACCGACCCAGCCGCCATCACCTTGCAGCAGGAATTGGGGTTGGACGTCGCCGCCGTCCGCGCCCTGGCCGATTGCACGTATGCCCTCGACGAGTGGGGCGCGCCCATCGCCAGCGGATCTTTTGCCACCGCCGGCATGATCGTGGCCCCCTGCTCCATCAAAACGCTCTCCGCCATCGCCCGCAGCGCCAATGACAACGTGCTGGTGCGCGCCGCCGATGTGACCCTCAAGGAGGGACGCCCGCTGTTGCTGGCAGTCCGTGAAACCCCGCTCCACCTGGGGCATCTGCGCCTGATGACACAAGCCGCCGAAATCGGCGCGATCATTTTCCCGCCGGCGCCCGCTTTTTACGCCCATCCGGCTACTCTGGACGATATTGTCAATCACAGCGTCGGGCGTATGCTGGCCCGGATCGCCATTCCCAACACCCTCTATCGCCCCTGGGAAGGCGTCGAAATCGAGTAGGCCATTGGAATTCACCGTCCGCGCCGCAACGGTCAAAGACGCTCCGGCCATCACTGCCGTGCATTGCAGTACGGTGGCGGAGTGGCGTCACCCCACCACCCGCCAGCCGGTCCCTTACGCATCGCTGGACCGCTTTGGCTGCTGGTACAACGGCGGCCCGTGGATGCACCCCGATCTGTGCGCACTCCATCTTGACGATCTGTTATCTCGTGGACATCTGCCGTTGGTCGCCGAGGTTGCCGGTCAGGTGGTGGGCGCGGTCGAATACATCGTCAGCCGCGAACCGCCCCCGTTCGGGCCGGCGTTGCACCTCTCGGTTTTGTACGTGGATGCCGCGTGGCAACGCCGGGGAATCGGGCGGTTGTTGTTGAACGCCGGGATCGCTCACGCCCGCGACTTGGGATTGGCGATGCTGACCACGCAGCCGGATCCAGACGTATTGGCCTTCTACCGCAACGCGGGTTTTGCTCCGTGGCGCCGTTGCCAGGAAATGCAATGCAGCGTCGGCGGGCCATCGCCCAAGGGGCTGACCACGGTTCGGGCGGCGGGCAAGCTGTCCGGCTCCCTTGCGTTGCGCGTTGGGCGCTACCAGTGCAGCGAAATGGGCTGGGAAACGTTGTGGCCGGCGTGGCAGCTCCCCGGCTGGAGCGACTTGCGCCGTCGGGTGTGGCGCGGGACGCTCGCCGGAGCGCCCGCAGTGCTGGGGTTGCGCGAGCAACTGAACGACGCGACGCAGGCCGACGGCTACGCCTGGCTCCCGCCGGCGGCGCCCCTGCCCCCCGCCGTAGCCGCCCTGCGCGCGCTGGCGGCGAAAGCCGGCTATGCGGCGGTGGATATGCTCCTGCCGGAGGAATCTCTGCCGGAACTGCGCCACACCTTTCAGATGGACTACCAGACGACGCTGGAGTTCTGGCAATTGAAGATTGAAACGCAAAGCGGGGAGTCCTGAGACTCCCCGCTTTTTTTTGTGCATCAATCCACTGACTACTTGGCGTACTCGACAGCCCGCGTCTCCCGGATCACCGTCACCTTGATCTGGCCGGGGTACTCCATAGATTCCTCAATCTTGCGGGCCACATCGCGCGAGAGGCGCACCGCATCGAGATCGTCTATCTCGCCGGGCCGTACGATGAGCCGGATTTCGCGCCCGGCCTGGATGGCGTAAGACTCGTCCACACCCTTGAAGGAGCGGGCCACGTCTTCCAACGTGCGGATGCGCTTGATGTAGTGTTCCAGGCTCTCGCGGCGTGCGCCGGGGCGCGCGCCGGAGATAGCGTCGGCGGCTTCGACGATGACCGCCTCCATCGTTTGCGCCTCGGCCTCGTGGTGGTGCGATTCGATACAGTTGACCACCGAGTCCGGCACTCCATAGCGGCGGGCCAGCTCGGCGCCCAACGTCGCGTGCGTCCCTTCCACTTCAAAGTCCACCGCTTTGCCGATGTCGTGCAACAGACCGCCCATACGCGAGATATCCGTGTTGGCGCCCAATTCTGCCGCCAACAAACTGGCCAGCTTGGCCACTTCAATCGCGTGGGAAAGCTGATTCTGGCCGTAACTGGTGCGGAAGTACAGCCGTCCGAGCAGCTTCATCAGCTCGGGGTGCAGGTTGGGCACTTCGGCGTCGTAGGCGGCGCGCTCGGCCTGCTCTTTCATAATGTCTTCGACTTCTTTCTGCGCTTTCTCCAGCAGCTTTTCGATGCGCGCAGGGTGAATACGGCCATCGGCCACCAATCGGTGCATGGCGCGCGCCGCGATCTCGCGACGGAGCGGGTTAAACGATGAGACCGTGATCATTTCCGGCGTATCGTCCACAATCACATCCACGCCGGCCTTCTGCTCAAAGATCCGGATATTGCGACCACCCCGGCCAATGATGCGACCTTTGAGCTCATCGGAGGGGATTTCCAACGTCGTCGTCGTTAACTCGGCCACCTGTTCCGAGGCCAGACGTTGAATGGCAGTGGTGATGATCTTGCGGGCGCGGCGGTCGGCCTCTTCGCGCGCCAGCATTTCTTCCTCGCGAATCACCCGCGCCATATCCTGGCGGGTTTCTTCGGCCACCTGCTGCAAAATAATCTCGCGCGCATCCTCGACGGAGAGGTCGGCAATCCGCTGCAATTCCTCGCGGCGTTTGCTTTCCAACGTCTCCAGCTCCGTCCAGCGCTTGTCCATCGTGCTCTGCCGCTTGTTCAGCATTTGCTCGCGCTTGTCAATGCGTTCCTGGCGCGTGTCCAGCTGCTCGCGGCGCTTCTGCAGACGTTCCTCTTCACGCCGCAACTGCTGATTCCGCTGATCAAGTTCCTCTTCAAGCTCGTGCCGGGACTTGAGCGTTTCATCTTTGGCAGTCAGCACAATGTCACGCGCCTGCTTTTCGGCTTCCTCCAACAGGCGATCGCGCATGGCTTTCAAATCCCCCATGTCGCGCTGATACCGTTGCTGGCGCAGCTGGTACCCCACAAATGCGCCGGCGCCGGCTCCTACAATGAGCGCTATGACAACATATAACCAGTTCATATTCAGAATTCCTCGCTTTCTTCATAAGTAGAATGGGGGAAAGGGTAACGGGCGAGAACTTCCTGGATGAGTGCGTAAGAGAAGCCCCGGCGCGCCATCCGCTGGCTCAGACGTCGTTTCATCACATCTGAGGGCAGATGGGCCAGACGACGTCCCAGCTCTTGCGCGACTTGCGCGGCGGCGGCGACTTCGTCATAATCGGCCACAGCCGTACTGATAACGTCTGTGGCGATGCCTTTCTGTCGTAATTCCTGTACCAGGGCCTGTTTTCCGCGAGGGCGAAACTGCGCGCGATTTTGTATCCAATACCGGGCAAAAGCCTCATCGTTCACCAAATCCACACGGCGCAACCGTTCCAGCACTTCATCAATGACGGGAGCCGGAACCTTTCGCTCTCTCAGATAACTCTCTAACTCTGCTTCACTGCGCGGGCGATGCGAGAGATAGTTCAGCGCTTTCTCTCGCGCTTGCTCCACTGCATCGGCAGCCTGCAAAGCAGCGATACCCTCTGTGGATAGCTCCGTACCCACACGCAGGGTTATCGCATGAATGGCGGCCAACCCAAACGCAAACTCACCATCCAGGTAAACATTCACTCGATCTTTAGAATGTTTCTGTGGTTCAAGGGCGGTAATAATACCGGTCATCTACCCTTTCCCAAAATAAAACGGCTATGGCAACGATAGCCATAGCCGTTTATGAAAAATCTCTCCTCACGAGGGTGTGCTCTCCGGTTTCACCAGAACTCAACACAGCCTCAGGACGCATTTCATCAAGGCTACATCCAACAATCAGAAATCACTGCGCGGAAGGTTCTGTCACATGATTGGAACCCGAATGTCTGCTATAACTAGCACAACCCTGCAAATACTTGAAGGTGCTATCCGGTTTTTCATCACTAGTTCACCTAACCATCCCGCGTTTTGCTTAGACGCAAGATTAGACTGACTATGGCTATCTTCAGTTGATGTGGTTGGAGACCGGGCAAAAGATAAAAGCTGCGCAAAATATGCGGGCCATGGATAGCGGCTATGCAGACCTTATCTCATGATAATAAACATAAAGTTCGACACAGCCCTGAACAAATCGTCAGCCATAAAACCCGGATTTTTCCAGGTATAAACAGTTTCCTCAGACTCCAACACACCACTTTATTGAAAACTGGAGCATAAAAAGAAGTTGACGGTGTATCTTAAGAAGTCAAACTCCTTCGGGCAAAATAGAGCATCTTCTTTAAACGCAATCCTTATCCATTGTACCAAAGTTTGCGCGAAAAGGAAGCCCCAGAAATTGGTGGGATTTCTGAGCGGTATTGGGGACAATTCTCTCCTTTGCCCTTCTGTGGTATGATGAAAAACGGCTAGAAAATCTACTGCGGAGGTCACCATGTCAAAATTCAAAACGTTTTTGGCGGAACGCGCCGTACTGGTGGCGGACGGTGCGACGGGGACAATGTTGCAGCGCGCCGGCTTGCCCGCCGGCGCAGCGCCGGAGCGCTGGAATTTGGAGAATCCCGACGCCATTCAGACTCTGTACCGGTCTTATGCGGACGCTGGCGCGGATTTGATCCTGACCAACACCTTTGGTGGGACTCGGATTCGTTTGGAGCGGGATGGGTTGGGCGATCGGGTTCATGCGATCAATGTTGCCGCCGCCCAACTGGCATGCGCCGTGGTTGCCGACCATGGGCTGGCGATCGGCGACATCGGCCCAACCGGGCAGATGTTGGAGCCGTTGGGCGCGCTAACCTACGCCGACGCGGTGGCGGCTTTCGCAGAGCAGGCAGCGGCGCTGGCCGAGGGCGGCGTGGATGCCATTGTGATCGAAACGATGAGCGATCTGGAGGAACTCAAGGCCGCCGTTGCCGGAGTGCGCCAGGTCACCACACTCCCACTTTTGACCACAATGAGTTTTGACACCAAAGGCCGCACGATGATGGGCGTCAAACCCGAAAAAGCTGCCGAGACGATGGTGAGTCTGGGTGTGGACGTCATCGGGGCCAATTGTGGGCGGACATTGAGCGAAACCTTCGCGGCCATTCTCAAGATGCGCGCGGCGGCTCCCGCTGCCGTGCTGATGGCAAAGCCTAACGCCGGCCTCCCGCATACCGCAGATGGCTCGCTGGTCTACGACGTGACCCCGGACATTATTGCCGATTATGCCCGCCGTTTCGTCGCAGAAGCCGGCGTCAAAATCTTTGGGGCGTGCTGCGGCAGCACCCCTGAACACATCGCCGCAATTGCCGCTGCGCTCAAATAGCGATGGGAGAAGTGGAAGTTGGGGGGCGTGCTGCGCACGC
>DAOUFX010000605.1:0-3444 GCA_034429675.1 Anaerolineae bacterium | reverse complement strand
CGAAAAAACCCGCCAAAGTTCTTCAACTTTCGACTTTCAACTTTCCAACTTTCAACTATTTTTGAAGGAGGCCCATGTGAAGGAACCCTACGACATTATCCTCATCGGAGCGGGCGTTACCGGGGCGATGGCAGCCCGCTTTTTATCGCGTTATGACTTGAAGATTCTCTGGCTGGAGCAGGCCAGCGACATCTGCGTCGGCGCGACCGCGGCCAATTCGGCCATCATCCACGGCGGCTACGATACGATCCCCGGCACGCTCAAGGCCGAGATGAACGCGCGCGGCAACCCGATGTGGGGAGCGTTGGCGGAAGAGCTGCAGTTTCCCTTTGAGCGCACCGGCACCTACGTGGTCGCAGTCGGCAAGGAGGAGTTCGCCGCGTTGGAGGAGCTGAAAACGCGCGGCGACCGCAACGGCGTCCCGGTCGAAATTATCTCCGGCGAGGAGATGCGCCGCCGCGAGCCGTCCGTCCATCCCGACACGAGCGGCGCGCTGTACTGCCCCACCGGCGGCCTCTGCGATCCGTGGGCGGCGACCATCGCCGCCGCCGAGAACGCCGTCGCGAACGGCGTCGAGTTGTTGCTCAATACGGCGTTTCTGGATTTCATCTGGGATGCGGAACCCGCGGCCAGACGGCGCATCGTCGGGGTCAAGACGACGGGCGGCGATTTTTACGGCCGCCGGGTGATCAACGCCGCCGGCGTCCACGCCGATGAGGTGATGCACAAAGCCGGCGTCGGCGCGGACTTCAAGATCAAGGCGCGGCGCGGCGAGTATTTTGTCCTCGACAGCGCCCACGTGCGGATCAACTCCGTGCTTTTCCCGGTGCCCGGCAAGGTCAGCAAAGGGATTCTGGTCACGAACACGCTGCACGGCAACGTCTTGCTCGGCCCCAACGCCCAGGACGTGGACGAAAAGATGGACGTCGCCGTCACCGCCGGTGGGATGGACGAGGTCTGGTCGGGCGCGCAAAAGCTGGCGCCGGGGCTGCGCCAACGGGATGTGATTGCCGTCTTCGCGGGGTTGCGCCCCGGCGGCAACGCGCCCTGCAAGAATCCCGCCGTTGACTACCACAAAGACTTCATCGTCGAGATCGCCGGCGAAGTGGACGGCCTGCTCAACCTGGCCGGCATCGAGTCGCCGGGATTGACGGCGGCGCCGGCCATCGCCGAGCGCGTCATCGCGCTGCTGCGCGCCGACGGTGAGGACTTGCGCGAAAAACCGGGCTGGAATCCGGTGCGCGTCGCGCCGCCGGTCTTCCGCCACCTGAGCCGGGAGGAGCAGGCGGCGCTCGTGGCGCAGGACCCGCGCTACGGACGGGTGATCTGCCGCTGCGAGTGCGTCACCGAGGGCGAGATCGTCGCCGCCATCCACGCGCCGATCCCCGCCACCACCTACGACGCCATCAAGCGCCGCACCTGGTTGGGCACCGGGCGCTGCCTCGGCGGGTTCGACATGCCGCGCGTCGTCGAGATTCTGGCGCGGGAGCTGGGCGTTTCGCCCTTTGCGATCAGCAAGAAGGGCGAAGGGTCCGAATTCTTGTTCCGCGAGACGAAGGCGGACAGTGGGGAAAGCGAGGCGGCAGCATGAACGCAACCTACGACGTGATTGTGATCGGCGCCGGCCCCGGCGGGCTGGCGGCGGCGATTACGGCCAAACAAAACGGCGCGGAGAAAGTGCTCATCATCGAACGCGACGTGGAACCGGGCGGGATTTTGTTGCAGTGCATCCACAACGGCTTCGGCCTGGAGACGTTCAAGGAGGATTTGCCCGGCCCCGGCTACGCCCAGCGTTTCGTTGACGAGGCCCGCGCCCTGGGCGTCGCCTGGATGCTGGACACGATGGTGCTTGAAGTGGCGCCGCAGCAGGCCGGCGAGCCCTGGAAGCTCTACGTGACCAGTCGCACCCACGGGTATCGGGAGCTGCACGCGCGCGCCGTCATCCTGGCGATGGGCTGCCGCGAGCGCACCCGCGCGCAGATTCGCCTGCCCGGCGAGCGTCCGGCGGGTGTCTTCACGGCCGGGACGGCGCAGCGCTGGGTCAACGTGGACGGGTTCATGCCCGGCAAGCGCTTCGTCATCCTGGGGTCGGGCGACATCGGGATGATCATGGCGCGGCGGCTGACGTTCGAGGGCGCGAAGGTCGAGCGGGTGCTGGAGGTGATGCCGTACCTCACCGGGCTGAGCCGCAACTACGTACAATGCCTGCTCGATTTCGACATTCCCCTGCAACTGCGGCACACCGTCAAGCGCATCCTGGGCGACAAACGGGTGGAAGCCATCGAATCCGTGCAGGTGGACGAGCGTTGGAAGCCCATCCCCGGCACCGAAGAGGTCATCCCCTGCGACACCCTGCTGCTCTCGGTCGGCCTGATCCCGGAGAACGAGCTTTCGCAGAAGCTGGGCGTGCCGCTGGATCCGGTGACGGGCGGGCCGTTCGTGGACGAAGGCTACCAGACGCGCCTCCCCGGCATTTTTTCGGCCGGCAACGTGGTGCACGTCTACGATCTGGTGGACTGGGTGACGCAGGCCGGGCGCGCCGCCGGAAAGCGCGCCGCGCAGCACATCGCACAGGCCGCGCCGTCCGCCGTCCCCGCCGTCCCCACGCAGGCCGGGCAGAACGTGCGCTACGTCGTGCCGCACCGGGTCAACCCGGAGACGTTGACGCAGGAGCCGGTCGTGTTGCAGATGCGCGTCACGCAGCCGTTGGAGCATCCCGTCTGGGTAGAAATCCACGACGGCGAGCACCTGATCACGCGCAAGCCCGAACGTTACGCCCGCCCCGGCGAAATGGTGAGCATCCCCCTGCGCGATCGCGACTACGACGCCGTCCGCGCCGCCAAAGCGCTGGTGGTGAGCGTGACGGCGAAGGGGTAGGCCGGCCGGCCACGAATGGGGACGCGAATACACGAATCATGAATCATGAATCATGAATCATGAATCATGAATCACGGATTACGGATTACGGGTTACCGGTTTCCAATTTCACGTTTCACGTTTCACGTTTCAGATCAGGAGGCCAATCCATGCCTGTAGATAAACTTATTTGTATTACTTGCCCGATGGGGTGCACGTTGGAGGTGGATCACGAAGGGGCGACGGTGTTGAGTGTGTGCGGCAACAATTGCCAGCGCGGAAAGAAGCACGTCGAGGAGGAGTTGCGCGACCCCCGGCGCATGGTGGCGACCACGGTGCGGGTGGAAGGCGGATTGCACCCGCTGGCGCCGGTGTGTACCACCGCGCCATTCCCCAAGCCGCGCATCTTCGAGCTGCTGGCGGAGCTGCGCGCCGTCGAGGTTCCCGCGCCCGTAACTATGAACCAGGTCATCCTGGCAGACGCGCTGGGAACCGGCATTGACGTGGTTGCCAGCCGGGGGATGGAAAGAGTTTCCCACTAATCTGCCACATAAAACGGAAGAGGGCTGTGTGGGCGCTCGCGCCCAC
>DAOUFX010000604.1:0-9533 GCA_034429675.1 Anaerolineae bacterium | reverse complement strand
GTCGCCCCCCAAACCCGCCACCCCCAGATTTTTGAGAAGATACCGATATTGGCTGTTGGGATGTGGTCGCCCCGCCTTTGCGGGTGCTATCGCTCAATCTCTCCGGCGAACCACGTGCCGGCGGAGACCCAGCCATTGCTGCTGCCCCCCCAGCCCTGGTTCACGTAGAACGAGCGATTGTATTCGGTTTTTGTCGAACACCAGAATTCGTACCATTCGCACGATACCGTGCGTGACCGCCACGCATATCCATAAGCCAGCGGGTAATGATTCAGCCAGCCTGTGCCGATGATGGCGGGGTTGTGCCGGTAGATGATCGCGTCGCGCGCGCGATTGCGCAGGCCGTCCGTGTGGATGCCGAGCACGTTGTAGTGCGTGAACAGGCGTGTGTAGCTGCGTCCGGCCAGATAGCCCGCCGCGTCGCTCATGTCCCAGGGGAATGTCGGCCCGCTGCCGAACGCGCACCACGTGCCGATGCGGTTGCGGATTTCCCACGTCATGTTCCGCACGCCGGCGTCCATAGTCAGCGGCGCATCGGCGTTGGCGCCGTAGCCGCCGTTCACGCGGTAGATGCCCTGGCGTCCGGCCCAGTTTGGATTGCCGACCTCGGCCTGGTGATCGGCCCAGCCGAACAGCATGGCCCACGCTGTGCCGCCGCAGCCGCTCCAACAACTGCTGGTGTTGGGTGCGGTGTTGGCCGCCATTTGGGAATAGAGGCGTTGATCGCCGTGAGACCCGGCCCAGAAGTAGTTCCACGGCCCCCAGGCGCCCTGCACGGCTTGGGCGCTTTCTGCGCTCAGCCTTGTGACCCCGGACACTCCGTTGAAAACTGTGGGCAAAAAGGCCGAGTGGGGCTCATAGACCAGAATGCGCACGATTTCCGCCGGCATGGAGGGGTAGCCGATGGTTGCGGTCAGTGGGTAGCCCATTCCGGGGGTCGAATCCAGCGCCGTGAACCGCAGCGCGGGAAGTAATCCCGGTCGCGTCACGGTCTCCGTCATCACGTGGGGCAATCCCTCGCCCACCATGGTGACACTGGCCCCATCTTCGAGCAGCGGCAGCATGTAGGTCTCGCCCTCTCTCAATACCACGCCGTAAGTATAGAGCAGCGACTCGACCCGCCAGTCCTCGCTCGCCTGGCGTCGCAGCGACTCGGCCAGCACGCCATAGGAACCGGCATATCCTTGTTTGAGCGCATCCCACGATTCCCACGCGCTCAGTTGGAGGAGAGAGGAGACGGGGCCGGTCGTGGACAACGCGCCCGTGATCTGCTCGCCCGATCCGTCCTCCTCGGCGGGTTGGTCGGGCGCCCACGCGGCGGTGGTTAACGCGACCGGCTGGTCGAGCCAGGAAGCGTTCATGCCTGACACTTTGAGCAGCGGCGTGCCGGAGGTGGCCGCTTGATTGCCCAACACATCCTCGGCGGCGTAGGCCAATGCGTCGAGCTTGAAGAACTTGAACGCGCGTTTGCCCGCTGCACGCGCCAGGCGTTCCAGCTCTTGTGTGGGCGATTCGCCGGTGAAGTTCCAGTGCGCGACCGGGAAATCGTGTTCGCCCGCTGCAAGGATGATGAACCCGGCCTGGGTCATGGCGCTGGTGGATTGCAGTTTCATTTCTGCCGGCGCCTCGACGCGGAATTCGTAGTAAGCCGGGCCGTCAATGTCCGGGCGGAACAGTACGCGCACTTCGGCGCCCAGTTGCGCCTGTTCCCATCCCGGTGCCAAGGAGCTGCCGCGCACATCTTCCAGGTGTTGGGCGGCGCGGCGATAGATGGACTGCGGCACATTTTGCGGAGTTTGCGTGAAGGGGCAGGAGGAGCTGGATAAGATGGCGGTTTGCCAGGTGAGCGGCTGATCATACCACTGGTTGCCGGGCCAGCCGTAGTCGTCGCCGGTCGCGGCAACCCAGTGATGGTAGACGGCGATGCCGAACGGCGCATTGCACAGGCCGCCTGTGAGCGTGAGCGGTATGATGTACTCGGCCCGGTCAATATCGCCGTTGGTGGTGCCGATGGCTTGCCAGCCTTCGACGACGGTGGGCGTATAGCCGCCGTCGCCCGCGCCGACGGCTGCCGCCGTCACGCTGTCGGTGATACGCACCGACAGTTGAACGTCGTCGGCCTGAGCTATACTTTCTTGCCCATCATCCGTGTCGAGATAGACGGCGGCAAACCGGTCCGCCGCAGACCCGACGTTGCCGACCATACACACGTACAGGTTTTTGTCGTCATGTTTGAGATAGAGCGTGCCCTGGAATTGTGCGTAGTCCCTGAACCCAAAGATCGCCGCATCGCTGTACTCGGCCGTGCTGATACAGTCGCCATCCAGTGTAACCGGCGCCTTGCCATAAGGAATCGTGATGGGGACGCCGGCGCTCAATGCAGATACCCCGGCCCTCTCAGGGGCGGGCGCCGGGCTCCCTTGAACCGGGGCGACGCCCAATACCCCCCATACCAGAGCGATCAATCCCAGGGCAAACGCCCAGGGCAGTACGGTTTGAAACTGGATTTTTTGTGTTATTTTTAAGATGGACATTTTTACTTACCTTTCGTTTTACTTGCCCAGATAACAGGTATCTTCTCGGAAATTCAGGGGTAGGGGGTTTGGGGGCGAGCTCACCCCCAAAAACCTCACTTTTTCCCTTTCTATTGAGATGATACGATAACAGAACGATCTGATGGGTGTTGGTTTCTGTTATGTGGGTTGTTGTGAGTGGAGTTAATTTGTAAGATTATTATAAGATAAATCTTATTAAATACTGATAGTACTTTAGTACTACTGATTGAGGCTAAATCTGGGGAAGGAGTTCTACATTCAATTCCCGCCAACCGTTTGCCAGCGCCCGACCCCTTGCCCGCGCGCGAAGTCGAGGGGTTGCGCCGCCAGGCGCAACCGGTTGAGCAATCAAGACATTGGCGAGAAATTGTGCGTCAGCGACCCGACCGTGCTGACGCTTGTGGTAATAGTGTGAGCAATGGGTTTATTGCGGTTGTTCCTCAAGCACTACTGGGATCACCTGTTCCTGACCGTCGCGGTAGAGGGTGACCTGGACCGTATCGCCGACGGCGGTTTTGGTTTCCAGGTAGATGGTCCAGGCTTCCATATCGTTGACCGGCTGGCCGTCAATGGCCGTGATGATGTCTCCCCCTACCGGCACCTGATACCGCCCTATTCGCACCATGCGATTGCCGCCGCGGATGCCGCCGCTTTGCGCCGGGCCGCCCTGCGTTGCTTCCAGCACCAACAGGCCGTTTTCGACGGGCAGTTCCATCCCGGCGTCGCGGAACATCCGGGTGATCGAGGGGGTCAGGGCCACCATTTCCACGCCCATCCAGGGATGCGGGTAGTAGCCGCGCGCAATCAGCTCCGACGCCACCCGTTTGACCGTATTCACCGAGACGGCAAACCCGATGCCGGCCGAAGCGCCGCTGGGGCTGATGATTTGCGAGTTGACGCCTACAATGCGCCCTTCCAGGTCGAGCAGGGGGCCGCCGGAGTTGCCGGGATTGATGGCGGCGTCCGTCTGGATGGCCTCGCCGATGAAGCCGGCCTCGCTTTCGATGACCCGTCCCAACGCGCTGATGACGCCGGTGGTCAGCGTTTGTTCCAGGCCAAAGGGATTGCCGATGGCCAGCACGAACTGGCCCACTTCCAGCGCATCCGAATCGCCCAGGGCCAGCGGCGCCGGCAGATCCGCCCCGGCGTCAATTTGCAGCACGGCCAGGTCGTTCATCGAATCCGCCCCCACGACCGTGGCGTTGTAGACCTTCCCGGTGCTGAACGTGACCAGCAGCTCTTCGGCGTTTTCGATCACGTGGTAGTTGGTGACGATGTGGCCTTCGGCATCATAGACGAAGCCGGAGCCGCTGCCTTCCTGCGGCACGACCATGCCGAACATGCTGTAGGCGTAGCTGCGGTTGGTGATGTTGACCACCGAAGGGCTGGTCGTCTTGTAAACGGCGGTAAAGCGCGATTGCAGCGCTTCCACCGCCGCCGTGACGTCGCCGACGGGCGGGAGCGTGGGGGCCGCCGCCGGCGTGGCCGTCGCCACGGTTACTGCAGGGGGTGTATCAATGTCAGGGGGACTCACCATGCGGCAACCCAATCCAACGATAAACAAGAGCGTGACCACGCCCATCGCCGGGCGAATTCGTGTTTTTTTGTCCATTTGCGGGCTCCTTCGAAGACAGCTTTTAGCTATTGGCTGTTAGCCGTTAGCCGGGATCGTGTTCATGATAAGCCTCTTTGAAAACAATCAAAGTGTGTTACGGGGTCGCGGCGCAGTCGTAGAGGATGCTCGCCGATCTTCCGCCGCCTGCGTTGAGGTCGTTGACGGGCGTGCAGTTGGCGGCGACCCAGGTCGAGATGCCGCTTTGTCCGCGCCCCATACCGCCGCCGCTGAGAATGTAGCGCAGTTCGCCCGCTGCGACCATCCGGGCAATGTCGTCGGTTGTGACGACGGGGGTGTCGCCGGCGAAGCCGCCCATGTATAGCACCGGCCGCCCTGATTCCAGAACGTAGTCCGCGCCGCCGAGCGCCGACTGCACCGCCACCAGGTAGCGCGTGTCGCCCATGTGCGCTTCCAGATAGCTCAGAATCGTCGGGTTGGCCGCACTCTGGCTGTTATTCGGCCCGCCGCGAGCATCGCCGTGATAGGACAGCGCGATCCGGCCCCCCTGGCCGTGTTGGTTGGTCATCCACGACCAATACAGCGGCGCTGCCATCACCGCAAATACAATTGCCGCCATTCCGACCGTTTGCCGGCGGCGCGCTGCCGGCAAACACAAAAGCACCGCTCCCACGACGATCAGGCCGATGCTCACCGGGAGCCAGAAGGGATCTGTCTGGAATTGCCTGGCATTGAACGCCTGGTAGGCGACGGTGACCGCAACCGCGACGGTCAGCGCCGGGCCCGCCCACCGGCGGCCCTGCCGGCACTGTTGCGACAGGCCGGCTGCGCCGATGCCGATGACGGCGCCCAGCGGAGGCGCGAGCATGGTCAGGTAGTAGGCATGGAAGTGCCCCGCGATGCTGAAAAAGACCCATCCCGTGACCAACCACCCACCCCACGCCACCAGGGCGCGGTGCTCCGGTCCGATGGGCCACTGTGGGCGTCGCAACAACATCACGACCATTCCTACTGCCGCAAGCGGCAACAGCCAGCTCAACTCTGCGCTCAGCGGCGCGATCCAGAAGCGCAGCCAGCCCGCTTCGCCGGTTTCTGAGCTGCTGTATCCCGCTCCGCCCGGCATTTGCGAGCCGCCGCCTCTGCCGCTCGAAGCGCTTCCGTTGCGGCTACCCGGGAGGCCTCTGCCTGATTGTGCCCCGCTCGTCCGCGTTTGTCCGATGGCTGCGATTCCCTGTCCTCTGCCCAGCAGACGTTCCAGGCCGTTGTGTGAAAAAATCAGTTCTGACATCAGATTGTCTTCGGTGCTGCCGACGAAGGGGCGCTGATCGGCGGGCGTCAGATCCACGATGGCTACCCACCAGAACGATGCGCCCAGGATGATCACGCCGGCGATGGCCAGGTTGAGGATTTTGCGCCCGATGCTTGCCTTCGCGCCCAGGAAATAGAGTGCGAAGAAGGCCGGCAGGGGCAGGAATGCCTGGAGCATCTTGATGTTGAAGCCCACTCCCACCAGCAGCGCGCCCAGCCACAGATAGCGCGCCTGGCCGGTTTCGGTCGCTTTGAGAAAAGCCCAGGCAACCAGGATCAGGCTGAAGGTCAACATGCCGTCCACCGTGTTGTTGCGCTGCGTGGCGATGGCGATCGGCGTGATCGCTATGACCAGCGCCGCGATCAGCCCGGCCACCTCTCCGTGGCGTTTCCGGACGATGAAGTACATCGCCACAATGCCGGCCAGCCCCGCCAGAATGTTCGGCAGGACGACGGCGAATCCGTTGGCGCCAAAGATTGCGGCGGAGAGCGCCTCGATCCACAATCCGAGCGGGGGTTTGTCCACGGTGACGGAGCCGCCCGGTTCGGCGGCGACGAAGAAGAAATTGCGCCAGGATTGGAGCATGCTTTTTACCGCGGCCGTGTAGTACACATTCCCGTTCCCGATGGCGCTCAGGTTGTAGAAGTGCAGGAATGCCGCCAGCCCCACGATCAAAATCAGGCAGATGACGGCTCCCGGTGTGCCGCGATGTGGCAAGCTGCGTTTTCCGTCAACGGTTTCTATGTTTTCCATTTCCCCGATCCCCCAGTCCCCTGCTCCCTTACTCCCCGATTTCCCATCACCGGCCCAGCAACTCGGTCGTTTCCAGATAGGCCTGCCGTTCCGTTGCAAAGTCCAGGGTTTTCTGAACCGCTGCGTCGTAGGCGGTTTGATCCACCAGTTGGTGTGTCTCGTTGTAGTCCGTCACGATCGTGGCATAGGTTTCGATCTGGGTGGCCAATGTTTTCTCGACAAAGAATTTCTGATAGAAAGTCTGGAGTTTCTCCTCGTACACCTTGACGAATTCCGGTACGGCGAAAAAGCGCGACAGCAACAGATTGTTGCCGCCCATGTTCATCGGGCCGCCTCTGCCCCGTCGTCCGGCTGCCGGCTGCCCGGCTTCTGCAGTTTCCTCAGAATTTTTGTCCAATAACTTCCCAAACTTCTCATCGTTCACTTTCCAGTACAAATCCAGGGACGCGCCGCCGCCCATGGCCAGTTTGCCCAGGCTTTCGTTGGCGTCCCACATCAGAATCGTGAAGCGTTTGGTATTGAAATCATAGTAGAGATAGTAGTTGTTGCCCATCCCCGCCAGAGAATCGCTGTTGACGACCAGGTTATTGGCGGCCAGGTAGGCGGCGAAGGCGTCTATGTCGAACCATTGCGACAGATCGCGGGCAAATTCCTCATCGG
Organism: Anaerolineae bacterium; assembly: GCA_034429675.1. Taxonomy (GTDB): domain Bacteria; phylum Chloroflexota; class Anaerolineae; order B4-G1; family SLSP01; genus JAKQHY01. Next base: position 2,683 of record DAOUFX010000604.1, on the reverse strand, counting down.
TGGATTCGGTGACGAAGCGCATAAACGCGATCAGCGGCGTAAGATCGGCCTCGTTTTTGGCGGTCTCCTGCGAGAACGCTTCGCTGTAGAGGGTGGGGTCCTCGCCCAGATAGCGGAAGCTGTTCCCGACCTGCTGGACTTTGTAGAGCACGCCTTCCGAGCCGGGGAAGATGCGGTCAATGTACGTTTGGTTCGGTTCTTCGGTGATGGCGTACAGCGACGGTTCCTCGCTGTTGAATTGCAGGCTGATGTACGCCGTTTTGACGCTGGTTACGCCTACGCTGTTGAAAACCGCATTGGTGACGGGTTCCTGCAACTGCGCGGCGTCGTAACTGATGCCGTAGCTGCGCAGCGCGAGTTTGGTATATCCCTGGTACGTCTGCCCTTCGACGTACTCGTCGAATTTGATCAGATAAGAGACCTTGCTGTTTTTGCCGTTGCTGTTTCCGCCAAAGGGTACATCGCCGCCCGGGAAGGCGGGCATTTCGCCGTTATCGGGGAATGCGGGCATGTCGCCGTTGTCGGGGAAAGCGGGCATGTCACCGCTGCCGGGGAAGGCCGGCATTTCGCCGTTGCCAGGAAAGGCCGGCATTTCGCCGTCGCTGGTCGGCGGCTGTTGATGTTTGTCGTTGGGCCGGTTGCCCCCGTCATCGTTGGGCCGCCCCCCGTCGAATCCGCCTCCAGGGCCGCCCCCGTTTCTGCCCCCAAATCCGAATCTGCCGCCGAGGCTGTTCAGCGAGGCGTTCCCTTTGAGCCGGACGCCCACCTGATTGATGCGGACGCCGTCAATGATGACGTCGGCAGGGAAGTAATCCTTTTCACCGGTCTCTTTAAACGTCGTCACCATTCTTTCTTTGTCTTCCTCGGAGATCAGGATGGTTATTTCGTGCACTTGCGTGTCGTCGAAAATATCCGTGGCGTCGCCGTAGTTGATGGCTGCCGCACTCACTTTCTGCTTGCCGGGCACGGTGTAGGCGACAATGCGCGTGTCGCGAAGAAGCACCGGCGTCAAAATCACCCCCAGCGCCAGTGCCAGCACGATCGGATAGTTCCGTTTTAGCGTGATGTTCATAGTCGAACACTCCTTGTTAATTTTACAAGTCGGTCTGGTTGTAGCCGGTGATGAGGGTGACTTTGTTGTTGCCGTTGAGCTTTTTGATTTCTTCCAAGAGCTTTTGGAGGCTGGCGCCTTTCTTGGGCGCGATGCTGTAAATCAGTTCCGTCAACATCCCCGACCGCACTGAGTCAATACTGATCAGGTCGGAAACGCGGGTGTACTTCACAAAGATGTCGTCGAAGAGTTTTTCGAATTCGAGCGTGTTCGGAATTTCTATCTTGAGCAGTTGGCTGGTTGCCTCGCGCGCGAACCAGTTGAAGCGGCTCATCAGCAGGAACATCAGTCCGATGACGACGGTGGCAATGGCGGCCAGCAGGTAGAATTTAGTGCCCGTCGCCATACCGATGGCCATCGCAAAGAAGATGAAGCCGACGTCGCGAGTCTCCTTGACGGCATTGCGGAAGCGGATGATGGAAAGCGCTCCGATGAGCGAGAAGGCGCGCGCGATGTTGGAGCCGACGATGAGCATAATGATGCTGGTGATCATTCCCATTAGCACCAGGGTCTGCACGTAACTCTGCGTGTACGACGTGCCCTTGTGCGTGGTCTGGTAGACCCAGCCGATGGCGGCGGTTAGAGCAAAGCTCAGGACGAGGCTCAGCACCACGTCGGTGACGGAAAAGGTTCCGCTCAAATCCTGAAAATTCAACAGTTGCCAAAGCTGATCCATGGTACTAATCTCCTGATTGATGTGGTTTTGTGCGTTCTATACAATATGAAATTGGGCCGGCGGTACCCGCTCGGCCGTTTCTATGCTCAAGCAATACTTGCTGATCCGCGCCAGCCGAAAGTTATGGCGGGCGACCAGTTCGGTGAGCCAGTAGGGAATGCGTTCGTTGACCTTGATTTCCATCACGACCAGGTCGGGTGGCGCCATGAACTTTCCGGGTTGTTTGGCGTCAAGTTGCAGATTGTGAACGCGGTAGCGCAGATTTGTGTCGAAGGTGACGCGCAATCCAACGTCGTAGTCGGTTCCGACGTAGGCTTGCCGGAAGTAGCTGACCACACTGGTGGGTTGGAGGTTGTACTGCCAGCTCATGGCGTGGATTTCTTCGATAACCTGCCAGTCCTGTGGATGATGGCTGGGAATGATGCGCTCGCTGCACAGGCGCAGTGCGTCGCGGTAGGGTAATACCACGCGCCGCTTTTGGGTCACGCGGTCCACACGCTGTTTGATCTCCACGAAGACGTTGTCGTCCGGCGCCAGGGCTTGTTGCGTCTCGTAATGGCGAATGCGTAGTTTGCGGCGGAAGCGGATGCCGTCCACCTTTTCCCAATAGAAACGGTAGTCGGGCGAGTCGTAGTAGAGGTTGGTGATGGCGTAGTTCCCGATGCCGTCTCCGTAGTAATCCGGCTTAAGGTATTGCGTGAGCTCTCGCTTGAATGCCTGAGCCGCTTCCATGGGCAGCACGTATTTCAACTCAAACCGGTTGAATTTGCGGATGACGCTGCCGATATTGTTCATAACGTTGTGATCTCCTTCGAAAATAGCTGTTAGCCAAGAATTGCCGCCGAACGCGGATGGGTTAAAAGGGGTGTTTGCGCGGGCGGGGGTACCCGCCCGCG
>DAOUFX010000603.1:0-3390 GCA_034429675.1 Anaerolineae bacterium | reverse complement strand
CAAAATTTTGCGTCTCTACGTTCTTCTTTGCCCCGAAATTAGAATGCACCCGACTCCACCCGGATGAATTGCCCAGATGGCATGATCTGATAAACTGAAGAAATCAGAGAGAGAATCACCGGCGCATTCAGGAAAAACCATTAAAAAGCACAACACAAGAATCCAACCCATCACACAAACGAAAAGGAGACCAAAAGAAATGACTGAATGGCACAAACAATCTGTTATACAAACTTTGGCAGCGCTCAACACAAAGCTGGAACAAGGGCTGTCCGAAGAGGAGGCGCGGCTTCTTCTCAATCAGTATGGCGCCAACGAATTGGTCGAACAAGCCGGCAAAAGTCCATGGAAAATGCTCGCGGCCCAATTCACGGAAACGATGGTGGTGATCCTGATCATCGCCGCGGTCGTGTCCGGGCTGCTCGGCAAAACCACTGAAACTATCGCGATTCTGGCCATTGTATTGATGTTTGCCATCCTGGGGTTCGTGCAGGAATACCGCGCCGAGCGGGCAATGGCCGCGCTTAAGAAACTGGCCGTGCCCAAAGTGCGCGTGCGACGCGCCGGTCAGGTGCAAGAAATCCCCGCCCGACGGCTCGTTCCCGGCGACATCTTGCTGCTGGAAGCGGGCAACCTGGTCCCGGCGGACGTGCGCTTTGTCGAGACAGCTAATCTGCGCATACAAGAGGCCGCGCTGACCGGGGAGTCGGAACCGGTTGAGAAACACACAGAGGCGCTGGCAGATCCCGATCTACCGCTTGGAGACCGGCGCAATATGGGCTATATGGGAACCATGGTCACCTACGGACGCGGCGCGGGGGTAACCGTCACCACAGGAATGGAAACAGAGTTGGGACGAATCGCCAAGCTGCTGCAACAAGTTGAAGGAGAAACAACGCCCTTGCAGAACAAGCTGGACCGGGTGGGCAAGACCCTGGCCGTCGTCGGACTTGTTGCCGCAGCGCTCGTAGCGGGCATCGGCGTCCTCAGCGGCGAATCGCTGCTCGAAATGTTTGTCACGGCGGTCAGCGTCGCCGTCGCCGTCGTGCCGGAAGGATTGCCCGCCGTGGTCACCATCACCCTGGCCCTGGGCGCGCAAAGAATGCTCAAACGGAATGCCCTCATCCGCAAACTGCCGGCAGTGGAAACTCTGGGCGCAGTCACGGTGATTTGTTCCGACAAGACCGGCACGTTGACCGAGAACCGGATGACGGTAACGATGGTTGACGTCGCCGGACACCGCCTCGATCTGCAAGAGGCAATGCGCCAGCACATGCCGGCGTTAGGCGCCCAGGACTGCCATACGGACTTGATGGAAACACAATCCACTGCCGTGCAACTCACTCTGGTCGGCGGCGCGCTGTGCAACGACGCCCTGTTCAAGCCCGATCCACAGCAAGGTTGCTTCCACACGCTAGGCGATCCGACCGAAGGCGCACTGCTGGTCGCCGCCTCGCAGGTGGGTCTGATGAAAGATAATCTGGATGCCTGGGCGCCGCGGATAGCGGAGCTCCCCTTCGATTCAGGGCGCAAGCGAATGACAACTGTACATGCGTTCACAGAGGGCGCCGAATTCCCACCCGCGCTGCAATCTCTCCGACAGCCGGGGGTAAAACACGTGGCCGTCACAAAAGGCGCGGTGGATGGCCTGCTCGACATTACAACGCAAGTATGGGTCGAAGATCACCCCGAACCATTCTCCGAAACCTGGCGGGAGCGCATTCAGACCACCAACGAGCAACTGGCGCGTGATGGCATGCGGGTACTGGGCGTGGCTTTCCGCCCCATGACCTGGCAAACCGGCGCAACGATCAAAGAGGCGGATTTGATCTTCGTGGGGATGGCGGGCATGATTGACCCGCCGCGTCAAGAAGTGCGCCAGGCCATCACCACATGCAAGACTGCGGGCATCCGTCCGGTCATGATCACCGGCGACCACCCATTGACAGCGTTAGCCATTGCCAGGGATTTGCAACTCACAAGCGTTGACAAAGTGCTGACCGGCGCGGATTTGAACCGCATGTCCGGGGATGAGTTAGAATCCGCTGCCGAAGAAGTCGCCGTTTTCGCTCGCGTATCCCCTGAGGATAAATTAAAGATCGTGGAAGCGTTGCAAAAGCGCGGGCACATTGTGGCAATGACCGGAGATGGCGTCAACGATTCCCCGGCGCTCAAACGCGCCGATATCGGCGTGGCGATGGGCATCGCCGGGACCGACGTGGCCAAAGAAGCCGCCGACACCGTCCTGTTGGACGATAACTTCGCAACCATCGTCGCCTCGGTCGAAGAAGGCCGCGTCATTTACGACAATCTGCTGCGCTTCATCAAATTCTCCATTGGCGGCAATCTCGCCAAAGTTCTGGTGATGCTGGGGGCGCCGCTTTTGGGGATCCGCGTGGCATTGTCGCCCTTGCAGCTATTGTGGCTCAATCTGCTCACCGACGGCCTGATGGGGTTGGGACTGGGGCTGGAACCGGCAGAAGCGGGAACGATGCGCCGCCCGCCGCGTTCACCCCAGGCCGGCCTGCTGGACCGTGGCGCGCAACGCCACATCCTATGGGTGGGCATCGTGATAGCGGCGCTGACCCTGGGCGTAGGGTACTTCTACTACACACCGGATAGCAAAACCTGGCAGACGATGATGTTTGCAACGTTGGCCTTCACACAAATCGGCCACGCCTTAGGATTACGAGCGGCGAGCGAAAAGGCCATAAAAGGCTTGACGGCAAACCCGGCCATGATTGGCATCACCTTACTGACCATCCTGCTACAAATTGCCGCCATTTACATACCTTTTCTGGATACATTCTTTCAAGTCACACCGCTTGCAACCGCGACCCTGGGACTCTGCGCAGGATTGGGTGTTGTCGTCTGGGCAGCCGTCGCCATTGAGAAACGGATCGCGTCGCGTGGCATAGCTAAGGGTCTGTAAAACTATAAATTTCCACGTACACCATCCCGGAAGCTGACTATAGCCGGTCATGACACCTTGCAGAACCAGCTTCCGGGAAGGTCGCAATCGGGAGATTATTCTTTTACAGGCTCTAAGGTGGAAAACAAGGGATTCTGTGAAGAAAGGGGGGATTTCTTCACTAGAGTTGCCGGGTTTCTAGTGAAGACCTGACAGGTTTTCAACGAGCAACGCAGACGCCGGGTTAAAACCCTGGCGCTAAACAGACGAAGCCCTTCGGGCTGAAGAAGCTTTGCAAATACTTCCCGGCCCGAAGGGCCTCGTGCGTTTGGCCCTGCGGCTTTAGCCCTGGGATCTTGCGCAGACGGCACGGTGGCTTTGCGAAACTTTGACGCCCACCCTTGTATTTCAATAGCACTTGCAGCGTTTTGGGTTTTGACTATACTGAGATAAGTAATCTGCGTATCATCTCAATAAAG
>DAOUFX010000602.1:0-3721 GCA_034429675.1 Anaerolineae bacterium | reverse complement strand
CCGCGCAAACACCCCCCTTTAACCCGGCTGCGTTCAGCGGTAATTTCTGCCTAACCGCTAAAAGCTATTTCTCAAGGAGTCGCATGTCACTAGAACACGCCATTCTGGGATTTTTGAATTACCGGCCGCTTTCAGGATACGATCTGAAGAAAATCTTCGATACGTCGGTGCAGCACTTCTGGACCGCCGATCAGAGCCAGATTTATCGCACGCTTGGCCGTCTGGTCGAGCAGGACTGGGCGGAGGTAGAGGTGGTTCCACAAAACGACCGGCCCGACCGCAAGGTGTATCACATCACCGAAGCCGGGCGGGAGGAACTGCGCCAATGGTTGCTGACGCCGATTCGCATGCCGCCTTCGCGCACGGCGCCGCTCATCCAGGTTTTTTTCGCCGGCCAATTGTCAGACGAAGAGATATTGTCTATCTTCGAGCGCGTTGCCGAACAGGTGCGCGCCGGTATGAAGCAGTTGGAGCAGATTCCGCAACAGATGGAAGCCTATTCCGAGTATATGCGCTCCCCACGTGAATTCTTCTGCTGGATGCTGACCCTGGACCTCGGTATTAAATCAACGCAAGCCAACCTCGATTGGCTCGAAGAAGTCATTCAACGGATCAAGAACGGGGAAATTCCGGAGGGGTAGACGGTAGACGGGGGGCAGAGGGATTCGTGAAACGTGAAACGTGATATGGACTTCGCCGGCCCGCTCACTCGCTCACTCGCTCACCTGCTGATTCGCTGACCTGGTGATTCTTTTGAAAACAAGGAGAAGAGAGAAATGAAAGTAACGATTCTTAACGGCAATGCCAATTCGCAAAACCACGGATTTGACGAGTACGTGACCCGGCTCGCGGCAGTTTTGACGGCGGGACAGCATACGGTCACGACATTTACCTTGCGCGATCTGGACATCAAGTATTGCGTCGGCTGCTGGGGTTGCTGGGTCAAGACGCCCGGCGAATGCAGCATCCGCGACGATTCCCACGCTGTCTGCCGGGCATCCATCAACAGCGATTTTGTGCTGTGGGCCGCGCCGCTGCGCATGGGTTTCCCCGACGCACTGTTGAAAAAGATGATGGACAAGTCCATCCCATTGGTGCATCCCTACATTGTGGAAGATCACGGCGAGGCGCATCACCTCGCGCGCTACGAGCGTTACCCGCGTATCGGGTTGCTGGTGGAGAAAGAGTCCGACACCGACGCCGAAGACCTGCACATCGTGGGCGACATGTTCAGCCGCACGTCGCTGAATCTGAAAAGCCGCCTGGAATTTATGGCGACCACGGAGCAGCCGGTGGACGAGCTCGTGCACACCATCGTCAACCGGAGTGCAGACGGCGTGCCTTATGTCCGCGATTTGACGGCCATCCCCGGCGTGCGCGTCAATCCGCCGAAGCAGCTCACGCTCTTCAACGGTTCGCCGCGCGGCGCAAAGGGCAACTCGCCGTTGCTGTTGCAACAACTGGCGGAGGGTTTTGCTGCCGCCGGTGGACGCGCCGACGCCCCTCTCAACCTGGTGCGGCAGAACGAACTCGACCGCTACCGCGAGGCATTCGCCGCCTCCGAGGCGGTGATCATCGGTTTCCCGCTCTACACCGATGCCATGCCCGGCATCGTCAAAGCCTTCATCGAGGCGTTGGAGCCGTTGCGCGGGTGCAGTAACAACCCGGCGCTCGGTTTCCTGGTGCAGTCGGGATTCCCGGAAGCGACACACATCCGCCACATCGAGCGCTACCTGGCGAAGCTCGCCCCTCGCCTCGGCTGCCCTTACCTCGGGACGCTTGTCAAGGGCGGCGGCGAAGGCATTCGTCTGATGCCGGAAAAATCCAATCGCAAGCTGTTCGCTCTGTTGAACGTTCTGGGTCGCGGTCTGGCCGAATCCGGCCAATTCGACGCAGCCCTCGTGAAGAAATTGGCCGGCCAGGAGCGCTATCCGGCGTATGTGGTTCCGCTCGTCCGGCTGATTCTCAAGCTGCCGATTGTGAACATGTACTGGAATCAGGAGCTCAAAAAGAACGGCGTCTATGAACAACGCTTCGCCCGGCCGTTTGCCGAATAAGGAGATTTGCACATGACGCTAACATTCGGTGGCTTCACCCTCACCATCAAATCCGGCGCGCTGATTCCACTGCTGGTGATGCTTCCCAACATCGTGTGGATGCTGGCGCCCAAAGCGGGCGCCAGTGAGCCGGTGCATGAGCTTTTGTTTCTTACAATTGCGGAGAACGCCGGCAGACTGGCGACGCTGATCCTGCCGTTTTTCTTTGCACTGGACCTGAACAAAAAATGCTCGACGCCGGTGGCCATCGCGATGGGAGCAGCGTTGCTCGTCTACTACGCTTGCTGGGCCAGATATTTCACCGGAGGGAGATCGCAGGAGCTTCTCGGCGCGTCTTTCCTCGGCATTCCGCAGCCTATGGCGGTGGCGCCCATTGCCTTTTTCGCGCTCTCGTCATACTTGATGGGATCCTGGTGGATGTTTGCCGCATCGGTTCTGTTTGGCGTCGCGCACATCTGGATTTCTTTTCTGACGCTTTGAGGAAAAATGCCACGACCAAATTTGCCAAAATGCACTCTGTCCAAAAAAAACAAACGGCTACTTGTTGCCTCGCTCGCGGCGGCGTTGGCGGCGTTGGCATTCTGGAGTGGCCCGGCGCCGTTGCCGGGGGCGCAACCTGGGCGCGGCATCAACATTCTGGAGCAAATTACGCTGGGTGGCGTCAAGCAGTGGATTTCCATCCGGGGATACGACCGGGGAAACCCGGTGCTGCTTTTCCTGCATGGCGGTCCCGGCAGCGCCAACCTTGCCAAATTGCGTATCCAATGCCCGGAATTGGAGAGACATTTTGTCGTCGTGACCTGGGATCAGCGCGGCGCCGGAAAGAGCCAGGCGGCGGTCCGCGCAGATACGCTGAACGTTGAACAGATCGTCAGCGACGCACACGAACTGATTCTCCTGCTGAAACAACGCCTGGGCGTGGACAAGGTCTATTTGATGGGATTCTCATGGGGCACCACTCCCGGGCTACTGGTTGCCGCACGCTATCCTGAAGACCTGTACGCCTACATCGGCGCCGCGCAGGAGGTGAACTACGCCGAGGGCGAACGCCAATCCCTGGCATACGTCCAGAATGTCGCCCGTGAAAGACAAGATGTAAAAGCACAACAAGCTCTGGCGGCCATTGATCCGGCCTACGACGCGGCGGACTGGCAGAGCCAGCTGGCGACGCAGCGCCAGTGGCTGCTCAAATATGGCGGCGTTTATCACAACGCCGACAGCTACGCCCACGAGGCGCTGATGCTGTTGCGCGCGCGCGAGTATTCGCTGGTGGACTTCGCACTGTGGCCGGGTGCCAGTGCGCGGTCGCTCAAGACATTCTGGCCGGCGCTGATGTCGCTCAATCTGGCCGAAATGGTCCCCGAAGTGCGGGTTCCGGTCTACTTTTTCTGCGGGCGTCACGATTGGAATTCGCCCTATCCGCTGGTCGAAGCTTACTTCGCGCAGTTGCGCGCCCCCGCAGGTAAGCAGCTCATCTGGTTTGAAGATTCCGCCCACGATGTTTTCTTCGACCAGCCGGAACAAGTGGTCGAAGCACTGCTGAATTTGCAATAATTCACAACACCTGCTGCAGTCGTTCATAATTCCTTCACAAGTCCTCAGTATAGTGGAAACATCTTAGGGGTATTAAAGCAGTATTTTTTCGTGCGGGTACCCCCGCACGA
>DAOUFX010000601.1:0-18303 GCA_034429675.1 Anaerolineae bacterium | reverse complement strand
TGCGGGTACCCCCGCACAAAAAACACGCCTTTTTACTCTGCCGCGTCAGCGGCTTATTTTCAAAAAAGGAGACATTGTTTATGAAAACCATAGTAATGACCGGTGGAACCTCAGGCATCGGAGAGGATGCGGCAAAGCACTTGTTGCTTGCGCCAAGCGTACGATTGTTGCTCGGTGCGCGCCGGGCCGGGCCGCCCGGTGTCGAGACGCTCCCGCTCGATCTGGCCCGGCTCGACCAGGTGCGCGCTTTCGCCGCAGCCGTGGGCGAAAAGCTCGGCGCGGGCGGCATTGACGCGCTGGTGCTCAACGCCGGCGTCCAATTCTCTACCGGCGACAATCGCTCGGACGACGGTTTCGAGACAACTTTTGCGGTCAATCATCTGGCGCACTACCTGCTGCTGCGTTTGTTGTCGCCCAGGCTGGCGCAGGGTGCGATCGTGGTACTGACAACGAGCGGCACCCACGACCCGGCGGAAGAGACCTTCATCATCCCGGCGCCGCGCCACGCCAACGCCCGGCTGTTGGCGTACCCCGAGCAGGACCCGGATCGGGACCGGTCGCCGCAGACCGCCGGTGGGCGCGCCTATTCGTCCTCGAAGCTCTGCAACTTGCTCACGGCCCGGTCGTTCGCCGCGCAACCCGAAGCGCAGGCGCGCCGCTTGAGCGTCATCGCCTACGATCCGGGGGCGACGCCCGGCACCGGCCTGGCGCGCTCTGATTCGCTTCTGAGGCGGGGCCTGTGGCGATTGTTCGGGACGCCGCTGCGGGTGCTCGTCCCGATGTTCAACAGCCGCGAAGCCGCCGGCGGCGCCCTGGCCGACCTGGCGCTGGGCAAGGTCCATCCCCCGGCGGGCCGGATTTACGCCGCGCTGCGCCGGGGACAGATCACCTGGCCCGATCCTTCCGAGTTGGCGCGCCGCGACGATGTGATGGAGGCGCTGTGGCGGGATAGCGCTGCGCTGGTGGGGTTGCCGGCAACGGCGGCTTGATGCGCTAACATCGTCAACCTATCGTTACACCGAGAATATCGTATAATACCCCAGATTCACCCATCGAAGAAAGCATCATAACCAACCCAGGGACTCGATCGCACGGAGGAAGCATGAGCAAAGGAATTCAATCAGACGTAAAGCGAACCGAAAAACCGGCGGGCAAAATCGGGCAACCAACCAGGGACAATCAACCCAACGAGATCATGCCCGACATGGGGTTTTCGTTAGACGGCGGAACTGTTCAGGCGCAGGCCATGAACTTGCAGCGAATGAACACGGCGCAAGGCCAGGCAACCGTAGCCAGAATGGGAAAAGTTCAAGGAAATCATTACGTCCAACGGGTTATGCAAGCCGTTCATCCCACACTACAAATGAAACAAACCAACAAGCAAGTTCAAAGAATGGACGTGGGATCCGAGTCTTCTCGCTTCGGCGGCGACAAAGAACTGGAAGCGGTGTTTCAGGGGAGCAAAACCCTGGGAAAGGGCAGCAGAGGCGTCGCGGTTACAAAAATTCAACAGGCGCTTGTGGATATGGGCTACAAACTTCCGATCTATGGTGTGGATGGGAAATTTGAAGACGAAACAGCGAAAGCCGTGGAAGATTTTCAGAAGGCCCAGTCGCTCACTGCGAGTGGCGAGGTTGACAAAACCACCCTCGATAAAATGCAAACGATTTATGATACACGCCAGCCGAACATAGATAACGCCACGTTTGATCCCACGAATCCCACAAAAGGAACGCGAAATCTCAACGCATCCGATAAAAAGGCTATCAAGAATGCAATGGAGCCGGCGGTGGGAATGGAAGGCAAATCGGCCACATTTGTGGATGTGGTCGAGGGCGTCTCATACGGCGACGAGATGAAGAAGGGACTGGAGACAATCCTGGAGCGCTGGCACAAAAATTACGAAAACAAGAAACCGCTGCGCGACGACCCAACGCAGTTATTCTCTTTTGATGAGTTGAAGAAACCGGCTGTAGCGGCCCAGGAAGTGGTGGATGCTCTCTATGGCACTTACATCGAAACCAAGGATAGCATAGCCGACAAAATGGCGGATCAATGGGAAAAAGAAGAAACCCGGCAGGCGACGTTAAGCCCGGGAGAGAGAAAAGACCAGGCAGTGACGCTGATCTGGTATGCCATCAATAATTATTTCGAAGATATCAACGGGAGACACTCGTCCGTTCCAACGCACCCGGATGAGAAGGCAATTCTTGATCCAATTGTCGAGGAGCTAACGAATACACCCGAAAAAGTTACCAGGTTGCTGGAAATAGACATTGCGTGGCCTGCGACGGAGGGAGGTGGAACGGTTAATGTCCAACGTTTCAAGGGCGCGGACGATGAAGAGAATCGTTTGTTGATGTGGGAACACTTCAACACCGATATTCACGAGTATCTTCACGCCTGTACCCATGAAAAATTCCTGGAATACGCTTACTCCTTGAACGACATTCGAAGCGAAACACTTGTGGAAGGATTCACCGAGTTTTTCACCGAAAATGTCCGGAAGAGCGTCGCCATTACACCAGAGTTACGCAAACAAGTAGAAGGCCCCTACTACAATGAAGATGCAGCCACATCGCCAGAAATCGCAGGAACCTACGATTGTATCAAGCAAGCGGAGCAAGTTATTGCCATTGCCGGGGTCCGCAATGCACAGATGGCGTATTTCAAGGGAAAGATTGACAAGATCGGCGGAGCTTTGCCGTAAGGTTTACGAGTAAAGAGTTTACTATGATATCAAACAAGAACTTCGAAACGATTCGCAACGCGATAGAAAATCGTGATTTTGTAGGATGGAAAGGACTGCCCGACTCCTGTTCTCCAGATGATATATTCGAGGATTTCTCAGGGGACTTGATCAATGGCGCTTCCAGGCCATTGGGGAAATCCTTTAAACGGGCCATTTTTTCCGTGGTGAATGTTGCCGGTTATTATCGTCCGACCATCAACACACGCGACGGAGTTTTGATCCTTTTTGATGGGATGAATCCTGAACTTGCCGGTGGGTTCGTGCGGCTGCATGAGGACCTCGGAGAGCCGGCGGCGCGCCTGGACTGGGCCTACGGGACGCTTAAAATTCCATTGGGGGAGTGGGTTTACCCGGAACGCGGCATCACGGTATTCCTCAATACCACTGCCGATAAGGCTCTGCACATTGCACTCTATTCGCCCGCCGACCTTGAAACCTACGTCAACGTATTGCGCCCGGATCTTAGTACAAAACGAATGCCGCGACCTCGTTGATAAAAAAAGGAGAATCATGGCCGATTTACTTCAATCCCTCGCCACAAAACTAGAAAAACTGCGCCGCACCGATCGTGACCACATCGCCTTTGGCTCCGGCGTGCCCAATTGGGGGCACTACTATCTGCTCGCGCCCGGGCTGGACGAACCGCAACTGGCCGGGTTCGAACAGCACTACGGGGTGACACTGCCGGCGGATTATCGCCAGTTCCTCCAGCAGATCGGCAATGGGCGCGTCGGCCCTTACTATGGCTTGATCCCGCTTGAGAATTCCACGGAGGATTGCGATCCCGCCACGCCGTTCTCCTTTCCCAACCAGCCAATCACTTTTGACGATTCCGGGCAGGAAAAGTGGGATCAGGCGGCGCCGGGCATCGTGCGCCTTTGCCAGCAGGGATGCGGTTATTGGTGTTTCCTGGTGGTCAACGGTGAAAATTATGGCACGGTGTGGAACGACTACACTGCCGCAGACAACACCCTCTATCCCACCGGGCAAACCTTTGCGGAGTGGTACGAAGCCTGGTTGGACCGGGTGTTGGCGCAGCTGCCGAACGTCGCATTCAAAGAGAAGCTGGCGCCGGGCATGACCCGCGAGCAGGTGATGGTGGTCATGGGTGAGCGAAAGTTCGAAGAGTGGCGGCGCGATGGCATGGCCGGGTACGGCCTCCTGTTTGAGAATGTGCCGCTGGATATCCGCTTCAACGACAACCATATCGTTGAGGTCGTGTTCGACCAGGTCATTGCGTAGGTCTGAGATGGCATATTCAATTTTTACCGAAACGATGGCGGACATGGCCTGGGTTGACGTCGAGAAGGCCATCCAGGAAGGCGCGATCGCTCTCTTACCTACCGGCGTGATCGAAGAGCACGGCCCGCATTTGCCCCTGGGCACGGATACGTACAGCAGCTGGCTGTTTTGCGCGTTAGCGCGCCGATGTTTGGAAGCTCGAGGAATCAAGACTTTGATCGTTCCCCCGTGTTACTGGGGCATCAATCAAGCGACCGGGGCCTTCCCCGGCTCGTTCACAGTCCGACCGGAAACTTTCAAGGCGTTGTTGCTGGATATTCTCTCGTGTCTGAAGACCTGGGGCGTGCAATCGGTGTTTATCCTGGATGCCCACGGGGACCCCGCACACGAGCACGTCATTTTCTCGGCAACAAAAGAGGCCAGGGAAGTTCTGTCGTTGGATGTTTGTGTACTTGTGGAAGATTACAAGGCCGCCATGATCGGATTGACCGGGGAGGAACCCTACGTCGCCGTCACAAGAACGCCGCCACTGGAAGGGCCGATGCCAGACTATGCGGAAATCCATGCCGGCGCCATTGAAACGGGCATGATGTTGGAATATTTTCCCGAGATGGTCAATACAGACCTCGCAAGAGGGCTCGCGCCGACACGGTTGACCTATGATGACGTGCCGCAATGGCAACAGGGCGGAGCGGCCACCCGTGAGATGATGCCCCTGGGGTATTTTGGAGCGCCGGCCAACTACGAAAACGACCGGGACCAGGTCAGCCAATATTTCCGCGCCTTACCGGAGATGTATGCCGAAGCTATCGCCGGAGCTTTGTCGAAACGGAAACCTTGAACGACACAAACCGGACGGGATCGCTGGGACATCAAGTCACGGCGACAGGAACGCTCATAAGCGCTCGGTCAGGTGCAAGAAAAAGTCAGCCTGTACAGATGAAAGGAACATATCATGGACTACATCGAAGCTAACAAGCAAAGCTGGGGCAGCATCGCCCAGGAGCACTACGAGACTTTCCACAAGCGCCTCGCGGAAAACGCGTCCACGTTGAGCCCGACGCAAATCGCGGAGCTCGGCGACATCCGGGGCAAGTCTCTGATCCACCTTCAATGCAACACCGGCGCCGACACGGTCTCGCTGGCCCGGATGGGGGCTTGCGTCACCGGGGTGGATCTGGCGCCCGAAAACATTTTCTACGCCCGCAAACTGGCGGAGGATTTCGGGATTCACGACGCGCGATTCATCGAATCCAACGTCCTGGAGATTATGGAGAAGCATCACGAGAAGTACGATGTCGTCTTCACGACGGAGGGCGTGCTCTGCTGGCTGCCGGATTTGTACCTGTGGGCGCGCAACGTGCGCCATCTGCTGGCCGATGACGGATTCCTGTACGTGTTGGACAGCCATCCTTCCTACATGATCTGGGACGAGGCGCGGCTGCCGGAACTGTCCGTCAAATATCCGTACTTCCAAAAAACCGCCGACGAAGACGATTGGATCGGCGGCTACGCGGGCGGCGGCAAACCGGCCGCTAATTACAGCTGGATGTACACCATGGGCGAGATCGTCACCGCGCTGAGCCAAGCCGGTTTGCACATCGAATGGCTGCACGAGTTCGACTGGCTGTTTTTCAAGCTGTCCGAAAAACACGTTAAAGACGCACAGGGCAACTGGGTCTTCCCCGAACATAAGGGCAAGTTGCCCTATACGTTCTCGCTGAAGGCCACTGTCCGTTGATAAAACATAAAGTTCTCGCGTATATCACCCATCATCACCGGCTGCTCGTTTTCAGCCACCCCGATTTCCCCGATGCGGGCATCCAGGTGCCGGCCGGCACGTTGGAAGCGGGCGAACACCCCGCCGTGGGCGTGATGCGTGAAGCTTTCGAAGAGACCGGGTTGCAAGCGTTGCGCCTCGACGCTTTCCTCGGCGAGTACGATCACGAGTTCCCCGAATTCGGACACGTCCATCGTCGCCGGTTCTATCACCTGATCTGCGAAGAGATGCCGCCCGAGCGCTGGCAACACTGCGAGATGCATCCCTCCGACGGCTCTCCTGCCCCCATCCGCTTCGAGTTCTTTTGGGCGCAGCTCCCGGATGGCACATCGCCGTGTAATGTGCCCGATCTGGCGCCGGGACACGAGAAGATGCTGCCGCAATTGCTGGCGCGGCTTGCAAGATTGGAAGATGCTATTTAAATGGTAAACAGAGGAAGGTAAAGAGAAACAGGAGACATGACCATGCGACAATACAAACGGCTGTTGCTTTGTTTTGTATTTCTGGCGCTGGCCGGAGGACTGGGACATTCCCTGCTGAATCCGCCCGCGTTTGTTGCCGCTGCGCCGGCGCCGGTGGTTGACTCCGATCCGTCGTGGTTGCCGCTCGCAGCGCCCGGCGCACTTCGTTTTTACACCACGACGATTTCCATTCCCACCTATCCCTACCGCCATTACCTGACCGAAGTTTTTACGCCACAGTACAACATGAGCTACACGGTCTTGAACTGGAGCGCTTATCTGGGCTCAAATCCCGTTCCAACTCCGCAGGATTACACGCTGCTGGTGCTGGAAAACGCTTACCTTACCGTCACGATCATGCCCGAATTGGGTGGGCGGGTGTACCAGCTCTTCGACAAAGCCACCGGCGCGAACCACTTATACCAGAACCCGGTCATCAAGCCCACACAATGGGGGCCGCCGGAGCAAGGCTGGTGGCTGGCCGCCGGCGGCATCGAGTGGTGCCTGCCCGTGGAAGAGCACGGCTACGAGTGGGGTATTCCCTGGGCCTGGGACGCTGTCACTTCGAGCGCCGGGATTACGGTGACGCTGCGCGATTCTCCCGCCGCCGACCGGTTGCGCGCCATCATCACGCTGTTCCTGCCCGCCGACCACGCCTATCTGGCCGTCACGCCGCGCATCGAGAACCCCACCGATCACACCATCGCATATAAATTCTGGGACAACGCCATGTTAGCTCCCGGCGCAATCAATAGCCCCGACGCCGGCATGCGTTTTCTCTTTCACGCCGATCAGATGACGGTGCATTCCACCGCCGACGCGCGTCTGCCGGGGCCCGGCCAGGTGTTTAACTGGCCGGTGCACAACGGTGTGGATTATTCGACGCTGGGCAACTGGACGGGCTGGCTCGGCTTTTTTGAACATCCGCAGGCTGCCGAAAACTTCGTGGGACTCTATAACCAGACCGCCGATGTAGGCGTCGTGCGGGTGTTCCCGCCTTCGATCGCGCGCGGCGCCAAAGGGTTTGCTACCGGCTGGAGCGCGATGCTGCCTCCCGGCCTGTGGACCGACGATAATTCGGGCGGCGTGGAAATTCACGGCGGCGTGGCGCCGACCTTCTGGGATTGGGCGACGCTCGGCCAGGAGACGGCGATCGAATGGACGGAATTCTGGTATCCGCTGCGCGACGCCGAGGGCCTTTCGGCGGCCACCGCCGAGGGGACGCTGTATCTCGCCGGATCGGACGGTCGGGCCCAGGTCGAACTTCACACGACGGCGGCGCGCCCCGTCAGCGCGACGCACCTCTTTGTGTGGGACGCGCCGACCTGCACGGCTATCGAGCGGCGCGATCTGCCGGCGCTGGCGCCGTTCACGCCCTTCACCTTGAGCGCGCCGCTCAACGGGCGTTCGCCGGCGCAACTGTCGCTGGTCTGGGCCGACGACGAGCAGCACATTCTGGCCGCCATCAACGATGTGGGCTGTCTGGCCCGCGACTATCCGGCCCCGCATCTGGGCTACGGCGTCAACGCGCGCAAAATCAGAAACATCGGGCCCCTGGTTCCCGACCTCTCCCTGGAATGGGTCAAGCTCTGGGAGGAATACCTGACGGAGCCGCCTACGAAACCGGTGGGGCACAAGGCGCTGTATCTGATCAACTGCGGCGGCCAGGACATCGCGGATATGAACGTCTGGGCCGATCACGTCACCCGGCAGGCGCAGGCGGGCATCGGCGTTGTGGATGCCTACGAGATCTGCAACGAGCCCAACACCCACACGTTTTGGAGCGGGAACCCGCCCGATCCGCGCCGCTATACCGAGATGTTGTGCATTGCCCGGCAGCGCATCGAGGCCGTGGACCCGAACGCGGTGGTGATCAGCGGCGGGTTGGCCCCGGTGGGACGCATCACGGGGACGTGCAACGGCTGGTCCGGCAACAACTGCGCGGCCATGGACGAGCGCGAATACTTGCGGGCGATGTTGGATCACGGCGCGGGCGATTGTATGGATGCGTTTGGCTATCACCCATACGGATTTGCCTCGCCGCCGGAGCAGGACGCGGCAGACGTGCCGAACGGCTTTGCCTTCAGAGGCGTCGAAGCGCTGCGCGCGATTCTGGTGGCCAGGGGATACGCGGCGCTGCCGGTATGGGCGACGGAATTCAACTGGTTCCGCCGCCCGTCGGACGAGGGGGTCAATTGCGACAGCGACCCGGACTACCTTGAGAATTTCAAGTGGCAGGAGGTCAGCGCGCAGACGCAGGCGGATTATCTGGTGCGCGCCTTCCAATACGCCGACACCCACTGGCCCTGGATGCACGGGATGTTCGTGTGGAACCTGGACTGGCATACTTACCGGCACGAATTGCCCTGTCTGCACAGCCGCTTCTATTCGCTGCGTTCTTACGACAGCAGCCCTGCCGGGGAGACGACCCCGGCTTATGATGCGTTCGCCGCCCTGAGCAAGCGCCCCGGCCTGTCCATGGAACCGTCGCTGGAAGTTTCCCCGGCGATGCAGACCTTGCTGGTTGATCTGGCCGCGCCTCACACCATCACGGCGGCGGTCGCCATCACCAACGGCGGGTACGGCGTTTTCACCTGGACGGCAACGGTGATGCCGGACAGCGCCTTCACCCCCACTCTGCCGGTGACGCAGGGCGCTCCGGGGCAGCCGTTGTGGGTGGTCGTGAACCCGTCCGACGTCAGAATCGCGCCGTACCCCGGCACGACGGCGCTGTGGGCGGGGTCGTTTACGGCGACGTTGTCCATCGGCACGGTTCCCACCCATATTCTCAATTCTCCCCAGACGATCACCGTGGTCGTCAAGGCTATGCCGCAAATGTTGCGCACGTACCTGCCATTGGTCATGCGCGCCTACGACGTGGCGCTTCCCTACACCCACGACACCCCGCACGGGCCATCCAAGCTCGGCGTCCACGCCATTGTGGATGACGGGACCACCGACTTTGTGCAGTCCGTCCACGACGCGGGCGGTCACGTGGCTGTGGTCAAAGGCTTGAACTTTGATTTTCTGAAACAGGTCAAGGAGATTTCGCCGGAAACGATCACCATCGGGCGCTGGCAGGACCCGCAGTGGGAAGGCATCGCGGCCGAAGGCGACCCGAAGGCGGCGGCGGCGACTTATATGCAAATGCACATGGCCCGCTGGAAACCGCACAAAGCTTACGTGGACTATTGGGAAATCCTCAACGAGCCCGACCCGCCGGTCGCCGGACACGTTTGGCTGGCGCAGTTCTTCATAGAGGCGATGGACATCGCCGAGAGTCACGGGTATCGCCTGGCCCTGTTCTCGTACAGCGTGGGAGTTCCCGAAATCTACGAGTGGCAGGCCATCGCCGAGACCGGCATCTTTGCGCGCGCCCAGGAGGGCGGGCACATTCTCTCGCTGCACGAATACGCCAATCCGATGGACGAGCGCTGGGGCGAAGCCCTGCCGCGCTACCCTGGGCAAGACTCCAACGATCCATCCCTGCCGCGTTACGCCGATCGCGGCGTCCTTACCGGGCGCTACCGGCATCTCTATCGCGATATTCTCATCCCGCGCGGTGAGGTCATCCCGTTGGTCATCACCGAATGCAACCTGGCGATTGACGACCCGGACGAGCGCGGCGAAATCTTCGTCGAGCAGATGAGCTGGTACGACGATCGCCTGCGCGAGGACGATTACGTGCTCGGCATGGCGATCTTCACCCTGGGCAATTACGGCTGGGACCATTTCAACTACCGGGAATTTCTGCCAGACCTGGCCGCCCGCATCATTGCCCTGAAGGACGAAGAATGATGAATTCCCCTGAAAATACGATTGTGGCTTCGCGGTGGACGTGATACAATCAGTAGAGACGTAGCACTGCTACGTCTCTACGTTACTCTATCAGGAGACAACCGATGAGTGAAGCAAAGAAAAAGAGAACCGCCAACGAATGGTTGAAAATTATGAGCGAGTTTATCTCACGCTACCGGGGTTTCCCGGTGCTCGTGGGAGTTGGGCTGGTTTTGCTCAGCCTGGTATTGAATTTGCTTCCCGCATGGCCGGTGGTTTCGTGGCTCGCTCAAACCGATTTCTTCCTGCATCTTGGTTGTATCGTCGGGTTGCTGGGAGTCCTGCTCGGCGACGCAGTCGGCTAAGCTTTTTTCAGTGTTTTTAAGCTTTCCGCTTCAGGGCGATCTTTGTAGAATGCGTCCAGCGGATAGCACCCCGAAACCAATCCTTTGCGCGGCGCCGTCGTGCAATCGCTGAAGGTGCGACAGATGCGCCGCCGGTCCAATGGCCGCCCGGCCAGAGCGTCGGCGGCCATCTCCGGGTACGAGAGCACCATGCGCCCCAATCCCACAAAGTCGCTCATGCCACGGCGCACGACCGCCTGCCCCACGTTGGGCAACCACTCTTGCAGATACGAATACCCCGATCCCACCAAAGCCAGCTGCGGATGGCGCTGTTTGAGTTGTGCGACCACGCCAATCTGTCGCGCCACGCCCACCAGCGGGTCTTCCGGCGGTTGGTAGCCATCGGAAGGCGGGAAGAGCGCCGGGCGCTGGATGTGCGGGTTGTAGTAGGGGCTGCCCACGGTGATGCAGACGAGATGGATGCCCAGTTCCGCCAACACGTCGAGAAAGGCGTGGGGCTCGGTCAGGTCAATGCCCAGCCCGGTGCCGTCGCCGCCGAAGGCGTAGGGGTACGCCGCTCCCTCAAACGGCGTCGGCTCGCCGGCGCCGTCGGCGCCGGGGCGGAAGGGCACGAAGTCGAAGGCACTGAACCGCACGCCAAGCCCCAACGCCGGCACAGTCGCGCGGATGCCGGCGACGATCTCGCGCAGGAAGCGGGTGCGATTTTCCAGGCTGCCGCCGTAGCGCCCGGGGCGATCTACGGCGCTGAGGAACTCGTGGCCCAGGTAGCCGTGGCAGTGTTTGAGATCCACAAAAGCGTACCCGGCTTCGTAGGCCAGCTTCGCCGCTTTCACAAAATCCGCGATTAGTTCGGCGATTTCGTCGTCGCTCATCACCGGCAGGTCCGGCGCAGTCCCGAATTTGGCGTCCAGCAGGGGATGGTGGTAGAGGATTTTCGGCTCCAGCCGGGTTTTGACGTTGGGCCGCGCAAAACGCCCCGAATGGGTCAGTTGCAACCCCACCAGCAGGTCGTCCGTCGCGCCGCAATGCGCCGCGTGCGCCGCCGTCAACGTCTCGCGCAGCTTGATCAGATCGGGCAGCGTACCGGGGTTGATCATTAACTGGTTGGGGTTGGCGCGGCCTTCCGGGCGCACGGCCACCGCCTCGCCGCCCCAGATGAGCTTGGCGCCGCTCAGGCCAAAGCGCTCCCAGCGGCGTAGAGTCAGATCGGTGGGATGCCCGTCAGTGGTGCCGTCCCAGCCCTCCATCGGCAGGATACAGAAGCGGTTGCCGATGCGGAAGCCGTCCGGCAGGACGTAGGGCTGCGCCAGCGGAGCGCCGTCGCCGGTCTGTAACTCGGTGTCGCAGGGGATTGCGACGCCCAGCTCCGCCAGATACTCGGCGAACGCCTCTGCCGTTTTGAGCGTAGTCACTCGCTTATAGTTCATCCTCGCGCCTCCTTGATCCACGCCAGCACTTGCCGCGCGGTTTGCTCGATCTTGTCGTACTCGCCGGTGGACACCCAATCCTGCCGTACCAGGTCGCTGCCGATTCCCAGGCAGGCGACGCCGGCCTTGATCCAGGCGGCGATGTTGTCCTGGGCCGCCTTGACGCCGCCGGTGGGCATGATGCGCGTCCAGGGCATCGGCCCGCGCACGGCCTTGACGAAAGCCGGCCCGCCCACCGTCTCGCCGGGGAAAAGTTTGACGATTTCGACGCCCAGCTCCTCGGCCTCCGAGATCTCGCCGATGGTGCCGCAGCCGGGCATGTAGCCGACCTTGCGGCGATTGCACAGCCGGGCCACCTCCGGGTTGAGCATCGGCCCGACGACGAAGTTGGCGCCGGAGGCGATGTAGAGCGCCGCCGTGGGTGCGTCCACGATCGAGCCGACGCCCAGGATTGCGCCGGGCAGCTCCTTCTCGACGAACTGGATCAGCTCGTTGAAGACGGCCCACGCCCGGTCGCCGCGATTGGTGAACTCCAACACGCGGATGCCGCCCGCGTAGCACGCCGCCGCGATCTTGCGGGCGGTCTCGGCGTTGGCGTGATAGAACACCGGCACCATGCCGGTTGCCAACGCGGTGTTGTAAACAGTTAAGCGATCGTATTTTGCCATAGATGTCTCCTTGAATCATGAATCATGAATCATGAATCATGAACCGGCGAATCAATGAGTCAAGGGATAACAAGGCATCCCCACAACTCATGATTCATGATTCATGATTCTTTTTTACCGGCTCACCCGCCCGGAGGCGTCGCCGCCCATCAATTTTTCGACTTCGTCCACGCTCACCAGGTTGAAGTCGCCGGGGATGCTGTGCTTGAGGCACGAGGCGGCTACCGCGAAGTTGATGGCGTTCTGCTTGTCGGGATAGGTCAGCATGCCGTAGATCAGGCCGCCCATAAAGCTGTCGCCGCCGCCGACGCGGTCTACGATGTGGGTCATGTCGTAAGTCGGGGCGACGGCAACCTGCCCGTCGCGCCACAGGAGGCCGCTCCAGGTGTTGTGGCTGGCCGAGAGCGAGCCGCGCAGGGTGACGGCGATGGTCTGCAGGTTGGGGAAACGCGCCTTGAGCTGCTCGCAAACGTAGACGTAAGCTTCCGCTTCGACTTTGCCCCCGGTCACGTCGGTTTCCGGCGCGCGAATGCCGAAGACTTTGTCGGCGTCTTCCTCGTTGCCGATGGCGACGTCGGTGTAACTTACCAGCTCCGGCATCACCTCGCCGGCTTTCTTGCCCCACTTCCACAGCTTGTTGCGATAGTTCAGGTCGCACGAGACGGTGACGCCCAGCGCTTTGGCCGTTTTGACCGCTTCCAGGCACACCGCCGCCGCGCTCTCGGAGATGGCCGGCGTGATGCCGGTCCAGTGGAACCAGCCGGCGCCGTCCAGCACCGTCTGCCAGTCAATCATCCCCGGCTGGATGGTCGCCAGCGCCGACCCGGCCCGGTCGTAGATGACCTTGCTGCCGCGTTGGGCCGCTCCGGCCTCCAGGAAATAAATGCCCAGCCGGTCGCCGCCGCGGATGACGTGGCGCACGCCCACGCCGGCGCGCCGCACGGACGCCAGGCAGGCGTCGCCGATGTCGTTGGCGGGCAGCCGCGTGACGTACTCCACCGGCAGGCCGTAGTTGGCGCATGAGACGGCCACGTTGGCCTCGCCGCCGCCGAAGGTCACGTCGAAGCTGGCCGCTTGCGTGAGCCGCTGAAAGCCCGGCGGCGCCAGGCGGAGCATGATTTCTCCAAATGTGACGATGGTTTTCATTGCAATCTCCTTCAAAGATAGTTGAAAGTTGGTTACTGTCATAAAGTATTCGCCATAGTTTGTCTCAGCGTACTTGAGCAAGTTCCCCCCTTTAATTCCCCCCAATGGGGGGAAGAAAGATTCTATCGCGCGCATTCCCCCCCGTTGGGGGGGATTAAGGGGGGGCAGCTTGGCGTCAGGCGCGGCGCATACTTTGAGACACTAACCAAGTTGAAAAGTTGAAAGTTTGCTGATCGGCGAGGGTAAAATGTGGGTCAGCGAATGCCCTCTTCCCCTGTCTACCGTTTACCGTCTACTGTCTACCTGCAAAATCCGCAGTTTGTACGGCTCCAGATTCAAAATCAGCGGGTCGGCGGCGGGCGTGGTTTGGCGGGTGAAGGGGTCTATCCAGGTTTTTTCGCCGGGGGCGCTGACGGTGAGCGCCGTTTGGAGGGGGGCGACGCCTTCGTTGGTCAGAATGTAGCTGTGAATGGCCCGGCCCTCGTCGCCGGTCTGGATGACGTGGCGATAGCGCAGGTCGGGCGCCGGCGGGTCTGCAGTCAAGTCAGGCGGGGCGCAGCGATCCAGGGCCGCCAGCAGCGCTTCGGGGCTGCGCGCGACCGTGACCTGGTCCGGCGGCAATCCCGCGACCGGATCGGCGCCCCACAGGATCACCCGCCCGGCCTGGGCGAGGATCTGGAGCGCGGGTTGGGCTGCGGGCGGGATGGTTCGCAGGCCGTCCACGATCACGGCGGCGTAGCGCATGCCGGCGATCGCGACGCCGTCTGCGGTCACGCGCGCGTCCTCCCAGAGGTGGCGCAGCTCCAGGTAGTTGAAATCGCGCTGGCCCTGGAAGCAGACTTTGGCCGCCGGCCAGGGCAAACCTGTCCCTTCGCAGAGGATGGCGATACGGCAGTCCTGGCGGCTTTCGGCGTTGAGCCAGCACACTCTACGGCAGTAGTCGGCAAAATCGCGGTAACGGCCCCACCAGGGGCTGTGCGGGCCAACGTCGGGCGGGCGTTCGTCCTTGCGCGGGCCACGGATTGAATAGTAGAAGGCGTGCGGGTACAGCAGATTGGTTCCGCGCACGAAGCACCAGTTCACCAGCCACAGCATCTCCTCCCAGGTGAACTCGTGGCCGTAGGCGCCGAAACATTCGTTGCTGTTGCGCGGTCGCCCCAGATGCAGCGCCGCCGAGGATGCGCCCTTGGCCTGCGTGGATTCCGGCCCTTCGAGGGCGGTGGGGCCGGGCAGCACCCAGCGCCACACCAAATCCTGGCCGGGAATATGAAAATAGCGCAGGTAAGCCATGTCGTCGCCGCTGCCGGGGTGCCCGGCCAGCGCGATGGCGTGACGCTCACACCAGCCGTGAAGCTGCGCGTAGAACGTCTCCTCCAGGCGGTGGGCGATGGCGCGGGTGTAGTCGCGGCGGTAGCGGGCCGCGTCGGGCTCGTCGTCGTACCACAGCGCGGGCAGATGCGGCGTGAAATCGTAGCCCAGGAAGGCGTTGACGTGTTCCAGGATGCCGGTGGTCCCCGGCCAGACGTTGCGTTCGCGGGGGCGTCCCAGCAGACCCGGCTCGTCGGTGAAGATGGCGAAGATGGGATCGCCGAAATAGTCGCCCAACGCCTCGGCGTAACGGTCGTAGACCAGGCGGATGAACGTCGCCACCGCGTCGGGATTGAGAATGTCCGCCGCCGGCGGCGTTTCCTCGGTCAGCTTCTCGTGCGGGCGGTCTTCGTTGAGGTAGTGGAGGCCGCGGATGACGGAATCCAGCGGGCGATCCACGACGATGACGCGCTGGCCGTTCGCGCGCCTGAGGTCGGCGACGAGGTGGTGCGCCGGGTTATCCTGGGGCTCGCCTGGGGCCAGCGCCAGGCAGCGGCATTGGTAGGCCGGATTGGCGGCGACGACCTGCCCACTGGCCGAGCCGGAGGGGTACATCCCTTCGTCGTAGAGCACGACGGCCATGGAACGGCGGCGCGCCTCGGCGACGGCGACGCGCATCAGGGCCAGCATGCGCTCGGACAGCCAGCCGATCTCGCGGGGCAGCCCCACGCGCGGGTGGATGACGAAGCCGTAAACCCCGTGCGCCTCCATCTCGGCGATCTGGCGCAGCAGTTCGGGCTCCGCCAACGCATCGTTCCAAAACCAGAACGGCATCACGCTGAACTTACGCGGCGGATCAAGAAACCTGGGGTTGAAAGCCATAGCGATACTCCTTGGGACAGTGCGTTGGAACGTTCAAACGTTCCAACCCTTCTATTCTCGATTTTTCCCCAGGAAGACGGGGGCGAGCATTTGCTCGACGGGGGCGTAGCGGTCGGTGAGCATGACCAATTTGTCTTCGGCCAGGAAGGCTGCGATGTCCTGTTGAGAGAGCGCATACTTGCGCCACGTCGAATCCTCGGCGAAGTCTTCTGGAGTCAACGGCGCGTCGCTGGCGACCACGACGAGCGTGTTGCGCGACGCCTCGCGCCAGGTTTCGTGCGTGGGGACGATGTAGACGTTGGCAAAGCTCTGGCGCAGGGTGTGGACGTAGGCGCGCAGGAAGTGGCCGTAGCCGCCGTCAATCAGGTTGACCATGTAGATGCCGTCCGGCTCCAGCCAGGCGTGGACGCGGTCGTTGAATTCGCGCGTGGTCAGGTGATAGGGCACGGAGAAATCGTTGAAAGCGTCGCCCAGAATCATGTGGTAGCGCTGCGCCGGCTCGCGTTGCAGGAACATGCGGGCGTCCTCGTTGTAACTGACGATGCGGGTGTCCTCGGCCAGTCCCATGTACGTCTGCGCCGTCCAGGTGACGCCGGGGTCAATCTCGATCACGTCAATGGCGCTGTCGGGGTAGACCGTCTCCAGGTAGCGCGGGAACGTGTACCCGCCCCCGCCGATGAAAAGCGCGCGCAGCGCCGGGTGCTGTTCGGCCACGTTGGCCGTCGCCTCGGCGTAGATCTGCTCGTAGTCGTAGATCAGTTTGGTGGGATTGTTCAGGGCGCTGTAGCTGTGAACCAGGCGGTCGAGCACCAGGACACGCACCGTCTCGCCCTCTTTCTCCTCTTCGCGCACTTTGATGCAGAAGTAGTTGGTTTCGTACATACACGGGTCTTTGATCCATTCCTGCTGCAAAGCCAACGCCAGAACGCCGATCAGAATGGCGACCGGCGGGATGGCGACCCAGAAGCGCTTGAGAAGGAAAAGCAGCCCCATCAAAAACAGGACCACGGCGACGCCGCAGACGACGGTGTAGGTGCCGAATTGCGAAATGAGCCAGAACCCGGTGAGGAACGTCCCCACGATGCTGCCGACCGAACCGAAGGCGTAAATCTGCCCCACCGTGCGCCCGGCGCGGGCGAGGTCGCGCATACTGAGCTTGACCACAATCGGCGAGATGGTGCCTAGCAGGGTACAGGGGACGAAGAAGAGGACGGCAATCAGAGTCACGATCTCCAGGATCAGCGGCCACTCCACCCAGCCGATCACGCCGAGTTGATCCAGTCCCAGCGATGCCAGGGCGGTCAGGCTGCTGAGGAGGAACATCAATCCCAGCAGTCGCGGCGAGGCCCAGCGGTCGGCCAGCCAGCCTCCGAGGTAATTGCCCAGGCTGATTCCCGCCAGGATGACGCCGATGACGCTCGTCCAGGTATAGAGCGACACGCCGACGCTGGGCGCGATGATCCGCCCGGCTACCAGCTCCAGGATCATGATGCAACTGCTGGAGATGAAAACGATCAGGGTGGGATGCCAGAGTCGAGAATGCAGAGGTTGCGGTTGAGATTCCATAAAAAACGATCCTTATCAACGAGAATTTTGGTTTAGTGCCCCAGTTCCTTGAGCATCGGTACGGTGCGGCTGACCCAGCCGTAGGCGGGATCGTCGGCGGTGGCCTGGATGCGATGTTCGCCGCCCAGGAACCAGAGGTAGTAGGTGGTGTAGCCCGGCGCGCTGACGACGGTGTGATAGCCGTAAGGCGCCATCAGGAGGGTGTTGTCGCGCACGGTGAAGTTTTCCTCGACGCCGTCGGCGTTGTAGTAGCGGCAGATGCCGAAGCCGTCCGGCGGGTTCACCTTGAAGAAGTAGATTTCCTCGTGATCGGCCTCGCGGGGCAGATCGTCCACCTCGTGCTTGTGCGGCGGGAAGGTGCTCCAGTTGCCGCTGGGCGTGAACGTCTCGCCCACGATCAGCCGCCGCGCGGGCAGATCGGGTTGCGCGGCCAGCGTGAGAATCTGGTGAAAATAGCGCTTGAAGTTTGCCGCGCCCCAGGCGCCGCTCGCCACGCGCTCCGGCCCGATGACGTAGGGGGCGGTGGGCAGATCGCTCGGCGCGCTGGTCAACGCGATGCTGACCGCGCCTTCAGCTTTGATGGTATACGTCGAACCACACGACATGTAGACCGAGTGCGGCTTGCCGGAGAAGACGTTGGGGCGTCCGCCGACGCTCTCGAAGCGCTTGCCGGAGACGTCGAACGTAGCCTTGCCGCTCAGAAGAACGGCCAGTGCTTCCCGGTGACCCGTCACGCCCTCGTACACCTCACCGGGCGCGAGGTTCAACAGTTCAAATCCCAAGATCTCACAAGGATTGTCGGGCACGCCGTTCAGCCCGGGCTTGTTTTCGACAGATGCAAAGTATTTCATCAATGGGCTCCTTCAAAAATAGCCGCTGACGCGGCAGGGTTAAAAGGGAGTGTTTTTTCGTGCGGGTACCCCGCACGA
>DAOUFX010000600.1:0-8220 GCA_034429675.1 Anaerolineae bacterium | reverse complement strand
GAAAAGCGCGCCCCTGTGCTTTTCTTCCTACTCCTGGCAATCGGGCAGTTCAGGGAAGATGTTCATGGCGTATTGGTCCATCAGGCTCGTAGAAGATTCGGGGAAGGCCAGCATCATGGTGAGAATGCGGGTCTGGCTTTGTAATTTCGCCCAGTAGCGCAGCGAATACGCCTCGTTTTTCCAGGTAACGCTGAATTCGTAGAGTGTCAGGGCTTCATTTCCCAGAGTGCATTGTTTCACGACTTGGATGTTCTGATAACCGTTAAATGTGACATTTTCGGAGTTCAATCCGTTGAGGTAGTGTTCCACATCGCTTTGAGTGCACCCGCAGTTGTAGAGCAGATATTCGGCGAAAGCTACTCCACCTTCGTCTTCATAAATCCACGTTGCGCTTGCCCGTAGGTCATTCACTGAATCGCTTTTTATCCACTCTTCGGAGGTGAAAGTTTCTCCGGTGAATGTGGAGAAGAAGGCCATATCTTCTTTTGAAGGTTTGCGCGATTGTCCACAGAGGTCAGCATCCGTTGGGGCGAGCGGTTCCCCTGATTTGCACGCCAGAACCAGAGCGGCAGCAATCATCCAAAGCAGGCAGCATTGAAGTTTTGGGTATCTGTTCATGATGTTTTCTCCTGGCCGAAGTATAACGCAGGGCGTGAAATTGTACATGAATTCCTATCCCCGCCAGATAGCGGGTGTGAGCATTGGACTTTTGTTGTATGATGGAGCGGCGGGCGAGCCGTGAAACGTGAAATCCGTAATCCGCTGACTCGCTGATTCGCCAGGGAGGTTTGTGATGACCTACAAAAGTCTCTTTCGCTTTGCCGGTATTTTTTCTTTGTTGTTGTTGGCCGGTTGCCAGGTGTCGCGTTACAAGTTGTCGCGCGCGCGCCATTTAATTGAAGACATATTTTCGCCTTCGCTTCCGGCTATCATTCTGCCCACACTAACTGTGACGGCGACATTGTCTGCGACTGCACCTGCGCCGGTTGCGCCGACTGTTACTCCTGAAGTGATTGCGCTTGCGTCTACGCCGACTCTGCCTGCGGTGACGGTTCCGCCGGTTGCGGAGGGGCTGCAAGGTCTGCCGATGGATGCGTTTTTCGATGAGTCCTACAAGCGGATTTTGCTGCGTTCGCCGCAGTACGTGACCGAACTGGGTCTGTCCGAACCTTTCGGCAGCGGCAACGACCGGCTCAACGATATGTCCGACGCTTACTTTCACGAGACACAGGATTTGGAGACGGCCATTCTGAGTTTGCTGCGCACTTATGACCGCGCGGCGCTTACGCCGGAGCAGCAACTTTCCTATGATATTTATCTCTGGTATCTCGAAGATGCCGTGCGCGGCCACGAGTTCTTCTACGACGATTATCTTGTTCGCCCCGGCGTCATCGGTTATCCGGGCAGTCTGGTGCATTTTCTCACCCAGATTCACCCGGTGACCGATAGAAAGAACGCCGGAGATTACGTCACCCGTCTTTCCCAGGTTCAAGCGCAGATGTTGCAGGTGGTGGATGGCCTGAACCGTCGCGAGCAAATGGGGGTGTTGCTGCCGCGTTTTATCAACCGGTGGATCGCGAGCCAGGCGCGTGAGATGGCCGGCAGCGCTCCGTCCGATACGCCGTTTTACACTTCTTTCGCCGAAAAGCTGTCCGTCTTAAGTTCAATCGGCGAGGCTGACAGACAGACCTTGCTTGAAGCTGCCGAAGTCGCCATCCGGGACTCGGTGTTGCCCGGTTATGCGGCGTTGGCCGACTGCCTTGAAAAACAGCAGGCGGTCGCCACAGATAAGGTGGGGGCATCGAAGTTCCCTAATGGGCGTGAGTTTTACGCCTACGCGCTGTATCATTTCACCAACACCGATCTGACCGCCGATGAGATTCACGAGCTGGGGTTGCAGGAGGTGGCGCGCATCGAAGCTGAGTTGTACACGCGCTTTGCGGCGTTGGGCTATCCGACGGGGCTGGGACTGCCAACTCTTTTTGGATATTTGGCGAAGGACGGCGGAGTTCTCTACGGCGCCGACATCAAGGCCGGCTATGAGGCTATCATCGTGGCGGCGGAACGCGATTCTGCGGCGGCTTTTGATCTGCGCCCGCAGGCAAAGGTCATCGTCGTCGGCGGGGAATCGGGCGGGTATTACTCCGGGCCGGCGGTGGACGGCTCGCGGCCGGGCGCATTTTACGCCGCTACCACCGGCGCCGAGGCGAAGTTCAGAATGCGTTCGCTGGCGTATCACGAAGCGGTGCCCGGCCACCATTACCAGATTGCGCTGGCCCAGGAATTGGATCTGCCGCTCTTCCGCACCGACATCGGGTTTATCGGGCATATCGAGGGGTGGGCGCTTTACGCCGAGTGGCTGGCCGGCGATTTGGGCTGGTATGGCGACGACCCTTATGGCGATCTAGGGCGGCTGCAGTTCGAGATGTATCGCGCCGTGCGTCTGGTGGTGGATACCGGGATGCACGCCAAAGGCTGGACCTACGATGAAGCGGTGGACTATATGATGAAGTATACCGGCTTCCCGCGCGGCGCCGTTGAGGGGGAAATCTGGCGCTACATTACCTGGCCCGGTCAGGCTACCGCCTACAAAATCGGCATGATCAAGATTTTGGAGCTGCGACAGAAGGCCGAGACCGCCCTGGGCGATGATTTCGACCTGAAAACCTTCCACAACGTCGTCATCGGCAACGGCGGCGTGCCCCTGGAAATCCTGGAGCGGCTGGCGGATGAGTATATTGCGGAGGGGAATAGGGAGTAGGGAGTAGGGGATTACGGATTACAATCGCAGATTTCACGCATCACGTTTCACGTTTCACGCTTCTCCGCGCCGCCCGCATACGCCTCCGGCACGCCCTGTAGCATGGCGATGCCGTGGGGGAGCGCTCTTTCCAGGGCCTCCAGGCCGGAGCGGGCGCCTTTGGGGCTGCCGGGCAGATTGATGATGAGCGTCCGCCCGCAGATGCCGGCTTTGGCGCGGGAGAGCATGGCGTTGGGGGTTTCGGCCAGCCCTGCCGCCCGCATGGCCTCGGCCAGTCCGGGCGCTTCCCGCTCAATGACCTCCTGGGTGGCTTCGGGGGTCACGTCCCGTGGAGAGAAGCCGGTGCCGCCGGTGGTCAGGATCAGGTCGGCGCCAACCTGGCACCAGGCGCGCAATTGCCCGGCAATCTGCGGGCGTTCGTCCGGCACGATGGCTTGCGCTATGACCTCGGCCTGCCAGTGCTCACGCACCCACTCGGCGATCCACGGCCCGCTGCGATCTTGCTCCTCGCCCCGCGAGCAACGGTCGCTGGCGGTGAGAATTGCGACGGTGAAGGCCATCTTAATCCAACCTCAGCACTTTCACCCGCGCGCCTGCCGGCGCGGAGCTCCACGTCTCCGGGATGATCGCCAACCCGTTGGCTTTGACCATCGAGCTGAGCATGCCCGATCCCTGTTCGCCGGTCTGTCTGACGCAGTATTGCCCGTCCTGCCAGAGGATCTGCACGCGCAGGTAATGGCGACGGTCGTCTTTGGATTTAATCGGGTCCAACAGAACGGCTTCGATGGTTTCCCGTTCGGTGGGCTGCCCCAACATTTTGGCGAGGGCCGGGCGGGCGAAAATCTCGAAGGAGACCATTACCGAAACCGGATTGCCCGGCATTCCCAACATCGGCACGAGTTGCCCGCCCAGGGTGGTGAGCGTCCCGAAGGCCAGCGGCTTCCCCGGCTTCATCCGCACCCGCCAAAAAGTCATCGCGCCCTCGGCGGCGAGCACCGTCTTGACCACATCGAAGTCGCCCACCGAAACTCCACCGGAGGTGAGGAACATATCCACACGCTGCGCCAGCCCCTCGCGGATTTTGGCAATCAAATCGTTTTGAGTGTCGCGGGCGATGCCGAGCATGACCGGAATGCCGCCGTATTTGAGCACTTGCGCGGCGTTGGAGTAACTGTTGGAATTGCGAATTTTACCGGGCGCCAACGGTTCGTCCACATCGGCCAGTTCGTCGCCGGTGGCGAGGATGGCCACCCGTGGCCGGCGTGTCACCAGAACGTGCCCGATGCCCACCGCCGCCAGCATTCCCACCTCCTGCGGGCGCAGCCACGTCCCCTGCGGCAGGATCAGGTCTCCGCGGTGGACGTCCTCCCCGGCCCGGCGAATGTTGTGCGCGACCGGCACGGGGGCAAAGATTTCCACCCATTCGCCGTCGCGCCGGGTCTCCTCGAACTGGATCACAGCGTTGGCGCCTTCAGGGATTGGCGCGCCGGTCATGATGCGGATGGCCGTCCCCGGTGTGACCGTTTCCCTGGCCAGATAGCCGGCAGCCAGGTTTTCGATTATCCGCAGCCGCACCGGTTCTTCCGCCGTCGCACCGAGCGTGTCCCGGGTCAACAGCGCGTAGCCGTCCATGGCCGAGTTGTCGTGGGGCGGAACGTCATCGTCGCTGTACACCGGCTGCGCCAGCACGCGGTTCAGCGATTCCAACAGCGGCACACTTTCGGCTTCCAACGACTGGAAGGCGCTCAACACTTGCGCCAGCGCCTCTTCGACGCTTAGCATGGGGTACAGTTCGTGTTGGGGTTTTTGTGGGTTCATCGCGCAACCTCGTTTCAAGTTTGGTTGCTTTGATTATCTTCAATTTGAGGGGGTTTACAAATCAACGAGAGAGATAAAAAAGTGTTTTTGCGGGCGGTACCCTGCCCGCAAAAGCACTCTCTTTTTATTCTCGAAGGAGTAACGGCAGAAACACCTGGTGTACGGTCGGTTCGTACACACATCTGACGTCGGGGGCGTCCACCACCCGGACGTGGTTCTCAATCCAGTTGATGGCGTTGTATTGCGGGCACCTTGTCGTAAGCAGGGTGATGTCAAAGGCGGCTTTGTTGTCAAAATGCTCGTAGCTGGAGATGTCGGGGGATGGGTTGGCGGCTCCCTGGTAGGTCCACCCGGCGTCTTTGAGCGGGGAAGCGTCCGGCAACTGGAAGTACGCATCGCGCAGCGTGTCCGTGATCAGATTGTTTTGGACGAAGATGCGCCCGCCCGATGTGGACGGAACGAAGTCGCCATCGTTGGGGGTGTTCCAATAACTGGCGTTATTCGAGATGCTGATGCTCGAACGCGCATCTATCACCAGCCCGCCCTGGGCAGTGGTGGGCGGCGGATCTATTCTGACCGCGCCGGAGTGGTTGCCGAGAATCATGTTGTTGCTGATGCGCATCTCGGCGCCGTATGTCAAAGAATTGACATCCAGGCTGGACATACCCCATTCGCCCGGACCGATTCTGATTCCCATCTGGTTGTTGTACACAGTATTGTGGGAAATTTCGATGACGTTGCTGCCGGTAAGCTGCCCTCGCACCGAAATGCCCATCCCCGCATTGTCGGTGACGATATTGTTCCACGCTTTGATTCTCACATTGCCGTTGAAGCAATTTCCCAGCTCTGAGTGGTAGAAACTGGTGATTCCGGGTCCCATCGGCATGTGCCCCTCGTACCCATTTCTGGTAATCAGGTTCCCCGATATGACGCCGCTGGCTCCGTGGAGTATCGTAACGCCGGTGTGAAAATTGTTGGCGATGAGATTGTGGCTGATCGTAAAGTGGGTGGTGGGACCGAAGAGTGTAATCCCTTCCTGGTCAATCCTTGTGGTGTTGCCCGGGTCTACGGGAACCTTATTGCCGGAAAGAATGGCGTCCTGTACGCTTCCGGTGCTCCTGACTACATTCAACGCGGCATCGGAAACGCCGTTGCCTTCCCGCCCTCCATCTGAAAATATGGATATCCCCGCGATGTTGATGTTGGTAGAGTCGGCGATGGTCAAGGCGTGATCCACGTTTCCCTCCCCGCCCAGAATGATCGTATCGGTGACGGCGTTGCTGCTGCTTTTGATGATGAGGTTGGATTTATTCTGGATGAGGAAGGTGGTCGTGTACTCTCTGTTCTCGCAGTTTGTGTTTGGCGCGCCATCGTACCGCCAGTATTTCTGGCTGACCGTCAGGGTCGAGGTGATGTTGCGGTAGAGTCCCGGCGGGATGGTGATGGTGGCGCCGTCGTTGGCCTGCTCGAAGGCGAGTTGCAAGGCCGGGCCGGTTGCCTCAAAAACCGAGCATTCGTCGTGGGAATAACAGACGGTGATGTGCGCATCGTCTCTCAGGAATACAGCTTGAGTATCGCGCGTCGAGGCGCAGAACAGCGCCGCCGCCGCCAGAGTCAGACATAGTGTGACCAGGATCGCTGCGTGTTTCATAGTTCTCAATGCTCCTTGTTTTTGACGGGCGATTGCGATAGTGTTTTGTGATCGGGTTGGTTTCGCCTTTTCTGCTGTAAGTGAACCATGAAAATACGCTTGTGTTGGGAACTGTTAAGGATTCTTTGGCGATGATCCGGTCATCAGCGTGGTTGCGGTCGCGGCGCGCGCGCCAGGATGTAGGCGATCAGCGCGACCAGGTTGCCGATCAAGACGAAAGTGGCCCAAACCCAGGCGCGTTCGCCGTGCTGCCGGGCGTCCAGCCAGACCCAGACGGGGAGCGATAGCCAGTAGAGGCCCAATCCGCCCAGCCCCACCAACAGCATGGCAATCCAGAGAGCGCCCGGCTCGCCGGTTGTGGAACTGACGTCATACGTGAACCCTACCCAGCCGAGCAAGGCGCCGTCGGGATCTTCAACCGGCCCCAACATTTGACGGAATATGTCGTTGTGTTCGCCTTCGCGCTGCATGACGGCGGCGGCCAGCACTTGCGTGCGCTGATCGGGCGTCAGACTGTCCTCGGGCAGCGTCTCCAACACGCGCTGCGTCTCGGCGGTGGCCCATTCGCTCACCGTGCCCGTGTCGGTGCCGGGATTGTAGCTTTGCAGGATTTCGCCCTCCCGTGTGAAGAGCCACACGCCAACGACATAGGGCGCCTGGCGCGCCTGGTCCAACGCGGCGAGGAAGCCGGCGTCTGTCAGCGATGCCGGGTGTACGGCTTGAACTTGCGCCAACGCTGCGGCCACGCCGGGACGAGTTTCTCCCGAATCCGTGTGCGCGCGTTGAACGATTGGCGTCGTCACCGCGACCGAAATCAAAGCCAGCGCCAATCCTATGACCGCGATGCGCGGCAACCAACGTTTAAGGGTGTCTGTGTTCATATCTTGGAACTCCTTTTTCGGTTGAACTGCGATCAATGGTTTCTGTTTCTGACGATGATAATGCCGGCCACCGGCGCCAGGATGAGGTTAGCGAAAGCTCCCATCGCGAGCACGACGGCTATCGGGTTGGCGCTTACGCTGCCACTTTGAATCAGCAGCCAGATGCTGCTCAGGAAGATCAGGCCGCCGCTGGCGCTCAGAATTGCGTCGGGAAACTCTCCCGGAGCCGTCCGGGCGTGCAATTCTGCCAGCAGACGGTGGTAGGTCGCCTGCGCGGCTGCCGTTGTTGGTCGTGCTTCCGTGTTGTAGGCGCTTTCCAACAATTGCCGGGCATGGCTTTCACCAAGCCGGACATTGCCGGGTTCTTCGGGGTCGGTTGTGCCATACTCACTCATGCTCTATCCTCCAGGCGGACCAGGGCCGCGCGCAATGCGCTGCGTGCTCTCGAGAGTAAGGATTCGGTGGCTTTGTAGGTGCGACCGAGCAAATGGGCCACTTCGTCCACGGGGCGCTCGTCGGCGTAGCGCGCTACCAGCGCCGCGCGATATTCCTCCGGCAGCGCGCCCAACGCTTCGACGACCTGAATGCGCAGGGCGCGGTTGGCCAGCATTTCTTCGGGCAGCGGGTCGAGCGCGCTGAGCCGTTCCGGCCATCCCTCCGGCAGATCCGAGAAGACTGCATTGTGGTGATGTTTGTGGCGACGGAAATAGTCGTTGAGCTTGTGCCGGGCGATGCTGCACAGCCAGGTGAAAAGCGCCGCGTCTCCGCGATAGCCCGGCAGCGCTCGCAGCGCCGCCAGGAGCGTGTCCTGCCAGATTTCTTCGGCGTCGGGGCGAGCGTCGGGAAGGTGCTGGTAGATGAAGGCAAAGAGCACCTCCGCGTAGCGCGCATAGAAAGCCGCCAGGGCGGCTTCATCGCCGCCGGCTATCTTCCGGGCCAGCGCCGCATCGTCGGATTGATTCATTGCGAATGCACCTTGTTTGTGACCATCTGCGGAGTATGTCGTATCCTCTTCGCTCATTCCTTCGGTGCAGGTGGTATAATACCCACCGTTTGTGAAAGAAAGAATAAAGGAGGAGGGTTTTCGCGGGCGGGTACCCCCGCCCGCG
>DAOUFX010000599.1:0-4261 GCA_034429675.1 Anaerolineae bacterium | reverse complement strand
CACACAAGCGCCCACCGGCTTCTGTTAAATACAACTGGCAAGGGTCAAGATTATTGCCGCATCACCAGCGGCAGGTACGCTTGATACCCCACAAAACTCGCGGCGACGGCGGTATTGTTGGCCAGCTCCAGTTCCGGCGTCGTTGCCGTGATCGAAACGGTGTTGGTCAACGTGCTGAACGCGGGAACGGTCAGCGGCACGGTCGCCGTGACGACGATGGTGAACGGGCCGCTGTTGGCAGGGAGCGTGCCCGCATCCCAGATCCGCGCCGGCAGCATCCCGGTTTCGACGGCGGGCTGAGGAGCGGCGTCCACGTACACCACGTCCGCCGGCAAGAAATCCGCGATGCGCACGCCGTCGGCGGGAGCGCCGCCGCGATTGCCGTAGGTGATGTGGTAGACCAGCGTGGCACCGGACTTGGTCGCAGAAGAGGATTTGTTTACCCATAAATCCGGAGCGGTCGAGCCAAGAGAAACCTCATCCAAATAAACCCTGGTCGGAAATACATTGGTGGCCTGGTGGAGGGAAAAAGTCAATGTGACGCTTCGACCAACCCAATCGCTCAAATCAATCCAACGGTGAGTCCAATCGGGACTTTCTTCTGTTGAAGAGAAAACAGTAGTCGTTCCTGTACCATCATTCAAATCGACGCCAAACCAACTGTTGTGGATAGTAGACTGCGTGTGTAGTTGATAGAGAAATGAAAGCGCAGGGGCAGTCATACTTAACGGCAAAGTCACCGACTGTTGCAGCTGAAAATCACCGGTTTCACGGCCCCGAACCGGTCCCAGGTAATAAGCCGGCGTTTCCGACATATTGCTACGGAAAACAACGTGAATTTCACCAGGAGCACCGGCCGCTAACCTGACAGATGCATAGTAATCAAGGCTCACGCCGCGAAAATACTTGGGGGCAGACCAGACATTGTCGGTATTCAACCCACGATAATGAAGCCCTTCTGTACCAGATCTACTGCTTCCCCAAACCACATGCACAGCTCCCGCAGCATCCACCGCAATTTGTGGACTTGTGGTCCATTCGTCCTGAGAGATTATTTGTGAAGCGCTGCAAACTGCCCCGGCCCTACAAGACCGGTACAATACATAAGCAACAGAGCCGTCCGGGTTAGCTTCACACCAAACAATGTGCACTCTTCCATCATGTCCCATCGCCAGTTGCACGCCGTTCGCATAACCGGGACCGGAGATTGGTACCGGAGTAGACCATATCCCCTCAGAACTCCGCTGCGCATAAGAGTAACCATCAATGTTATTCACAGATCTCAGTGAAACTACGTGAACTACACCCATATCATCGGCAGCCACCTTCAGTACAGTCATACCGGTGGCTTGTGGCGTTGACCACACCCCTTCAGAATTTCGGTACACATAATGATAGGTTGAAAACAAATGGACATTGCCATTGGAATCAACCGTCATATCCCTAATAGTCAACATATTGTCATGAGTTTGCATGACTGCCTCCGGAGCGCTCCAACCGCCTTGCGGGGTTCTCTGTCTATAGAAAATCGTCTCAGTTCCCGGATCCCAAGTCCTCCAGGCAACATGCGTAACGCCGTTAGCATCCGTGTGGATATAAGGTAGGTTCACATAACCAGAATCGGAAAGCACCTGTGGAGTAGACCAAACCCCATTGCGATGACGACGAGCATAGATAAGTCGCGTAACACTGTCCCCATCCTCATGCCAAATAAGGTTTACCGTGCCATCGGCTTCCACACTTAATTGAGGATCCCACGAGTTATCCGAATTGTTAGAAACATTTTGGGGCTTTGTCCAGGTACCATAACTGTCGCGCTGCGCATAGAAAACGTCGCCAGCGCCATCAACACCGGAAGCAAACCATACAATATGTGCAACACCACCGGCGTCAACACCTATATCCAACCGATGCGCTTCACCCAGTTGAGTAATAGCTCCCCAATTTCCCAACAGTGCAGCATACTTACCGGTATGCTCAAACTCATCGGTAAGCGTCGGCGATATGCTGCCTGCCGGCAGCCAACTTGCGGGCCCCCAATCGCCTGCCTCAAACCCCCAATCCCGGATCAGATTATCTGCCGGAGGAAGAACTACATCCATTTTTATATCGTCGCCGAGCGCATTGTTGAATTCAAAAGCAGCCGAATCGCCATAACCACGTTTCTGCCAAATCACGTTCGATTGAGCGGTATAACCAAGATACAACGCATAATTCCCAAAGGCATCGCCCGGGATTACCTTAACTGTTTCTGCGGCGGTTTTGATGTTCAAATCGGTTACGGGAACCCCAATGTGATTATAGACAGCGCCGCTGAGTTTCCACACATAAAGTGTCGTACTGACCTCGGCGGAATCATTGACAGGCCAGGGTTCAACATTGTTTGCATTATCTATGGCGCGTACTCGGAAATAATATGTCTGTCCGGGTGTACCATCAAATACCCTTGATGTCGTGTCGCTTTGAAAAAAGGCGCCCCACTCCGAACCTGCAAGATGATATTGTATTTCATACCGGTTGACGCCAGATCCACCAAAGTCCTTACCCTGCCAAGTGAGCGTAAAACCATTGCGTGAATAAGCCGGCAGCGCTTTGAGAGCACTTATCGGGGGCATTGCCTCCACTGTAGTAACCCCATCATACTCCGCCGGCCATGCCTCCAGATTTCCGGCGTTATCGCTGGCGCGCACACGGAAATAGTAAGAATGCCCCCCGCTCCCGGAATAGGCAGCGGACATGTTGGTCACCCCCACCATCCAATCTGTCCACACGCCATCCATACCATCCTTCACCTGCACATCATAAGAACGAATCCCCGCAAGCCCCACATCAGCGCCACCCCAGCTCACCACAAATGGCGATGGCGACTCTACCGGCAACGGCGTAAAGGTGGAAACCGGCGGCGCGATATCGGCCGTTTGCCAATCCGGGTACCACTCTGTATCCCGCCCATTCAAAGCGACAAGGCCGCCGGTCTGGCTATCCCAGGCGTACAGATACGCGGTGTCCCAATACCATCTCCCCTGATATTGGACGAGCGTGATCTGGGTAAAAGCGACGTAGCGCCCATCCGGCGACCAGCTCCGCGCCCAGATGTCGGTCTGGGCGCCGGTGGGATCGTACACCTGGCGTTGATTGGAACCGTCGGCGTTCATCACCCACAGTTCTTGCCAGCCGTCGCCGTCGCCGTCGGCGTCGTAGGCGATCTGGCTGCCGTCCGGCGACCACGCCGGATTTGCGGCATAAGCTTGGGCCGCGAGCAACACCGGCGCGCTGCCGTCGGCGTTCATCACCCAAACGGAAGACGTGCCATTGCGCGTCGAACAAAAGGCGATGCGGCTGCCGTCCGGCGACCACGCCGGCTCGATGTCGGCGGCCGCATCGGCGGTCAAGCGCGCCAGGCCGGAACCGTCGGCGTTCATCACGTAGATTTCGTACTGCCCATCCCGATAACTGTCGAAGGCAATCCGGCTACCATCCGGCGACCACGCCGGGCGGTAATCGTTCGCCGGATTCTCAGTTAACCGTGTCAGCCCCACCCCGTCGGCGTTCATCACATACAGCTCGTAGTTGCCGGTGCGGTTGGAGGAGAACGCAATGCGCGTCGCGCCCCAGTTAAAGCGGGGATAAATGTCGTTGGCAATGTTATCCGTCACACGAGCTTCCCCGCTGCCGTCGTCGTTGGCAGTGTAGATCTCCCAGTTACCCTGGCCCCGGTACGACTGAAAGACCACCCGGCTCCACGGCACTCTTGCGGCGGGCTGCATCACAACGCGCGAATCATCACGCGACGAAACCGGCGCAATGTACGTCAAACCGGGCTGGTAATCGTCGTCGTGCGTCGGGGAACTCAGTCCGGGCGGCGGCGTGTTCGCCGCATTCACCGCAAGCGCGCCTGAAATCAGGCTCAATGCCGCCAACACCAACAAAATACTCCGAATCTTCTTACCCATAACTCGCTCTCACTTTCTTCTTTTTTATTGAGATAATACGATTTTTCGTCCGCAGAGCGCCGCTGACAGACGCAGCAAACAACGGCCGCCGGCGCAATGGGGACAAACAGGGATTATATAACACACCCTCCCAATTTCAATTGCCTGCTCTCTCACTTCACGCTATACTTAGAATCATGACCCAAAAGGAGTTAAAAGCCCTCTTTCTCACTCCTGCCGCAGCAGCGGCGATTCCGGCTAACAACTGACGACTAAAAAGCTACATTCAAAGGAATTGCCCATAAACGGGGAGGTATAGGGAAGTGTTT
>DAOUFX010000598.1:0-9060 GCA_034429675.1 Anaerolineae bacterium | reverse complement strand
CGAAAAAACACTCCTTTTTGATCATTGCCGCGTCAGCGGCGATTTTGTGATTTGCAGATTTGCTATTTTCTGAGGAGGAGAGATATGGCTATTCAACGAAGCGATTATATCTGGCATAACGGGACGATGGTGCCCTGGGATCAGGTCACCGTCCACATCAGCGCGCATGCGCTGCACTACGGCTCCAGCGCCTTCGAGGGGATTCGGGCTTACAACGTAGGGGGGAAGCCCGCCGTTTTCCGGCTGAAGGAACACGTCCGCCGTCTGTTTGACTCGTGCAAGATCTACGGGATGGATCCCGGCTACACGCAGGAGGAGATCGTGCAGGCGTGCATCGAGACGGTCAGGATCAACCAGCTGCAATCCTGCTACGTCCGCCCCTTGATCTACCGGGGCACCGGCGCGATCGGCGTGAACCCGTTGCCGTGCAGCGTCGAGACGGCGATCATGGCCTTCGAGTGGGGCAAATATTTGGGTGAAGAGGCCATCGAACAGGGCGTGGACGTGGGCGTCAGCTCGTGGCGGCGCATGGCGCCCGGCACCTCGCCGGCGATGGCGAAGCTGGGCGGGCCGTACATCAACTCACAGTTCATCCGCGTCGAGGCCAACCGCCACGGCTACGAGGAAGGCATCGCGCTGAATCACTACGGCTACGTCAGCGAGGGCAGCGGCGAGAACATCTTCATCATCCGGGACGGCGTGATTCACACCCCGTCGCTGGCGTCCGCCATCCTGCCGGGCATCACCCGCGACAGCGTCATTACGCTGGCCGGGGATATGGGCTACACCGTGAAAGAAGAACTAATCCCGCGCGAGTTCCTCTACATCGCCGACGAAGTCTTCTTCACCGGCACCGCCGCCGAAGTCTCGCCGATCCGCAGCATTGATGGCGTCCAGATCGGCGCCGGCAAACGCGGCCCCATCACCGAGCGCCTGCAGAAAGAATTCTTCGGCATTGTGGATGGCAGCATCCCCGACCGGCACGGGTGGTTGACGCCGGTGGAATAGTTTTACGGTACAACGGCGGTCAATTGGAAATACAAGCCCCGCAGGGTTCAATCCTGCGGGGCGTTTTGTGGTTCGGTCTATTCAGGTCAGTACCGCTGAATTGCCACCCACAAGTCGTTGTCCGTGGCGTTGCGGTAGGCGATGACGGCCAGGCCGTCGCTGTTGAGGGCGATGGCGGGGGAGTCGCCGGTGTCATCCGCGCCGTTTGCGTCTAAGATGTTGCATTGCCAATTGCGCTTGCCGTCCGGCGCCAGACCGCAATTGCCGTAATTTTTCATGGGATAAGCAATTTTTAGCCTGCCGGACGTATCGTGATAGGCGATACGCGGGACGATTTGATCCGCTGCTATCGCGACTCCCGTGACATTTTCGGCGATCTGGACGCAGGTCCAGCCGTTGACCGGACCGCACGCGCCGGGCGTGGAGTCCGCATACTTGAGCACGGGCGTCTCGCTGATGACGGTGTTGTAGGCAATCTTGATGGTAGAGCCGACGCCGATGGCGTCCAAAGCGATTGGATGCGTCGTTTCGTCAGGCGTGGTGATCGTTTCGATGGCGTCGCACTGCCAGTCGTCGGCAGGGCCGCAGTTCCCGCCGCTCCCGACGAAGTGCGCGTAGCGCAGCTGACCGTCGCCGGAGTTGTAGTAGGCGATGTGCGGGGTGTCGCCGGCGTCCAGGTCGAGCGAGGGGTATTTGCCCGCGCCGTTGCCGCTCTCGATAACATTGCATTCCCAGGCGGTATCGGCGCAGTCGCCCGCGCTGCCGCCCACGTATTCTGCGTATCGGAGCGAGTCATCTTGCAGCGGCATGAGGCGGTAGTAGGCAATGCGCGGATGCCCATCTGCATCAAATTTGAGCGACGGGTACAGTCCATTCTCAATGTTGAGCGTTGTGTTGCCTTCTACCACCACGGTGAAGACCCAGCCTCCACCCTCGGTGTATTCCGCGTATTC
The DNA here is from genome assembly GCA_034429675.1 of Anaerolineae bacterium. Taxonomy (GTDB): domain Bacteria; phylum Chloroflexota; class Anaerolineae; order B4-G1; family SLSP01; genus JAKQHY01. The sequence continues at coordinate 7,099 of DAOUFX010000598.1, read as the reverse complement.
CAACGAGTTGCTGGTGTTGTTGTAGTAAGCGACGCCCACTTTCCAACCGCTTCCGGCCAACCCTGGCCAGATCGCGATGGAGCTGTACTTGCCCACGTCGTCTGTGGATTTGACGACCACACAGCGCCAGGAGACTCCCAGGCCGCAGTCGCCTTTGCCCGAACCTACCCAGTTGCTCATGCGCAAGTCGCCGTTGGTGGCGTCATAGTAGCTGATGTACGGGATGTTGCCGTCCGGATCAACGGCGACCGAGGGGTTTTGCCCGGCATCGCCGTTTGAGTCGAGGAGCGTGATGTCCCAGCTCGGTTGGGCGTAGTTGCGCTGTACTATTGGCAAGTAGAGGTAGCTGCGCGCGTAGTCATCGTCGGCGGGAAGCAGGTGCAGGCGCACGCGGATACACTGCAACTCGCCAAAGTAAGGCCCGCTGGCATGGCGTACTTGAACTACGACGTCGTAGATGCCGGGCGCGAGGTTGGTGGTATTGGCGCTCAACCGGACGTAGTTCTTGCCGACGCCGGTTTCTACTGCGGCGCTCAACCACTGTGCCGTTTCGGTCGCGCTCAGGTCAAGGGTCCCGCCGCCGTCGTTGTAGAAACTTATATCCTGGAACATCTGGTCGTTGCCCCCGACTTTGGCATAGAAGTTCACCCTGTGGCTCGCCAGCCTCAGTCGCGGTTGGGTGAAGGCGGCGGGATAGGATGCGCCATTCACCGGGTTGGTGTCTGCGTCTACTTCCTCGCCGTCGCTAAAGCCGTCTCCGTCGCTGTCTTTCTCCCAGGGGTCGGCGCCGTTGCGGTACTCGTTCAGGTCGCTCAATCCGTCGCGGTCCGAGTCGTTGCTGCCAAAACTGATTTGGTGCACCGTCTCCCAGTCGTCCGGCATCCCGTCGCTGTCGCTATCCACGCCGCTGCTCGCGGTGAAGGTGACCGGCGGCGAGTAGGCGCTGTACCAGTCCTCGCTGTTGGCTGCGGCGACCCAGGCGAGGTAGGTGGCTCCGGTTTCCAGCCCGGTGAGATTGGCCGCGCCGCGACGCCAACCCGGAAAATCGGTGGCGGCGATGTCGTCTATCTCGGTCACGTCGGTGAAATTGCTGACCTGCCGGTAGGCCAGCCGGTAATGATCCGGGTCGCCGTCCGAAACCCAGGTGAGCCGGACACCGGTGGATGTCGGATTTGAAGTGGTGGGCGCGGTGGGCGTGACGGGGATTTGCGCCGCGATGTTGGCGGTGGGGCGCGCGCTTTCGATGTCGGAGGGCGCGCTAACGTTGTGGTTGATGTCCACCGCGCTGACCACCACGCCGTAGGCTTGTCCCAGCAGCAGTCCCTCGGTGGTCACTCCGCCGATGCGCAGGGTGGGCGTCATCACCGGCGCGACGCGCTCGGAGTGGGTGGGGCCGCCGCCGATCCAGGTGCAGTCTGCGCCGCAATAGACTCTTCCCCATTCCACCAGATAGCCCGCCAGGTCTTTGTCGCCGACGGGATTGGCGTTCCACCGGACCAACAGCGCTCCGGCGGCGCCATCCACGCTGAGACCGGTGGGGACGGAGGGCGCGGCGTCGTCGTAGTCCAGCAACACTTTGCCCACCGACCAGAAGGAACTGATGCCGGGGAAGCGGTTGGCGTCGAAGGCGTATTCCGGCGGCAGGTTGTTGCAGGTTTTGCAGAAATCGCCGGAGTCGCTCACCGAGCCGGCGGGGAAGGCGTTGACGCCGTCGTCCACCACGGCGTGCAGCTGGTAGTAACAGTGGTGGTCCGGGGTGTAGCAGAACATGCAGTCGGGGTCGAATTCCCACGCATTGCACACCGATTTCATTTCGGACGTATCCCAGGGATAGAGCCCGCTGTGATAATTCCAATTCTTTACAATCGGTACATCTACGGTTTTGGTATAGATGGTGAGCGCCGGGTCGGTGCTGGTGCGGGAATAGTAGAGCGTGTAGTACAGGCTGATCGTGCTGCTGGGCGGGGCGTCGTCGTCGGTGTTCCAACGGATGTTGTACGCGCCCGTACCGTTGGCGTTGGCGGCGCCCGGCGCAATGAAGTGGCCGTGATCCGCCGGCGCGCCGGGCGCTCCCGTGCTGGCCAGGTACGCGAACTTGTAGTGCGCCTCCGGGATGACGCCGCCGATCCTGGCCTCCCAGACGCCGGCCATCTCCGGCCCGGGTTGCTTGAGCAGCACGCCCATCAAGCGGCTGTATGTGGTGACGCCGTTGTCGGTGCGGGTGGTGTCGGAGATGCTGACGCCAAAAGCCGGGTTGGGGAAGACCCAATTCCCATTGTGGTCATAGAGATTAAGCGTCAGGGCCCCCGTCTGCCAGCCCAGCCCCAGCAGCAGCTCTTCGCTATCCGCCGTGACCGTGACCGGCAGACTCACCTCTCCGTTGACGGCTTGGGGGGCGGCTAAGACCCTCACCCCCGGCCCCTCTCCCAGAGAGAGAGGGGAGGAAGAGTTGGCGCGGGTGTAGGCGGAGCCGCCGTACTGGTCAATCAACGTGTGCCCGTCGTTGCCCAGGATGACGCTGACGCCGTGGTCGAAGCCGTAGTAGATGCCGGCGTGGTAGCCGCAGATGGCTATGGCGGCTTTGATGCCCCATTCGTAGGTCGAGCAACTGCCGTTGGTGCAGAACTGCCCAAACGCGATTTCGAGCTCGCGCGACAGATCCACCGGCGGGATGACCAACGGCCAGATGTCAATCAACGCGCCTTCGTAAATCGTGAACTTGGCGGCGATCTGCGCGGCGAAGTGCTCTTCGTCGTTATCGGGCAGCCAGGAATACTTGTGCTGCCAGCCCTGGCCGATCCAGGCGTGGGCGCGCACCGTGCCGTCAATCGCGGCGATGTCGCCCAGGCCGTAGTGCAGCGCCAGCTCGAAGCCGGTGTCGAGCGGGTTCCACGCCACCCACAGGCTGCCGTTGCCGTCCACCACGCCCAGAATCTTGCCGTTGCCCTGGAACTGGAACATGCCCAGGGTGCTGATGGTGATGCTGCCGGTGCCGTTGAAGGTGTTGGGGTCGCTGAAGTAGAAGTCCATCCCGAAGTTGATGGTGGTGCCGACCGGTTCGACCGTGATCGTCCCCTCCATTCCGTAGACGAAGATGCCGGTGGAGCCCACCGGGATGCCGACCGGCGATTGGAACGTGAATTTCATCTCGCGCAGGGCCACATCGGGGTCGCCGCAGAGCTTGAACCCGGCGCTGATGGCGGTGGCGTGCCCCTGGCCGTCGTCGCCGACCATCGGCAGCGTCATGTTGGTCACGCCTTCGATGATCTGCGTGTCGGCCAGGTCCCCGCACGCTCCCCGGCTCACTCTGACCGACGCGCCGAAGCTGTTAAAAGCGAAGTTGTCCGCGTCGGCTTGCGGGCGGTTGGCCATGGCGGGGTGATCCGTGCTCCACGCTTCCAGTTTGCCCGGCGTGTTCACCATCACCAGGCCGGTATCGCCGGTGATGTGGATGTCGGGCATCTGCCACTGGCGGTTGGGTTGGGCGGAGTACACGTCGTCGGCTGCGCGGATGTCCAGGCAGTAGGAGCCGTTTTCGGCGCAGGTCGGCTGCGGCGGGTCCTGGTTGGGGCCGGCGGCATTCTGCCCCACGCCGACGATGACGGCGCGCACCGGGTTGCTGGCGCCGCCCATGTTGTCGGGTTGCGAGATCCTGGCATTGAGTGCGCGGATGCCTTTGTAAGTGCGTTGCGCGTCCTTGCCGGCGGCTGCGGGTGTATCCATACTAAAGTCCGAGTCCGGCCCCAGGTCGAGCGTCAGCACACCGGCTACCGGCATCGGCGGCTCGCTGTTTGCCGTCTGGTTTACCGCGCTGGTCAGAGAAGGCCAGCCGGCGGCGCCAATCCATGATTGGACGAAGAATTCCAACTCCGCGCGGACGTCCCGCCGGATGACGACATTATTTTCGACCCGCCCCGTCAACGGCAGCACAGAAAAATCATCGCTGACCATGTCGGCGCGGTCGCCCGCATCCCAGGGGTAGAAACTGGTGAAATTTTGCCACGGCGAGTCTACCGGGCTGAGGAAGGCGGTGCTGCTGGTGCTGTTGTTCATTCGCCCATCGTAGACGCTGAAAACGTTGACCGGCGCGCTGACGTTGTCCGCCGGCGGGCGGCATTGCACCAGCATCACCATGCTGTCGGGATCGTTGATCCAGGTGCGGCTGTAGCCGTAGTGCAATTTCCCGCCGATGATGGCGACCGTGGGGGCATTGGTGGCGCCCGGCGGACCGATCATCGGCGCGATGCCGTCGGCGCTGTCGCTGCCGTCCCACCCATCCTCGCTCCACAGTTCAAAGGGCCCGTTGGTGAAGTGCTCGCCGGGTGGGAAGGTGTTGTTGGTAGGGCATTTGATCTCCTGGCACGTTCCGGCGCGGGTGGGGTAGGTGTTGCCGGAGCAGGAAGTGACGCGGACGCGGTAGGTGAATTCCAGCGGGTCCGCTTGCATCTCGGTGCCGTCGCAAAATTCTCCCACCTGGTGGCAGTTGTACACCGTGACCGCCGGGCCGGCATACGCCAGCGCCAGCGCATACGACGCGCTGGCCGCAACGTCGAAGTTGCTGCTGGTCAGACGCGCCTCGCCGTAGGGCAGCGGCTCTTCTTCGGGGGTCACATATTTGGTTTTCATCGCTGACTTGGCGCTGCGGTAGGACCCGGAGTTGGGGAACAGTTGCATCTGGAAATAGCGCGCGTAGGCGTAAGTGTCGGTGATAGTTTTATTGGCGTTAGGGGTGGGGTCATAGTTATTCCCAATGATGTCTATGTCTACGCGGTTGTGGGTGTTGGCGGGGAAGACCAGGTTGCGCAAGACCAGCGGGTTGTGCGTGTCGAAGGTGTTCGTGAAGAGGGTAGAGTGATTGATGGGGATCTGGTCGTCGCCAATTTCTTCGATCAGCCGGATGTCGTAATTTTCTGTGGGACTGCTGTCCTCGTTGGGGTTGATCCAGGCGTGGTAAGCGGCGCTGTAATTGGCGCGCCGGTTGAGCAGGACGTAGCTCAGCGAGCCGCTGGCGGTGGTGCTGGTCAGCACCTGATTCTGGGCGCTGCGCAAATCCAGCGACACCACGCCGTTCAGACTTTGCCCGCAGATATTCTGCCCGTCGCCCGGCGGGCAGCTGCCGATCTGTCCGCCCAATCCACGCGCGACAATGGCTTGCCAGGCATAATGTGCGCTCTGGTAGCCGTTGATGACGTACTCGTGGGCGGCGTCGTAGTAGTTGCCCCCGGTGCTGGGGTTGCCGAACGGCAGGTCGCCGGCGTCCGGGATGATTTCGCCTACGTCCAACGTCGGGCCGGTGTAGGTGACGATCAGGCGGATGCCGCCGGAGTCTCCCGCATAATGCCACCCGCCGGATATCTTTTCCAAAGCGGGATGCGCGTTGAAATCAACCCCGGTGCAGTTGACCTGAAGGGTACAGTAGCCGTGATCTAACGGGCAGGGCACGCAGCTCTCGTTGGTCGCGGCCAGGATGACGCCGTTGTTGCTCGACGAGCGCCACTCCTGCACCAGCGGGAGCACGTTCCAGGTGAGCGGGTTTACCGTGTCGCCGTCGCTGTAACGGAGCGTGTGCGGCGTCCCTTGCGCCGCCCCCAGATTGGCGGCGCCGGCCGGTGGGCTGGCCGTCCACCAGTTGGCGTTGGCCTTGTAGAGGGTGATGTCCACTTCGGCATGTTTGGCGGGGCGGTCGGCGCTCCAGCCTACGCCGTCGGCCAACGCTTCCAGCGTGGCCGCGGTGACGGTCACGTCAGGCGGCAGCGTCGGCAGGGGGAAACGCACGAAGATGCGATCCACCAGCGTCCCGCTGTTGGTCCACTGGTGGCCCAGGCGTACCGTGTCGGGATTGAGCGGCCCCCAGCTCTCGAAGGCGCCGTTGCGGTAAGTGGCGCTGCGGATGAGATTCTGCGCGTCCGGCGTCACCTGGAATTCCGGATCGAGCACCACCGGATACTGGCGTTCGGAAGCGCTCAGCCACTCGTAGGGGAAGCGCGCGGCCAATTCGAGGCTGTTGGCGTCGGCCCCTGTCGTGAGCCGGTAGCGACCCGCGACGCGCTGCGCCGGGTTGCCCTCCTCGTAGGCCTGCGGCGGTTGCAGCAGCAGCGTCTCGCCGGCGTCGTTGCCGAAGGTCAGCGCGCCGCCGGTCTCCAGCGGCAGGTCGGCGACGGCAACCGTCTTGCCATCCACCTGCACCTGCACCCGCGCCCCAGGGAACAGCCGCAGCGTCACCTGCAGATCAACCATTCCCTCTCCTACTTCCTCCCCGCCGGGGGGGACTGAGGGGGGGGCGGCCAGCCGCAAGCTGTACTCCGACTGCCCGTAGCCGCTCACCCAGCGTTCCAACAGTGTGGGATCGCTCCAACTGGCGGGGTAGGTGACGCTGCGCCCGTCCGCGCCGAGCGTCCCGGTGAGCGCATTGGCTTCGGGCAATACTTTCGCCCACAGCGCCGCGTTGCCGGCGGCGTCCGTCACTGCCAGGCTGTGCGGATCCCAGCCCACGCCGAGGTTGCCGTTGGTGAGGTTGGCGCGCCCGCTGCGCGCGCCGACGCCGGTCTTGAGCGCGTTGGTGCGGTTGATCCAGCCGCCGGTTTCCGCGACGAAGGCGGGGTCAATGCGCTGCCAGGCGCCGTCTGCGTCCCGGTAGTGCACCGGACGGCTTTCTTGCACCAGCGTGTACCTGCCGTTGCCCAGATCGAAGGTGGCGCTGTTGGCGGTGCGCCGGTCCGCCAGCTCCGGCTTGCCGGCGACCTCGGCGGGCAAGTCCCGGCCCGGCGGCGGTTCGGCGGTGACGTTCGTAGCCGGCGCCGCGGACGCCGGCGCGACGGGCGCTACCCGCACGGCGCGGGCCGTGATCGGTGCAGCCAGGCCCGCGCCGGCTGCAATGATCGCATTCCGAATCTGCCCCACAGCCGCCGGCGCCGGAGGGGGCGCTCCGGGCGCGATCGGCGCGCACCCGGCCAGAAGAACCAAAGCCAGGATGCCCTGACCTACTGCCTGCAGGCAGCGTCGTAATGAAAACGTCTTTGTGTCCATAGGTTTCTCCTTCGGAAATAGCCCGCTCAAGCGGGGGGGTAAAGAGGGGTTTACGCGGGCGGGTACCCCCGCC
>DAOUFX010000597.1:0-6933 GCA_034429675.1 Anaerolineae bacterium | reverse complement strand
CCAGATTTCGAGAAGATACTTTAACTCTTTGCCTGCGCAGTTGCAAAAACGCCCTGCTAGGGTATAGTTGGCTTTGTGAGTCTAGCGTATTCAAAAACGAGGTTTTATGGGTCAGGGTCAAGCAATAAGATTGGTCGGTATACGGTTTCAATCCGCAGGGAAGGCTTATCATTTTTTGCTCCCGGCGGATCTTGCCGTTGAAAAATCGGATTGGGTCGTCGTCGAGACGGTTTATGGCGAGCAGGTGGGCCGGGTTGTCGAGACTGAGGTTCCTTTACCTGCGGATCTTGAGTCCGACAAATTGAAGATTGTGCTGCGGGTGGCCAGTGCTTTGGATATGGCCCGTTATTACGTGATGCAGGAGCGTTGTGAGCGCATCCTGGCGATCGCTCAAGAGGAAATCATTCAGCATCAGATTGAGCTGAAGACGTTTTCTGCCGAGTTTACCCTGGATGGCAGCAACGCTATCGTGACCGGAATCGGTCGGGCGGGCAAGAAACAGATTGCGACGTTGCGTCGTCGCCTGGCCAGCCGGATGAGTTGCCGGGTTGATCTGCGCTCTGTCGGTCCGCGCGATCACGCAAAAGCGCTGGGTGGTTTTGGCGTTTGCGGCGAGGAGTGTTGTTGTTCGCGGTTCCTGTGCGAATTCCAGACGGTTTCGATCCGCATGGCGAAGGATCAGGCCATTTCGATGGCGCCGACGGATATCACGGGGATGTGCGGACGGCTGCGCTGCTGTCTGGCCTACGAACACAAGGTCTATCAGGAGGCCGCTCAGGATTTGCCGCGTCTCAAGTCGCGCGTGCAGACCGAAAAGGGTATCGGCCGCGTCATTGACCTGGATATCTTGAAGGGCGACATTGTTGTCGAAATTCCCCCCGACGGGCCGCGCGTCGAGCGCGAGCGCTTCCGTTTCCCCGCCGCTGATGTGAAGTCCATCGGCGGGGGTGGCGGTGGCGGCGGTGGAAGTGACGCCGGTGAGGAAAGTGACGCCGGTGAGGAAAGTGACGCTGATGAATAAAAATGAGGCCGTTAAGGCCTCATTTTTATTTCCGGCAATGTCAGGCTACGACCGCCGCCGGCGCGCAAGTGCTCGCCGGTTTCGGGGATGTACAGCCCGATTTGCAGGGCGTAGTTGCCCGGAGCGAGGCTCGTCGGCGCGGTTATGGTGTGTTCGTCCGCAACGATTTCTTCTGCCAGCCACAGGGAGGTGGGATAACTGTTGCGGCGCGGGGCTTCGTCTACCTGCGCCAACGTTTGTCCATCGCCCGGGTTTACCAGGTGCACAAAGACGGTGTAATCCCCTTGAACTTCGGTCACGGCTTGCCAATAGAGCGTCAGGGTGAACGGTTCGCCGGGACGCAGCTCGCCGGTGTCGTAACCCAGCAGCCGGATATGGGGTGTGTTGGTAGAGACGCAAGATTTTGCGTCTGTACATCCGCAAGATTTTGCGTCTGTACACCCGCAAGATTTTGCGTCTGCACACCCGGCATCTCCTACAAAGTCAGCCTCAAAGGTCTGTTCGATTTCCGGGATTTCAAAAGTCCGTTCGAGAGTTTGGATGGCTACATCCCCCAAAGCAATTTCGTTGCCGCCGGCTGCCAGCCACACAGTATAGTCGCCCTGCGTGCTGTTTTTGGGGTAACGCAGCGTGTAACGCCCCTCGACGATTTCCTGAGCCTGCCACGCGGCAAACGGGTGCTGCGTCGCCGGCGACCCCACGTAAAGTGTGGTTGGCTCCGCCACTCCCTCTTTTTTTGCCATAAGTACACGCATGTCCCCCGTTTCAGGAGCTCCCAGGAGAGCTTGCCAGCACAAGGTCAGGTTGAGGCGCGCGCCGGGGAGGGCCGTCGCCGGCAGGTCGCTCCGGCCCAGCAAGTGCAGGCTGTGCGACAGTACTTCCTCGCGGTGGGTGACGCCTACGCACGTCGGGCAGGCCTGACACGCCTGCGCGACTTCTTCCGCCGTGGGCGCGCGATCCATGGGCAGCAGGCTGACTCTTTCCGCCGTGACCGGGAAGCGCACATCCAGCCCGGCAAAGCGCTCGTCTTGCAGCCGCGGCAGGGCGACGTTGCCGTCCGGGTTGAAGAAGCCCACGCCGATCTGGTAGCCGTCGCCGGGCGGGGCGCCGACGGATGGGACGAGCGTGAATTGATCGAGAACCACGTCTCCCTGCGTCCATTGCTCCGGCGGGTAGTGGAACGCCATCGTGCGCGCCCACTCGCCGGTGTCGGGGTGCAGCAGCCTCACGACCGGCTCCAGCGCCGGGTAGGGCGCCAGCGCTTCCCACGTGACGAGGATGGGGCAAGGCGCGGCGACGCGACAGGGCGCGGCGCGGCGGGCGTCGTAGACCCGGACCACGTGCGCGAAATCGGCGACGGGATCGGCGGGGCGCAGGGCGGCGATGGTTTCTGCGGAGAGCCGGTGGACGGTCAGCGCCGGCGTTCCGTCGGGCGCGGCGCGTGTGGCCGTGTCCCACGCTTGCGTCAGGGCGTCGGGCCACGGAGCCGGCGACGGGTGTGAGCGCGGAATCAGGTAGAGAGCGTCGCCTTGCGGCGGCAGCACCAGCGTCGCGCCGCCGGTGAGCCATTTGGCGCGGGAATATTGGCGCGCCAGCGCCGCTACGGTCGGATGCCGGTAGTGCTCGGCGGCGATGTAGACCGTGGTATGGCTCAGGTCGGTTTCGTCCAAAACCTGGGCGGCCAGCGCCATCTCGCCGTCGGCGGCGTAAAACAGATCGGTGGACGTGGCCCAATCGCGGTAGGCGTTGCCGCCGGTTATGGCTCCGGCGGCGAACAGAATTCCAACGCCTGCGACCCAGATTTGCGGCTTCACCCTGGTCATTTGTATCAGTTCCAGCAATCCCAACGCCGGCAGGACGGCCAGGAACGGCCACAACCCGATCAGCCGCAGGTTGCTCGGCGTGATTTCGCCGGTAGCCAGCGCGCTGGGGAATAGCATCACGGCGATGGCCGCCGGCAGAAAAAGGCGCGCGGCCTGATCCAGCGGAGCGTGGCGCCGGTTGACCCGCAGCGCCCACAACCCGATCAAGGCCAGCAACGCCGAGAGCGGGTCGAGCAGCGGGCGTCCGGGCGCGTTGAACCGGATGTAAGGATCGCCGGCGCCGGGCCAGACCAGCGCGCGCGCACAAAGCCAAAACCCGTGCAGCGCTTCCGCCGGGGACGCCGCGGCGACCTGCGTGATGCGGGTGCTAAACGCCTCCGGTTTGCGCAGAAAATACACCCCCAGCGGCGCAAAGACGACGGCCGCGACGACCAGGGCGAGCGCCAGCTGTCCCGCCCGTTGTCTCAGATGTTCTTTGGGGGTGCGGATCAGCAGCCAGCCCAGCGCCGGCGCCAGCGGAATGGGAAAGAGGCGCGCGGCCAGGTAGGTGTAGCCGGTGAGCCCCAGAAAAACGCCGGCCAGGGCGAGCCGGCTGCGCCGTCCGGTGCGCAGCCCGCGCCAGAGCGCGGCGACGGTCAGCGCTTGCAGGAGCGGCTGCGAAACGGCGCGGAATCCGTAATGGCTGAAAAGAATGTGCGGGAAGGCGACCGCCATCCAACCGGCGGCCAGCAGTGCGGCGCGGCGCGCGGGTTGACCGTTCCCCAGCAACGCGCGCGTCGCGGCAAAGGTCGCCGCCACGGTCAGAATGCCGATCATCGCCGCGTTCATGCGCAACCCCAGCGCCGGTTTGCCTGTGATTGCAACCCAGGGCGCGGCGGTGTAGAAGAAGAGCACTTCTTTGCCGGTGTAGGCGCGGATGAAAATCGGGCGGTATTCGCCGGAGGCGATTTGTTGTACGAGAACGCTGTTAGCCGCCTCGTCGTAGTGGAGGCCCACCGGCCGCTCCGGCAACGCCCAGAAGCGCAACGCCGCTGCTGTCAAAAGAATCAGCAGCATGGGAGCGTAAACTTTTTTCACACTGCGCTTATTCTTTCAACGTGCTGGCGGCGCGGGTGCCGTAGCGATGCTGGTAGCGGTCGTAATTGGCCGCTACTTCCTCTTCGGGCAGCTCGTCCGGCTGCCCGATTTGCAGCGCCAGCCACACCGTCTTGGCGACGTCTTCCACCATAATGGCCGCCTTCAGCGCCGCTTCCGGCGATTTGCCGATGGTGAACACCCCGTGGTTTTTCATCAGGATGGCCGGCGAGTGTCCGATGCTGCGCACGATTTCCTCGCCGATGGCCTTGCCGCCGATGCGCGCGTAGGCGCCGCAGGGAACCGGCCCGCCGAATTCGTCGGCGATGGCGGTGAGGTACACCGGGATGGGTTTGCCGGCGGCGGCAAAGGCTGTGGCGTAGTTGGAATGCGTGTGGACGATGCCGAACACGTCGGGGCGCTGCCGGTAGACACTGTTATGCGCCGCCGTATCCGAGGACGCCCCCAGATCTCCTTCGACGATATTGCCTTCCAGATCCACGATCACCATGTTTTCAGGCGTCAAATCCTCAAACTTCACGCCGCTCGGTTTGATCACGACCAGGCCGGTTTCAGGATCGCGCCCGCTGACGTTGCCGCTGGTCCACGTGACCAGGTGATTTTTGGGCAGTTCCATATTCGCACGCCAGACACGCTCACGTAAGTCTTTGAGTTGCATAGTTTTCTCCTTATTTTTTCGGTTGACCCCTCATTATACTCGCATTATACTAGGCGTTACTGCGGGGCATCACCAACAACTTGGAACTTGAAACGTGAAACTTGAAACTCTCTTTGTAGACCTGGAGCCGGTTGGCTGCCGTATCGGAATACAGCCCGGCGAGACGTTGCTGGACGCTGCACGGCGCGCCGGGGTGGAGCTGGTCGCGGTATGCGGCGGCGCGGGGTCGTGCGGCAAGTGTCGCGTGCGCCTGGTCGCGGGACAGCTTTCCGCGCCGACGCCGGCGGAGATGCGGGTGTTGGGCGCTGCCGGGTTGGATTCTGGTTATCGTCTGGCCTGCCAGGCGCGCCCTTTGACGGATGTCAAAGTAGACATCCCGCCGGATTCTCTCAGCGCGTCGCAGCGTTTGCAGATTGAAGGGCAAGAAAGCGAGGTGACGCCGGATCCGGTCATTTCTACGGTCGCACTGACCCTGTCTCCGCCTCATTTGCGCGATTTGCGCGCCGACACGCGTCGTTTGCGCGACGCTCTGGCGGATCAGGGGGGGCCGCGTCCCTATTTCACACAGCCCGTCCTGCGCGATCTCTCCGAGCGCCTGCGCGCTTACGAATGGTCCGTCCAACTGGTTCTGCGCAAGCACTCTTCCGTCCACGAGGTGGTGGGCGTCCTGCGACCGGGTGAGTCTCCTTTGGGTCTGGCCGTGGACATCGGCACCACCAAGATGGCCGGCTACTTGATTGACCTGGCGACCGGGAGCACGTTATCCAAAGCCGGTGCGATGAATCCGCAAATTGCCTACGGTGAGGATGTCGTCAGCCGCATCGCCTACGCCAATGCCCAGAAGGACGGACGCCGCGTTTTGCAGGCCTGTTTGATCGAAAGCCTGAACGCTCTGGTCGGCGACCTGACCCGCGCCGCCGGTGTCTCGCGCGAGCAAGTCGTCGAAGCCGTGGTCGTGGGCAACACGGCCATTCACCATCTTTTCGCCGGATTGCCCGTTTCGCAATTGGGGGAATCCCCCTACATCCCGGCTGCCGGCGGATCGTTGGATTTGTGTAGCTGCCATTTGGGCCTGGAACTGGCCGCCGGGGCGAAGGTATACCTGCCGCCGAACATTGCCGGGTATGTGGGCGGCGATCACGTGGCGATGCTCCTGGCGACCGGAGCCTGGCGCGCCGACACGCCTACGATAACCCTCGACATCGGCACCAACACCGAGATCAGCCTGGCGGCTGCGGACCGGGTTCTGAGCTGTTCCTGCGCTTCCGGCCCGGCGTTCGAGGGGGCGCACATCCGCGCGGGGATGCGCGCGGCGCCGGGGGCCGTGGAATACGTGCAGATCGTCAACGGCGACGTGCGCGTCCAGACGATCGGAGGCGCGCCCGCCGTCGGCCTCTGCGGTTCCGGCATTCTCGACGCCGTGGCCGAATTGCGCGCTGCCGGCATTGTCGGGCGCAGCGGGCGCATGTCGGCGAACCATCCGCGCGTCATTCCCTGGGAGGGCGGCAGCGCTTTTGTGCTGGTCCCGGAGGCGGAATCGGGCAACGCGCAGGACATTGTGGTGACGCGCAAGGACGTCAACGAGATTCAGCTGGCCAAGGGCGCCATCCGTGCCGGGATTGAGGTGTTGTTGCGCGAGGCGGGATTGGCCTATCACGATCTGGGCGCGGTGGTGGTGGCCGGTGCTTTTGGCACGTACCTGGATTTGGAAAGTGCGATTCGTGTGGGGATGTTTCCGCCTTTGCCGTTGACGCTTTTTCGCCAGGTGGGGAACGCTGCCGGAACCGGCGCGCGGCAAATGCTGGTCTCCAAGTCGCGGCGGCGATTGGCCGAGACCATCGCCGGAAAGGTCGAATACGTCGAGTTGACCGTCCATCCCGAGTTTATGGATGTGTACGTAGATGCGCTGTCTTTGTGAGGTTGGCGGACATGATGCCGGATTGGGATGCCGAGGATTTGCTTGCTTCGCGAGACCGTTTGCGCGTCTCCAACCATGCGTTGCGTGAGGCGCACAAAGAGGGTTTGCGCGCCAGGGACATCTTCCACGCGCTTTTTCATGGAAAGATCGTCGAACAATACCCTGAGCGGCAGCGCGTCCTGATTGTCGGCCCTGCCCGCAAATCCTCCATGCCGGTCCACGTCGTCTGCGACTACACCGACGCTCACGAGCTCGTCGCGGTGACCGTCTACATCCCCAACCGCCCCGACTGGCTGACGGCGAAAATCCGCAGTCACTGATGGGGGAACTTTTTGGAGCACAATCGCGTCTTGGAGCATTCCGATCCGGTGAAGATTGTGTGACGGACTGTAACTTTGTAAAGGTAAGTGTTTTTTCG
>DAOUFX010000596.1:0-7951 GCA_034429675.1 Anaerolineae bacterium | reverse complement strand
TCTGCTCGCACGAAAAAACACTTCCTTTTAACCCTCCGCCGCGTCAGCGGCGGGCTATTATCTGAGGAGAAGCGAGGCGTAAGGAGTAGGGTAAGAAGTTATCTCCTGACTCACTGACTCGCTGATTCGCTCACTCGCAATTCGATCTGGAGGCTTGAATGGAAAAGACGGTACTACGACAACATGCCGAGCAACAATTTGCAGAGGAGTTACACGCTTTGGCCGAGGTGGACACGCGCCCGCGCCCGCCCAGCTGGAAGCTTTCGCCGTGGGCGGTGGCGACTTATTTGTTGGGTGGCAAGCTCACCAACGGCTTCGAGGTTTCGGCCAAGTACATCGGCAGCCGCACGCTGGTCGAGATCGCCGTGGCGACGCTGGCGACGGATCGCGCGTTGTTGCTCTACGGTGTGCCCGGCACGGCCAAGAGCTGGGTCTCCGAGCATCTGGCCGCCGCCATCAGCGGAGATTCGACAATGATCGTGCAGGGTACCGCCGGCACGGCCGAGGAAGCCATCCGCTATGGTTGGAACTACGCGCAGCTGCTGACCCACGGCCCTTCGCTGGACGCGCTCGTTCCCAGCCCGGTGATGCGCGCGATGGCGCAGGGGCAGATTGCCCGCGTGGAAGAGCTGACGCGCATTCCCTCCGACGTGCAAGATGCGCTGATCACGATTCTCTCCGAGAAGGCCATGCCCATCCCCGAACTTAACGCCGAGACGCAGGCGGTCAAAGGTTTCAACATCATCGCTACGGCCAACAATCGCGACCGCGGCGTCAACGAACTCTCCAGCGCGCTCAAGCGCCGCTTCAACACCGTGATCCTGCCCACACCGAGCACGCTCGAAGAAGAGGTCGGCATCGTGCTGACCCGCTCCACGGCGTTGGGCCGCGCGTTGGAACTGCCTGCCGAGTCGCCGGCGCCCGAAGAAGTGCGCCGTGTCGTCACGGTTTTCCGTGAGCTGCGCGACGGCCTGACCCTGGACGGCAAGACCAAGCTGAAGTCGCCCAGCGGCACGCTCAGCACCGCCGAGGCGATCTCGGTGGTCAACAGCGGGCTTTCGCTGGCGGGACACTTCGGCGACGGGAAACTTCATGCTGCCGATTTGGCCGCCAGTATCACCGGCGCCATCGTCAAGGACCCCGTGCAGGATCGCGTCGTTTGGCTGGAATACCTGGAGACGGTGGTCAAAGAGCGCGACGGCTGGAAAGATGTTTATCGCGCCTGCCGCGAGATTGTCGAGTAGCCGATGGCGTCGCTTCCCATTGCGCCGCCCAACGGCGATACGCCCTTCTTGCTGGGAGAGAGCGTCTACTTGCGCCCCCTCGAACCGGAAGATTTGCCGGTCCTGCGCAAGTGGATCAACGATCCCCAGATTCGCCACCTGACCGGGGAGGTCGAGCCCTCCGGTTCCGCCGCCGTACAGTCGTACTTCGAGCGCTTGCAGCAGGATCGCGACCGCGTCTGGTTCGTCATTGCGCTGCGCGAGACGGGACGCATCATCGGAGAATGCGGTCTGTTGCGGATATTCTACCCCTGGCGCAACACCGATCTCAGCATCATCCTGGGCGAGAAAGATACCTGGGGAAAGGGCTACGGCACCGAAGCCATCCTCCTGCTGCTGGACTACGCCTTCGGCTCGCTGGGGATGCACCGGGTGTCCATCGGCGTGGTTGCCTTCAACGAGCGCGCTCTGCGCTTCTACGAAAAGATCGGCTTCCGCCGCGAGGGCGTCCAGCGTGACGGCTACTACTGCAATCACACATTTTCCGATTTTGTGATGATGAGCATATTGGAGGATGAGTTTCGCGGGCGGAAGGGCGCGTGAAGCGTGAAACGTGAAGCGTGAAACGTGAAATCCGTAATCCGTAATCCGCTGACTCGCTTCCCAACTTTCAACTTTCAACTTGAAACTCTTCGACTATCCGACTCGATTCGGAGATGACACACGATGGGTGAAACAGCTAAAACACACTATACAGTTTTCGGGATTCGCCACCACGGCCCCGGATGCGCGCGCAGTTTGCTTGCTGCGTTGGCGGCTATGCAGCCGGATGTTTTGTTGATCGAGGGCCCGCCGGAGGGCGACGCTTTGTTGCCGTTGGCGGCTTCGCCGGAGATGAAGCCGCCGGTGGCGCTGTTGGTCTATTCGGTGGATGAGCCGGGGCATACGGCGGTTTATCCCTTCGCTGAGTATTCCCCGGAGTGGCAGGCGATCCAATACGGGTTGCGTTGCGCCATTCCGGTGCGCTTTATGGATTTGCCTCAGAAGCATTGGATGGCGCTGACGAAGGCGGTAGAGAGCAAGGTGCAGGCGACCGGAGAACCGGAAGCGGAAGGCACCGCGGAAGCAACGGAAGAGGCGGCAGGAAGCGCGCCGCAGGAGCCCGGCGCCGGGACGCCGGGCGCCGCCGTAGAAGAAGCGGACGTCGTGCCCCTCCCGTCCGATCCGTTGGATTTGCTGGCGCACGCTGCCGGGTTTTCCGACGGCGAGCATTGGTGGGAGCGCGTGGTCGAGGAGCGCGGCGGGGATGCGGCGGTGTTCCCTGCGATTCTTGAGGCGATGGGTACGGTGCGCACGGTGATCCGTGAGATAAACCCGGTTCCGCGCGATCTTTTGGAGCCGGCCCGCGAGGCCACGATGCGCCAGAATATCCGCCAGGCGCAGAAAGAGGGCTTCCAGCGCATCGCCGTGATCTGTGGCGCGTGGCACGCTCCGGTTTTGGAGACGATGCCGCCGCCGGCTGCCGACCGCGAGATTCTCAAGGGCCTGCCCAGGCTCAAGGTCGCGGCGACGTGGGTTCCGTGGAGCTACGCCCATCTTGCTTTCGAGAGCGGTTACGGCGCCGGCGTGGTTTCGCCGGGCTGGTACGAACACCTGTGGTCAGCGCCGGAGCAGACGGCGGCCAACTGGCTGGCGCGGGTCGCCGGCCTGCTGCGCGACGAGGACCTGGACGCCTCTTCGGCGCAGGTGATTGACGCGGTGCGCCTGGCCGACACGCTGGCGGCGATGCGCGGGCGGGCGCGCCCCGGCCTGGACGAGCTGAACGAGGCCGCCCAGACGGTGCTCTGCTTTGGGGACCCGCTGCCGCTGAAGCTGGTGCGCCAGCGGTTGATCGTTGCCGAGCGCCTGGGAGAAGTGCCGTCGAATACGCCGGTCGTGCCGTTGCAGGCGGACGTCGAGGCGACGCAGCGCCGTCTTCACCTCAAACCGGAGATGGAGGCGAAATCCTACGATTTTGATTTGCGCCAGGCCCGGGATCTGGAGCGCAGCGCGTTGTTGCACCGGCTGGACCTGTTGGAGATTCACTGGGGCAAGGAAAAGCACGCCGCCCGCGCCCGCGGCACTTTCCACGAGCTCTGGGACCTGAAGTGGGATCCGGCGTTCGGTGTGGCGCTGGTCGCTGCCGCGCGCTGGGGCAACACTCTGATCGAAGCGACGACGGCTTATGCCGCGCACCTGGCGGCGGAGGCTGCGACTTTGGGCGCCCTTACCGATTTGCTGGATCGCGTGCTGCTGGCCGACCTGCCGCAGGCCGTCACCGCGCTGACCGCGCAATTGCAGGCGCAGACTGCGCTCAGCGGCGACGTTGAGGCGTTGATGGAAGCCGTTCCGCCGTTGGCGCGCGCGCTGCGCTACGGCACCGTCCGCCAGACGTCGGGCGCAGCGGCGTTCGATACGGTCGCTTTCGAGACGATTCTCGACGGGATGATCACCCGCATCTGCATCGGCCTGCCGCTGGCCTGCGCCTCACTGGACGACGCGGCGGCGCAGGAGATGCTCAAGCACATCGAGGGCCTGCAAGAGAGCCTGGGCATTTTACAAAACAACGACTGGGATGCCGCCTGGCAGGACACGCTGCGCAAGCTGGCCGACCAGGGCGGGCTGCACGGCTTGATCGCCGGGCGCGTGTGCCGTCTGCTGTTGGACCGCGGTGCGCTCGACCACGAGGACGTGGCGCGCCGCCTGCGGCTGGCGCTCTCCCCCGGTACCCCGCCGATTCAGGCTGCGCATTGGCTCGAAGGCTTCCTGCGGGGCAGCGGCCTGTTGCTACTGCACGACGACGCGCTGTGGAATACGCTCGACGGCTGGCTGGCGGGTCTGAACCACGACGATTTCGTGTCGGCGCTGCCGTTGCTGCGGCGCACCTTCTCGGCGTTCCCCGCCGCCGAGCGCCGGCAGATGGGCGCCCGCGCCATCGGCGGCCAGCGCCGTTCGTCCGACGATACGGACCTGCCGGTAGACGCAACCCGCGCCGACGCGGTGTTGCCGCTGTTGCGGCAGATTTTGGGGCTGAGTGGGTGATTTTGGATTTTGGATGGGGCGTGAAGCGTGAAACGTGAAATTCGTAATTCGTAATTCGTAATTCGTAATTCGTAATTCGTAATTCGCTGATTCGCTGACTACCCGACTTTGGACTATTCCGGAGGACATGAACTATGACGAATGCTCAATCCACACCGCCCGCCGTTTCGGCGCCTGTGAGCTCTGACGAGCGCGTCCGGCGCTGGCGCCTTATTCTGGGCGGCGGCGAGGCCGATGGCACCGGTATTTCGTTGAGCAGCCAGGAGGCCGGGATGGACGGCGCCCTTGAGGCGTTGTACGATTCGGATCGCAGCGGCGGGCTGGGCAGCTCGTCGCCCAACGTCGCGCGCTGGCTCGGCGACATCCGCAATTACTTCCCGCAGACCGTGGTCGAGGTGATGCAGAAGGATGCGCTGGAGCGCATTGACCTGAAAAAGCTACTGTCCGAGCCGGATTTCCTGGAGCACGTCACGCCGGACGTGCATCTGGCGGCGACGCTGTTGAGCATGAAAGGCGTCATGCCTAACAAAACCAAGGACACGGCGCGGCTGGTCGTGCGCAAAGTCGTCGAGGAGCTGGAGAAACGTCTGACCGAGCCGCTGCGACAGGCGGTGAAGGGCAGTCTGGACCGCGCCTCGCGCACCACGCGCCCGCGTCACAACGAGATTGACTGGAACCGCACCATTCGCGCCAATCTCAAGAATTACCAGCGCGAATACAAAACGATTATCCCGGACCGCCGTATCGGTTACGCCCGGCGGCGCGGCGCGGCGTTGCGCCACATCATCCTGTGCATTGACCAGAGCGGTTCGATGGCGACATCGGTGGTCTACGCCGGCATTTTCGGCGCGGTGCTGGCTTCGATCAAGGCGGTCAGCACGCGCGTGGTGGTCTTCGATACCAGCGTGGTGGATCTGACCGAGGAAATAGACGACCCGGTGGAATTGCTTTTTGGGACGCAGCTGGGCGGCGGCACCGACATCAATCTGGCGCTGGGCTACTGCCAGACTGTCGTCCAGAACCCGCACGACACCATTCTGGTGCTGATCAGCGACCTGTACGAGGGCGGCAACCAGGATTCGATGCTGCAACGCGCGAAGGCGTTGGTAGACAGCGGTGTACAATTGATCGCTCTGCTGGCGCTCAGTGACGATGGGGCGCCATCGTACAGCCACACCGTCGCGGCGTCATTGGCCGGGATGGGGGTGCCCTCCTTCGCCTGTACGCCCAACCAGTTCCCCGATCTGATGGCCGCGGCCATCCAGCGACAGGACCTGGAGATGTGGGCGGCGCGCAACCAGGTGACGTTGGCGCATTAGTGCGCAAGTTTCGCGACAGAAACAGCGGGGCGATCATTGATCGCCCCGCTGTCTGTTGTCATTCCCCCATCTGGTCTGCTAAAACCGGCAACTTGAAACGTGCAATTTGTTTCTGTAAAATTTGCGCCAGTTCACTGAGTCCTATGGCGGAAGTCGCTACTTCTTCTGCCTGAGCGTTGACTTCTTCCATAGATGCGCTAACTTGCTCAATGGCAGCGCTATTTTCTTCAGAAATGCCGGCAATTTCTCCGGCGACCTCTGCGACTTGTTCGGCGCTTGAGGCCATCTCTTCAGTCGCGCTGGTATTTTCTTCTACAACGGCCGATACAGAATCCATCGTGTTAATCATGGTATTTGTTGCGAGGCTCATATGTTCTGCATCGGTCGCAATACCGTCCACCTGTTTTCTGACGACCGCCATAGATTCCAAAATCGAATGGAGGGCGTTTTCCGATTCCCGCGCTTGTAGAACGCCGGCAGAAATTTCTTCTGTGGCTACATTGATAGCTTTATCCGTTTCGGACATGGATTTTTGAATATCCTGGATCAAGTGTGTGATCTCCTTGGCCGCGGAGGAGGCTTTTTCCGACAGCCGGTGCACCTCATCGGCTACTACCGCGAACCCTTTGCCATTTTCACCTGCCCGTGCGGCCTCTATTGCGGCATTGATGGCAAGGAGATCTGTTTGCGCCGCAATTCCGACGATAGTATCTACGATGACGCCGATTTCTTCAGAACGCGCACCCATTTTGCGTACTTTTTTCAGAGCTTGTTTTTGAACCCGCTCGATTTTCTTCAGCCCCTGGATAGTACTTTCGATGGTTTTTGCACCTTTTTGTGCGGTTTGCATAGCCTGTGAAGCCCTTTGAGCTCCGTTTTGAGCATTGTTGACCATTTCTGTCATTGTTGTTGAGACTTCGCTTGTCATTCGCGCAGATTCGGCGACGGCTATGGCTTGTTCTTGCGCACCCTTTGCAACCCCTTCGATGGCTTTGGTTACTTGCTCTATAATGATATTTGTTTCTGCGATGCGTTCTGTTTGGCGTGTTGTTCCTCTGGAAACTTGTTGCATGGCCTCCGCCACTTGAGTGGTAGCGGCTGCCGTTTGTGAAAATGCCATGTTGACTTCCTGGCTTGTATTGAGCACTTCTTCCGCATTTTGCCGCAATTGTTTCACCAGATCCTGGAGATTCGCGACCATTTGCGTAAAGGTGTTGCCCAATTGATCTAAATCTGATTGCGGCACGATCTGTACCTGAAGGTTCCCTTGCGCTATATGTTGTGCAGCTTCAGCCATCTGTTTTTGATACTCGATCATGCGACAGAAAGCATGCCCCAGCACGTCAGATTGCGAGCGTAGTTTTACACCTATACTGAGATCTCCTGCCGCTAATGCGTTGGCAGCGTCCGCCATTTCCTGCAAATAGGTAATCATATCTTGAAATGCACTCGCCATATCGCCGAGCTCGTCTTTTGTTGTAACGGCTATATGCTGTTCTAATTCCCCTCTCGCAATTGAGTTTGCTGCCTTTGCCATCTTTTGAGTAGGTTTGATAATCTTTTGTGAGATGTTCCAAAGGAAGAAACTCAATGTGGGTAGAGCAAAGGCGATGGCCCCCCCCATAGACCAGGGTTTGACGCCTTCTTTGCCAAAGATAAAACAAATTACTCCGGCAAGCATTGACCAACCCACTACAATGGCCGTAATACGAATGCCGATGCCTCGGCCTAAAGCCCAATACATGATTATCGTTTGGGCGCAGACACTCACAATGACTCCAATGCCGAAGACTAGATACTCGTTTCCCATAATTGCACCTCTTCATGATTGGGGATGTTTATAGTTATTGTGTCAGTGTGTTCTTTGTTGTCGTCTTGGGTTTACAAACGCTTTCGCGTAACCTTTTTCCTGCAACGTCTGATCTTCTAACAAGGTGGGTATGTTGTGCCGGTTATATCGGGTTTGTTCTTTTTGATTGAGGAGTTGTAACTGGTGGTGCGGTTATTCAGATGTTTTTCAGTATACACTGTAAGTCGAACAAGTGCAAAAATTGCTTGCATCTGGGGTGAATTTCACGATGGGGGCAAAATCTGTACTTTCGTAGAGAGGCAAAATTTTGCGTCTTCTTCTGTTCCCCCAAGTAGTTTCAATGGTTCTCCGGGCATGTTAACAAATAGTCGCACTATGCACATTCTGTATTATAATACAATACTATATCCAATGCATTTTACGGGAATTTTAAAAAAATTATATCAAGACAGTGTGTCTTCTCAAAATCTGGAGGGTGGGGGGGGCGGACGGGCTGCGCCCGCCCCCAACCCCCACAT
>DAOUFX010000595.1:0-18824 GCA_034429675.1 Anaerolineae bacterium | reverse complement strand
AAAAATACCCCCTTTACCCTGGCCGTCGAAGGCAAATCCAATAACTTTCAACTTTCAACTGTTTTCAAGGAAGAGGCAATGGAAGCAACAAACACACCCATCGAGAAAAAAAACATCTTTGGTCTATTGTTGGGCGTCCTGGTGCGCCCCAAAACAACCTTCAGCTACCTCAAAGAAAACCACAAACGCGCCTGGTGGCTGCCGGCCATTCTCGTGGCTCTGTTGACGATTGCGCCGATCTATGCGGCGGCGCAAATCGCCGCCCAGGCAGCGCCGCCGCCAATGATGATGGAAGAGAACTTCAAAGGGATGGGAGCCGCGTCAAGCGGAATGGTCAGCGTAGAAGTCAGCGAGAAATATATGGCGGAAATGGCCATGGAGCAGACGCCGCCATCCGGGCCGGGCATCTTCAGCTATATCTTGGCAGTGCTGGGATTACCGGTTTCCTGGCTGCTCTGGGGCGGCGCGCTCTACCTCGCCAGCGTCTTCCTGGGACGCAGCAGTAGCTTTGGTCAGATGTTCCGGCTGGCCGTATGGACCTGGCTTCCTTACGGCGTGCGCGGACTTGTTCAGACGATCTATATTTTCGCCACCCACAGCGCCATCGCCAATGCCGGGCTTTCCGGCTTTGTGAAACAGAACCAACCGGCTATGATCGCGCCCGGCCCCGGCCAAACAGCTCTGACCAGCCTCTTAACGCAGGTGGACATCTACCTGATCTGGTATTTGTTGTTGGCCAGCACCGGGCTGATGGCCTTCACCGGCCTGAAAGGCAGAAAGGCGTTCGTCGCCGTGATCGTGATCTGGGCGGTGTTGGCCTTGCTGGGGGTCGTGCTGGCGATCTTCGGCGGGATGTTCCAGGGAATCCTCGGTGGTGGGGGCGGGGGCGGCGGCCTCGGGTAACTCGTTCCTATGGATACTCCTATCATTCACATTCACGATCTGCATCGCGATTTTATGATGGGCGATCAAGTCGTCCACGCTCTGGACGGCGTTGACCTGGCAGTGCAGCCCGGCGAATTCCTCGCAATCATGGGCCCCTCAGGATCGGGGAAATCCACCCTGCTCTATTTGCTCGGCGGTTTGGACCGCCCCACCGGCGGCGAGATTTGGGTCAACGGGCGCGAAATCGCCGGGTTGGACGAAAACGACCTGGCGACTTACCGCGGCAAGGAAATCGGATTCGTCTTCCAGGCGTTCCACCTGGTAGCGACGATGACAGCGCTGCAAAATGTGGAATTCCCAATGATCTTCAACCGCGTTGCGCCTTCCGTGCGCCGCGAGCAGGCAAAGAAAATGCTGGAGCGCGTCGGTCTGCAAGAACGGATGGCGCACAATCCCACCGAACTGTCCGGCGGCCAGCAACAGCGCGTCGCCATCGCCCGCGCCCTGGCCAACGACCCCCGCATCATCCTGGCCGACGAGCCCACCGGCAACCTCGACACGCACACCGGGCAGGAAGTCATGAACTTGTTGACGCGCCTCAATCGGGAAGAGGGGCGCACCCTCGTTATTGTTTCACACGACCCATCAGTGACGCAGTATGCAACCCGCGCAATTCACTTGTTGGATGGAAAAATTCAGGAGACGTTATGAAGAAACTCACGATCAAACTGCTATTGGCCGTTACCGTGTTAGCCGGAGTATATCTTTTGGGAAGCGCGATCTGGGTCGCGGCTCAGGCGTCAGTTGTTGTGGAACCGGCTACTCTGCGCGCCGACATTGGCGGCACAGTCAGCATCTACGACCCCACTCACGCCATCACTTTTACCCCCGAATGCAGCGTGAGATTGGTGGACGCCGGCATTCTGACAACGGTTTATGTAAACCCCATCACAATTCAAGCAGTCGTGCCGGCTAACCTTGGCGCGGGAGATTATACCATCCATGTACTCAACGAGAATGGAGTGCCAGTTGGGATCGGCACGTTTAGAATCCTCGCTGCGCCGGCTCCAACATCCACGCCCAAACCGGATTCGCCGCCGCCCGACGGGCGCCCGATCCTGACGGTGCGCAACTTTACCGTGGAGCCGCAGCAAGTGCGACCGGGACAGGAGTTCACGGTCAGCGTCGAGGTCTACAACAACGGCAGCCGCGCCGGCGAGAACACGATGGCCGTTTTTCAGGGCGGCGACTTCCTCCCGGTGGGCGAAGAGGGGCACTTATTCTGGCAAGTCCCCATCAACGGCACGTTTGTCGTCACACAACGCCTGCGCGTGCCCAAAGAGACTTCCAACGGCGTTCATCAGGCGCAGGTAATCCTCTCGGCCAACGATTGGGCCGGCAATCACTTCGACTACCCCGCCAACATTCCCGTTGAAGTGATCGGCGCCAGCTCAGGCACGGCGGCGCCCGCCACCGGCAAACCGAAAATCATCATCGAAGGCGTCAGCACGACGCCGGACGTGATCGCGCCCGACACGCCCTTCACGCTGACCCTGCGCCTGGCCAATCGCGGCAGCCGCACGGCGGCCAACATTATGACCGAAGCCGACTCCGCCACGGCTATCCCGGCGGAGGGCAGCAGCATCGCCTCGACCGACGTGCTCAAGATCAACCAGGAAGTGACGGTCTCCTTGCAGTTGCTGCTCAAGCCGGCCACCGAGGGCGGGCGCAAAGGGCTGAACGTCAATCTGGAATACAGCGACTACAGCGGCGGCAGCTACACCGACCAGCAGACGGTGCGATTGGACGTGGACACCAGCCTGGCGAGCCGCCCACAGTTGCTCATCCGCAGCTACCAGACCGACCCGGAGATGATCTCGCCGGGCGACACGTTTACGCTGACCATCGAGCTGGCGAACGTCGGCGGGGGTGAGGCGCAACGTCTGACGCTGGCCTTCGGCGGCGAAAACGGCGAAAATCTGGGGGCGTTCGTGCCGGTGGAAGGCGGCAATGTGAGCTTTGTCAATAACATTGCTCCCGACAGCGCCCAGGAAATCACGATGAAGATGATGGCCGCCGGGAACGCCGAAACCAAGGCGCACAATCTGCCCATCATGCTGGCCTACGACGCCGGCACCGGTACCCGCGAAAAAGATACGCAACGCATCAGTTTGATGGTGCGCCGCCGCCCACAGTTCAAGATCAGTTTTTCTCGCCCCGTAGAAGAGGCCATGCCGATGGTGGGCATGCCCGTCCCCTTGCCGATCAAACTTGTCAACGCCGGCACGGCGCGGTTCAATATCCCGGAAATGGCGATCACCGGGGAAAATATGGAAATCAACGGCGAGACGACCAGCTACGTCGGCAACCTGGACCCCGGCGGTGAATGGGAAATTGACGCGATGGCCATCGTGGCGACGCCGGGAACGGCCGCAGTGGTCGTCAATGTATCGTACATAGACGATCTCAACCAAACACAGGTTTACAGCCAGAGCTTAACTTTCGAGGTGATGGAAATGCCGCAGGAACCCGAAAATCCACTGAACCCGGAAGGGCCGGGCGGCGAGGAGATACCGGCAACGCCGGAAACTCTGCCCCAGGCGATCTGGCGCTTCTTCAGAGGCCTGCTGGGATTGGGCAGTTGACGGTAATCGGGGAGAGCGATGACAACCCGTGATTTACTCCGCCTGGTGATCAGTAATCTCAAACGCATGAAAGCGCGCGTGGCAATGACGGCGATCGGCGTCATCATCGGCACAGCCGCCGTCGTGGTGCTTATGTCATTAGGCGCCGGCCTGCAGAAGATGGCGACGGAAAGCCTCTACGGCATGGGCGGGCTGGACGAACTGATGATCTATAATCCCGGCTACTGGGGCGGAAGAGCGGAAGGCGGCGACGATCAGGGAAATATCACGCTGGACGATGAAGCGATAGACCAGATCCGCGCACTGGAGGGTGTCCTCGCCGTCATGCCGTTCCAGGACGTGATGATGCAAGGCCCGTTGCGCCTGGATCGCCAGGAAGGTTGGGGGCAGGTTTACGGTGTGGATATGGATGCCTTCAAGCAAATCGCCAAGTTGAATCGCGGCACACTGGACATCTATCGCGGGCAAGTGATCATCGGCGCCAGCGTCCCCCAGAACTTCATCCCCTGGCAAGAAGTCCGGGATGCCGAGGAACCGCCGCCCCCGCCTGAGGTGTTCGGGAAAGTCCTGCAGATGATCAATTATCAATACAATGAAGGCGACATGTATCCGACCGAGAGCGTCGTGGCCCGGTTGGAGGTAGTGGGAGAACTGAAATCGCAGGGGTACATGTACGATTATGGCATTTTTATGCCGCTGAAAGAAGCGAAACGCTTGAACCAGCGCATCAACAGTGGGCTGCCGCCGGAGCAGCAACCGGGCTCCCAACAGGGATATTCACAGGCGATGATCAAGGTCACCGATCCCAATCTGGCCCCGTCGGTCGAGCAACAACTCAAGGACATGGGGTTCAACGTCCAGTCAGATCGCCAGCAGTTGGAGAGTATCAACCAGTTCTTCCTCATTGTCCAGGCCATC
Organism: Anaerolineae bacterium; assembly: GCA_034429675.1. Lineage (GTDB taxonomy): Bacteria > Chloroflexota > Anaerolineae > B4-G1 > SLSP01 > JAKQHY01. Next base: position 14,376 of record DAOUFX010000595.1, on the reverse strand, counting down.
TTGGGCGGGATCGGAGCGGTGGCGCTGCTCGTCGCCGCGTTTGGCATCGCCAACACGATGGTGATGGCGATCTACGAACGCACCCGCGAGATCGGTCTGATGAAAGCCATCGGCGCGACGAACCAGGACGTGATGTCCGTCTTCCTGGCCGAGGCCGGCAGTATCGGGTTCCTCGGCGGCGTCGGCGGTGTATTGTTGGCGCTGGGGTTGAATCTGCTCATCAACGTGGTCGGGCAACCGCTGATTGCCAACGGCGGCGGCGGCTTCTTCGGCGGGTATACGCCGCCGGGACAAGAGCCGGTCGCGCGAGCTCTGACGGCGACGCCGCTGTGGCTGCCGCTCTTCGCCATCATCTTCGCCACCCTCATCGGCGTGATTTCGGGCATCTATCCCGCCATTCGCGCCGCTGCGCTCAGCCCAATCCGGGCGCTCAAGTACGAATAAGTAACTCAATACACCTCAAATAGGCTTGTAGTAACGGCTTCAGCCGTCTCCTAAGGCGCAGAACGGCTAAAGTCGTTACTACGAACCCCAGGGCAGCTTGGGGGTAGTTACGTCAGTTCGGAGTAAACTTGAGAATCGAAACCACTCCTGTGCGATCTATCACGTAGAGATAGTCCTCGGCTGCGCTATTGGTTGCGACACCCCACACACCTTCGTCAGTGTTATAAAATCCTGCCACCGTGGGGCTTGTGGGGTCTGAAATATCTATGGCCTGCAAACCTTCCAGCCCATAAGCGACGTAAAGGTGATCTCGCGACGCGGCCATGTCAAGCACATTGGATAGTAAATCCACAGAACCTGTCTCAACGATGGTTAGAGGATCACCCCCATCCATTCTTTGCAGACTACCGGCGAACGTATGGCTTGCTATAAACCCCTCGTTAACGTGAGACTTGACGACAAGGATGTAGGGATCAGCCAACGGCATACTGTAAACGGCGTCCTCGGCGACGCGGTGAAAGCCGGCCCCGGCGGGATTCGCTGTATCCAGCAGCCACACTCCCTCGCCGCCTGGGTCATTCTCTGTATCGAACTTCCAACCGCTGATATAAACGCCGTTTTCCATCACGCTTATATCGCTAAATCCACTTGATGATGCGAGCGTGTATGAAGCGACCTCCTGGAGAGAAAGGGCGGAGACATCCAGCACGCGTATGCCAAAATACCGCCCAACGACATAGAGGCGATCGCCCACTGCGCTCATAGCGTCAATAGAATAAGGAAGAGTATACAGGGCCGTTTCTTTCGGGGCAGTCGGGTCCGAGACATCCACCGTGCGCAAGCAACTGCCATCAAGGAGATAACGAGCATCATCAGTATCGATGCGGTATCTAAATGCCGCCACGTAGGCGTAATTCCCCGCCACCGCCAGACCGTTGGCGCCATCCACTTCGGAAACGGCCATGCCGACGCCTTCACTACGACCGATCAGCTCAAAATTTTCAATCCTGGGCGCAGTTGGAGAAGGCGGGACGGCAATGCCACAACCGAGCAAGAAAAGTGCCATGAATATCAACACAGGCCACGCGCACTTTTTTCTCGCCCTCAACCCATCATTCACTTTTCACATCCTCGCCGCGCGCGAACGCCACACCGTCCTGCAATTGCAACGTCAACGCCAGCCCCGGCGTGATCTGCGCCGCCATGGTGAGCACGCGCCCGCTCTCGCGCTCGCGCACGATGGCGTAGCCGCGCGACAGGACGGCGTCGGGGTTCAGCGCTTCCAGGCGCGCCCGCAAGCCCTCCACCCGCTGCCGCCGCGTCTCCAGGCGATGATCCAGCGCCACATCCAAACGCGCGGCCAGGTCGTCCACGCGCTGGCGGTCGCCGGCCAGCCGTGACAGCGGCGACAGGCGCTCCAACGCGCGCGCCAGACGCGAAAGCCGCTCCTGGCGCAAAGCGCGCTCATTGGCCAACACCCGATCAAGCCGCGTCATCCGTTGCGCCAGCAGCCCGCGCAGCTCGACGCAATCGGGCGTCGCCAGTTCCGCCGCCGCCGACGGCGTGGGAGCGCGCAGATCGGCGGCGAAGTCGGTCAGCGTGAAATCCACCTCGTGCCCCACCCCGCTCACCACCGGCAGCCGCGACGCCGCCACGGCGCGCGCCACGCGCTCGTCGTTGAAAGCCCACAGGTCCTCCAGCGAGCCGCCGCCGCGCACCACCAGAATCACGTCCACGTCGTCGCGCGCGTTCAGCGCGGCCAGCGCGGCCACGATGCGCGGCGGCGCCTGGTCGCCCTGCACCAGCGTCGGCGCGAGGAGCACCTCGGCCAGCGGATAGCGACGGCGCAGCACGTTGAGCACGTCGCGGAACGCCGCCGCCGTCGGCGATGTGACCACGCCGATCCGCTGCGGGTACGGCGGCAGCGGGCGCTTGCGGGTCGCGTCGAAGAGACCCTCGGCCTCCAACTGCACCTTCAAGCGCTCGAACTCCGCGTGCAGGTCGCCGCGCCCGGCAGGTTGCAGCGCGTCCACGTACATCTGGTAACGCCCGGTCGGCTCGTAGACGCCGATCTTGCCGTGCGCCAGCACCTTGTCGCCGTTCTTGGGGGCGTAGCGCATGGCCTGCGCCTGGTTGCGCCAGATGACCGCGCCCAACTGCGCTCCGGCGTCCTTGAGCGTGAAGTACACGTGCCCCGACGAGGCCCGCGTCAGGTTGGAAATCTCCCCTTCCACCCAAAAATTCTGCAACAACGGCTCGCGCTCCAGCGACGCGCGCACCCGCGCCGTGATCTCGCTCACGGAATAGGAAGAGGGCGCGGCAGTAAATAAGGCGGGTTGGTTCATGGTTCTTTATCCTTTGGTTGGAAATTGGCGAACAAAAAAATCGGTTATTGAAGATATTTTCGTCCGCTGCGGGATTTTGGCAAGTCAGAACCCCAAGTTGCAGTATAATTGCGACACGATTATTCCACGATTTTGTACTGAAGGGGCGCGGGATGATAATCATTGGCGTGCGCGAGTTGCAACAGCAAACTTCAGAACTGCTGCGCAAAATCAGAGAAGAGAAAGCCGAATACATCATCACTTATCAAGGACAACCGGTAGCAGTGCTTTTGCCACTGGATACGGAAGCTGTATCACAGGCAATCATAGAATTGAGGAAGCGGGATGTGACGCGGAGTGGAAGTATGTACACAGAACTGGCGGAACGGGTACGAGCCGCATGGCCGGCAAACACAGACACCCAGACGCTTCTTGATGATATTCGGAGGTAACCATGTATCCCCGCGATCAACAACAATGGTAACGACTGCGCGCCATCATCCCGGTAGCGACGCCGGAGGAGGTCATCATCATTTGAAACGATCCACACTTATACTTTTCCTTCTGATCGCCCTGGCGCTCTGCGCCTGCGCGACGGAGCCCACGCACGCCCCTCGCCCCATCACGCCGCCGGACAACAAGCGCGGCGTGCACCTGTTGCTGGACGACGGGCGCAACCACTGGCCGGAGCAACGCTGGGCGGAGCATCTGCGCTACGCGCGCATGAGCGTGGGCGAATGGGGCTTCGTCACGCAGATCGTGCGCGGCGACGATCTGAACCCAACCCGCTGGCAGAAATTCCTCGACCGGTGCGCCGGGCAGCACCTTACGCCGATCCTGCGGCTGGCGACCACCTACGATCGCGACGGTCACGCGTGGCGCGCCCCCACCCCCGGCCCCGGCGACGGCTACGGCGACCTCGCCGGACAGTACGCGGACTTCTTCGCGGCTCTCTCCTGGCCCACCGCCGAGCACTACATCGTCGTCGGCAACGAGCCGAACCACGGCAACGAGTGGAGCGGACTGCCCGACCCCGCCGCCTACGCCCGCTACCTCAGCGACGTCGCCGACGCGCTCCACGCCGCCGATCCGGGCGCGCGCATCCTCAACGCCGGCTTCGATCCGTTCACACCGAACACCGGCGGGCAACGCCTGATCGAGGGGATGGCCTACTGGGACGAAGAGAGCTTCCTCGATGCTATGATCGCCGCACAACCGGATGTTTTCACCCACCTCGACGCCTGGGCCAGTCACGCCTATCCTTTGGGGCCGTTCAGCGCCGGGCCGTGGGAGCAGACGTATCAGGTGGACTACGTCTACGGGACGCCGCCGGCGCGGCAGACTCCACCCGCCGGCATCGTCAACCGTGGCATCAATGGCTACACCTGGGAGCTATGGAAGCTCTCGACCTACGGCGTCCCAGAACTGCCCGTCTTCATCACCGAGACGGGCTGGCGGCACGCCGAAACGACAAAACCGGAGGCGACGGACGGCCTGGCGGGGCTTCCCGACGCCGTGACGGTCGGGCGCTACTTCGAGCTGGCGTGGTACGGCAACTATACAAGCGATCCCGCGTGGCCGGACGCCGGCTGGCAGCCCTGGCAGAGCGACGCCCGCGTCTTCGCCGTGACGCCCTTCGCGCTGAACGGGTCGCCGTTCGAGTGGGGTCACACCAACTGGTTGATGCTCGACAGTCAGGGGAACGTCTCCGGCGTGTATTTTGACATCCCCTGAAGATTGATTCACCACAGAGGCACGGAGATATATAAAAAAACTCCGTGTTCTCCGTGCCTCCGTGGTAAAAAATCCCCCCTCTCTTTTCAGAAAACCTATTGACAAACTTTTGCGTGTATGCTAGAATGAAAACGGTTTCAGAAATCAGTTTCAGAAAAAACAGTCTTGGAACTCTGCCGCCTCCCAACACCCGGCAGCGATCACTCCCCATCAAAAACCTGAAAATATGACACGCAAAACCATCAACGATGTGGCCGATGCGGCAGGTGTCTCCAAAGCCACCGTCAGCCGCGTCCTGGCGGGACAGACCAAATACATGCGCGAAGAAACGCGCCAACGGGTACTGGATGCCATCGAGGCGTTGGGCTACCACCCCAACAATGCGGCGCGCACTTTGAAATCCAAGCGCAGCTACACATTAGGCGTCGTCGGCTATGGACTGGATTACTATGGCCCCTCCAACACCCTCTCCGGCATCGAGCAAGAAGCCGGCGAACTGGGATACACCATCCTCTTACACGTTGTGCGGCAAGCAGAGACTGACAACGTTGCCGAATTGCTCAAAAAGATGCAGTCGCGGTACGTGGATGGCATCATCTGGGCCGTGCCCGAAATCGGCGACAATCACGCCTGGCTCGAAGACAAAGCGTTGCAGCCCACTGTCCCCATCATTTTCCTGACCTCGGTTCCACGCAGCGATAGGTTCATCGTCACAGTGGACAACTACCAGGGCGGCATCATCGCCACCCGGCATCTGATCGCGCAGGGATGCCAGAACATCGGCCTGATCACCGGGCCGTTGGACTGGTGGGAAGCGCGGCAGCGCAAGTTAGGGTGGAAAGAGGCGCTGGAAAGCGTCAATCTGCCCCGCAAAGAAGAGTTTATCGTGGAAGGGAGCTGGTCGGCAGAGAGCGGCGAGCACGGGCTACAACGCATGCTGATGCGCCACCCGGAAATTGACGGGGTGTTCGTGAGCAACGACCGGATGGCCCTGGGGGCGATAAAAATGGCAAGCGAGCTGGGGCGGCGAGTGCCGCAAAACCTGGCCATCGTCGGCTTCGACGACGTGCCCGACGCCGCCTACTTCGTCCCGCCGCTGACCTCCGTCCGCCAGGATATGCTCGAACTGGGATGCCGCGCCGTCAGAAAACTGGGGCAAATCATCGAGGCGCAACGCGACGGGATCAATATCGCGCCGGAAACCCTGATGCTGCAACCGGAAATGATCGTGCGCGAAAGTTCGCTGTTGAAGAGGAACAGTAGCAGTTAGGCAAAAATCGCAAGGCGATGACAAAGGGTAATAAGGAAGGTATTTTTGCACACGGGGTACCGTGTGCGAAAAACACCCCCTTTACCCTGGCCGTCGAAGGCAACTCCGGACTTTCGACTTTTTAACTTTTGACTTTCGACTATTTTCAGAGGAGGACGTTGATGAGCAAAGAGCGCTATGCGATTGGCGTGGACTATGGAACAGAATCGGGACGCGCGGTTTTGGTGAACGTGGCGACCGGCGAAGAGGCGGCGACGGCCGTGCATCCATACGGCGACGGGGTAATTGACGAGCATCTCCCCGGCAGCGACAAACCCCTGCCGCCCGATTTCGCCTTGCAGAACCCCCAGGACTACATCGAGGTATTGAAACAGACCATTCCCGCCGTCCTCAAGGAAAGCGGCGTGGCCCCCGAAGACGTTATCGGCGTCGGGACGGATTTCACGGCATGCACGATGCTGCCCACCGACATCGCCGGAACGCCGTTGTGTATGATGCCGGAATGGCGCAACAATCCCTACGCCTGGGTAAAAATCTGGAAGCACCACGCCGCCCAGCCGGAAGCCAACCGCCTGAACGAAATCGCCCGCCAGCGCGGCGAGACCTGGCTCAACCTCTACGGAGGCAAAATCTCCTCTGAGTGGCTCATCCCGAAAATCTGGGAGACGCTCAACAAAGCGCCCGAAGTGTACGAGGCCGCCGACCGCTATCTGGAGGCCGCCGACTGGATCGTGATGCAGCTCACCGGGCAGGAGCGCCGCAACGCCTGCACCGCCGGGTACAAGGCCATCTGGAACAAGCAAGCGGGCTACCCCGGCGAGGACTTCTTCGCGGCCCTCGATCCGCGACTGCGCAACGTGGTAGACGAGAAACTTTCGCGCGACATCGTCCCGCTGGGGCAGCGCGCCGGACAGCTCACGCCGGAGATGGCGGCGCTGACCGGGCTGAAGCCGGGCATCGCGGTGCCGGTGGGCAACGTGGACGCGCACGTCGCCGTGCCCGCTTCGACAGTGGTGGAGCCGGGCAGGCTGGTCGCCATCATGGGCACATCCACCTGCATCATGGTGCTGGGCGAGGAAGAGCGCGTCGTCGAGGGCATGTGCGGCGTGGTCGAGGACGGCATCATCCCCGGATTCTTCGGCTTCGAAGCGGGGCAGTCGTGCGTCGGCGACCATTTCGCCTGGTTCACCGATACCTGCGTCCCACCCGCCTACCACGAGGAGGCGGCCAGCCGCAAGATCACAGCGCACCAACTGCTCGAAGAGAAAGCCGCCCGCCAGCGACCTGGCGAGCACGGACTGTTGGCGTTGGACTGGTGGAACGGCAACCGCTCCATTTTAGTGGACGTAGACCTGACCGGGCTGTTGTTGGGCGCGACCCTGGCCACCAAAGCCGAGGACATCTACCGCGCGCTGATCGAGGCCACGGCCTACGGCATGCGCATCATCATCGAAGCGTTCAGCGCCAACGGCGTCCCCGTGAACGAGATCGTCGCCTGCGGCGGGCTGCCGGGGCGCAACAAACTGCTGATGCAGATCTACGCCGACGTGACCGGGCGCGAGATCAAGGTGGCAGGCACGGCCCAGTCGGGCGCGGTGGGCTCGGCGATGTTCGCCGCAGTCGCCGCCGGCAAGGCCGCCGGCGGGCACGACACGATCTTCGAGGCGGCCAGGGCGATGGCGCACCTGCAGGACGTGGTCTACAAACCCATCCCGGCGCACAAAGCCATCTACGACCAACTCTACGCCGAATACGTCCAGTTGCACAACCACTTTGGGCGCGGCGACAACAATGTGATGAAACGACTGAAGTCGCTGCGCCAGCAGGTGTTGGCAAAGAGTTAACAAAAAACTTTCAAACGGTACCCCAAAATAGAAAATGCCAGCATTCCTTGAGTTTATGCGGCGGCATCAATTACAAGGGTCTGTAAAAATATATCTTCCCACGCACACCTTCCCGGAAGCTGGCTACCGCCAGTCAATGGGCCTTACGCTACCGGCTTCCGGGAAGGTTGAATTCGGGAAGTTGTTTTTTTACGAACCCCTAAGGGGTAGAAGGAGGTGAATAGCAAGACAATATTCGAGATCAGAAACAGAAGCGCCGGCTCAGCGATGAGCATTTTCAGGCAGACGCTTCCGGCAAGAGACACAGCCCCGAGAGTGGGCTCTATCGCAGCCAATTGTATCCCCTATCTCCGCAAGGAGAATCCCATAAAAAATAAGGAGAAGATCATGTTTCGCTTTAGAAAACACATTGTGCTCGGTTCCCTGGTCTTGATCGCGACCCTGATTTTGGCGGCTTGTGGCGGCGGCGCCCAAGCGCCGGCAGAAGAGACAAGTTGCGCACCGAACTGCAAGTATACCGACATGACGTTCTGCTATCCTCAGCTCGGCGCCGAGAGCGACTGGCGCACCGCTAACACCGCTTCCTTCAAAGAGACCGCCGGCGAATACGGCGTCCGCCTGATTTTCTCGGACGCTCAGCAGAAGCAGGAAAACCAGATTTCCGCCCTGCGCGCGTGCATCCAGCAGGAAGTAGACGTCATCGGTCTGCCCCCGGTCGTTGAAGATGGTTGGGACGCGGTCTTGACAGAAGCCAAGAACGCCGGCATCCCCGTCATCATTGTAGACCGCAGTGTCAGCGCCAGCACGGACCTGTACGCCGCCCACATCGGCTCCGACATGAAACTGGAAGGCGAACGCGCCGCCGAGGAATTCAACAAGAAATTCCCTGAGGGCGCCAAGGTTCTCGAACTCTCCGGCACCACCGGTTCCGGCGCCGCCGTCGGTCGCGCCGAAGGATTCCGCGCCAAGCTCAACGCCAACATCGAGATCATTGACTCGCAGACCGGCAACTTCACCCGCGCCGAGGCGCTCCCCGTGATGCAGGCCTTCCTGCAGAAATACAAACCCGGCGTTGATTTCCAGGGCATCTTCATCCACAACGACGACATGGGCATCGGCGCCATCGAGGCGTTGAAGGCCGCAGGCGTCAACCCCGGCGATCTCTTCATCGTCTCCGTAGACGGCACTCGCGGTGGTTTCCAGGCCATGGTTGATGGTTGGTTCCAGGCCGACGTGGAATGCAATCCGCTGCTCGGGCCGCAGGTGCTGGAAATGGGTTTGAAGCTCATGAATGGCGAAACGATTGACCGGGAAGTGCTGACCAACGAAACCGTCTATTACCCGGACAACGCCGCCGACTTACTGCCGTCCCGCAAGTACTAAATCACCAGTAAAAGTGCGGTAAACGCGCAAAGACGAACCTAGTCAATGGAGAAGCGGCGCGGACAAAACGCCGCTTCTCCATCTCAGATACCAATCAATTCGGGCAGGTTACTTCCATGAACGATCCAATAGATGTCGTGAAAATGTCGGGAATCACCAAACACTTCCCAGGCGTGTTGGCCCTCGAAGATGTTGATTTTTCCTTGCGCAAGGGTGAAATCCACGCGCTGGTGGGCGAAAACGGCGCCGGGAAATCCACGTTGATCAAGACTTTGACAGGCGTGGAGCAACCGGATAAAGGCGCCATTGCGCTGGATGGCAAAGTCGTCCACGTGCGCTCCCCCCAACATTCCCAAGACCTCGGCATCAGTACGGTGTATCAAGAGGTGAACCTCTGCACCAACATCTCTGTCGCCGAGAACATCATGCTGGGACGCGAACCGTACCGCTTTGGCAGCATTGACTGGCAGGCGATGAACGAACTGGCGCGAAAGGCCATCAACCGCCTGAGCATTGACGTGGATGTGACGCAGCCCCTTGAAAACTACTCGGTCGCCATCCAACAAATGGTGGCGATCACACGCGCGCTGGAAGTTTCGTCGGCAAAGGTGCTGATTTTAGACGAACCCACCTCCAGCCTGGACATTCACGAAACGAATCTGCTCTTCGAGGTCATGCGCAAGCTGAGGAACGAAGGCATCGGTATCGTATTCATTACCCATTTCCTGGATCAGATTTACCAGATCGCGGACCGGATTACGGTCCTGCGGAACGGGAAGCTGGTAGGGACCTATGAAGTTGACTCGCTGCCACGCGTCGAACTGGTCGCCAAGATGCTGGGACGCAGCCTGACCGAGCTGGATGCGATGGCAAAAGTGAAATCCCAAGAAGCAGCAACCAGAGGGGGGCGCCATCTGGTCGAGGCAAAAGGCCTGGGGCGCGCGGGGACGCTGGAGCCGATGGATCTGGAATTGGATGCCAGTGAGGTTTTAGGCATCGCCGGATTGCTGGGTTCCGGGCGCACGGAGATGGCCGGGCTGATTTTTGGCGTCACTGCGCCGGATAACGGTTCGCTCATTGTTGATGGCGAGGAAGTGAGCAAATTTTCTCCCCTTGAATCGCTGAAGCGCGGCATTGCCCTGTGTCCCGAAGACCGCAAGATGGAAGGCATCGTGGGAACCCTGACCATCCGCGAGAATATCATCCTGGCGTTGCAAGCGCGCTACGGTTGGTTCAAATTTATCTCCACGCAAAAGCAGAATGAAATCGCCGACAAGTATATTCAATTGTTAGGGATCGTGACCCCTTCCCCTGAGCAGTTGGTCAAGAATCTGAGCGGCGGCAACCAACAGAAGGTCATCCTTGCCCGTTGGCTGGCGACGGATCCCAAGGTCCTCATTCTGGACGAACCAACGCGCGGCATAGACGTGGGGGCAAAAACGGAGATTCAAAAACTGGTCATGCAATTAGCAGAGGAAGGCAAATCGTGCGTGTTTATTTCCTCTGAATTGGAAGAAGTCATGCGCGTCAGCAACCGCGTGGCGGTGTTACGCGATCGTAAGAAAGTTGCCGAATACGCCGGCGACGTGGATGAAACAACCCTTATTCAAGCCATGGCAGGAGAAGCATGAAACAACCATCGCTCTTTAGAAAATTCCGCGAAAGCCAGTTATTCTGGCCGCTCGTGGCCTGGGTGCTGATTCTGATTTTCAATGCCATCATCGAACCCAACTTCTTTAAACTCGGCATCATCGAAGATCCCGTCTACGGGAAGCATTTGTACGGCAATCTGGTTGACATCTTCAACAACGGGGCGCCCCTGATGTTGGCGGCGATCGGAATGACCCTGGTGATTGCCACGGGCGGCGTTGATCTTTCGGTGGGCGCGGTCATTGCTATTTCGGCGGCGATGGGGGCGGTTTTGATCAATCCGGCGCTGGGAAATCAACTGATCACCAACGACATCCTGACCCGGAACGCCACAAACACCCCCCTCCTCATCATCATCCTGGCCGATCTCGCCGCCGGGACGTTGTGTGGACTGTGGAACGGCTGGTTGGTTTCCCGAGCGAAAATCCAGCCGATGGTGGCCACGTTGATTCTGATGGTGGCCGGTCGCGGCATCGCCCAACTCATTACCAACGGGCAAATCATGACCATCTATTACACGCCCTATTTCTGGTTTGGCAACGGCTACATCCTGGGCCTGCCGGTTTCAATTTATATCGTCGCGCTCGTCTTGTTCCTGGCCTGGATCCTGGTGCGCAAAACCGCCATCGGTCTGTTCATTGAATCGGTCGGGATCAACGCCAAATCCACGTTCTACAGCGGCATCAACGAGAAAAACGTCAAGCTCCTGGCTTACGCTTTCTGCGGATTCTGCGGCGCGATCGCCGGCCTGATCCTCAGTTCCTACGTCCACAGCGCCGATGGCAACAACAATGGGCTGAACTATGAGTTGGATGCCATCCTGGCGGTCGTTATGGGCGGCACATTGATGACAGGCGGGCGGTTTTCGATGGTTGCCAGCGTGATCGGCGCGGTCGTCATCTGGACTTTCACGGTGACGGTCTACAGCCTGGGAGTGCCGGCCAACGCGCTATTGGCCGCCAAAGCCGTCCTGGTCTTGCTGGTCATCCTGCTCTACTCCGACTACTCCCGCCGTTTAATGAATCAACTCTTTGAGCGAAGAGGTTCTCAACATGATGCAACGAGCTAAACCCTTCCTTTTGCGATACGGGTCGTTACTCCTGACCCTGGCCGTCTTTCTCCTGGTCTACTTCATCGGCGGACAACTGTATCCCGCCATGCGCAAGCCGCAGGTGTTCTTCAACCTGTTCATCAATGACAGCAGCCTGCTCCTGGTTTCGATCGGGATGACCATGGTGATCCTGAGCGGCGGGGGCGGGATTGATCTTTCGGTGGGCGGCGTGATCGCGCTGGTCAGCACCGCTTCTGCCGCGATGCTGCGCAGCGGGGCGAGCCCATACGTCGTGATTCCGCTGATGATCGCCCTGGGGGTCGGGTTGGGGGGTCTGATGGGTTGGATGATCCAAGAACTCAAAGTCCAGCCGTTTATTGCGACCCTGATGGGCCTCTTCTTCACGCGCGGGATGGCCTACATCATCAGCCTGACGTCCGTGACCATCACCAACGATCTGTACAAGACTTTTGCGCTGACGCCGATCTACATTCCCTTTATCCCGAAAGCATACGTCTACCCCACCACCCTCGTCGGCCCAATTATGCTATTGGTGGCGATTTACATGAGCTTTTTCACGCGCTTTGGCCGCACCATCTACGCGATGGGCAACAACGAACAATCCGCGCTCCTGATGGGGCTGCCGGTCGCCCGCACCAAAATTACCGTCTACGCCTTCAGCGGCCTGTGCTCGGCGCTGGCGGGGATTGTCTTCAGCATGTCGCTGCTGGCGGGGTATGGACAGTTTGCCACCGGGATGGAACTTGACGCGATTGCGGCAGTAGTCATCGGGGGAACGTCCCTGAGCGGCGGCGTCGGCAACGTCGTCGGCACCTTGTTTGGCGTTCTGATCCACGGCACGATTGTGTCCGTTCTGCAATTCAACGGCACGCTGAGCTCGTGGTGGACGCGGATTGGCGTCGGAGTGCTGACGCTGATCGCGATCGGCATCCAAAGCCTGTTCTACCTGAGGAAGAAGTCCTCTTGAAGTCTGCCGGAACCTTTTGTTGGTCGCGTAACCTCTGAACGGGTACGTTGCGCCAAAACTCCGCATCCATCGGCCATCGCCGCTGATGCGGAGTTTTTATTGGCAGCTATCGTTAAAAGAGAAACAGCCCCAAACAGCCACGACGGCGCACCGCGCGGCGCGTGGCGACCCGCATCCGGTGCTCTGCGCGCCGCATCCGCCGGGCAACCCGCTGCCCCTGCTGGAAACGGCGCTCCATAATTCGCCCCAAACGTCTTGGATTCATCATCGCGAACCTCCTGTTGTTCTTACTCCTCAAAAACCAACGTCATCTGCCCAAAGCGCACCAGATCGCCGGAACGTAAGCGCACCGGGCGCTTGGGCAACAAACGCACCTCGTTCACATACGTGCCGTTGGTGCTCTGCAAATCCTCGATGAACCACCCCTCCGGTTTGTGCAGCAGGCAGGAATGCTGCCGCGAGACCCCCGCCGACCCGCCGCCGAACGGCTCCAGGTCAATGTCGGGCGTCTGTTGCGACATGGGATTCTGCCGCCCGATCATCACCACGTCAATCACCGGAATAGAAAGCGCCACGCCGGACGTCGCAATGAACAACTGCGGCCCCTGGACGGCAGGCTGCGCCCCCATGCGCGTCGTCATCATCTGGACGGTGCGCGGCTCAATCAACGGCGCGGCGACGCGCTGGCGGCGCTCCAACGTCTGGCGCATGTCGGCGACGAAATCGGCCATCGTCCCATAACGGGCGTGCGGATCGCGCGCCAGGGCCTTCAGCAGGACATCCTCCAACCCGTGCGGAATCTGGGAATTGTAAGCCGTGGGCGGCTTGGGCGGCTCGTGCAGGCGCGCCAGCATAATCTCGGAGGGGGCCGTCGCCGAGAAGGGCAGCCGGCCGGTCAGCAGTTCGTACAACACCAGCGCCAGGCTGTAGATGTCCGCACGATAGTCCGGCTCGGCGCCGGAGACCTGTTCCGGGGAAAGATAGGCGACGGCGCTCAATTCGACGTTGGACTGCGAGATGCGCTGGTGCGGCCCGCCGACGGCCCGGACCAGGCCGAAGTCGGTCAACACCGGCCAGTCGGGACGCACCAGGAGGATGTTGGCGGGCTTCACGTCGCGGTGGATGATCTGTTGGGAATGCGCGTAGGCCAACGCCTCGCCCACGGGAATCATCAGTTGCAGGGCCTCACCGAACTCGCGCGGAACGCCTTTCATCTGCCGGGCCAACGAGCCGCCTTCGACGTACTCCATCACGATGTAAGCGCAGCCCTTGTCCTCGCCGTAGTCGTGGATGTTCAGAATGTTGGGATGGCGCAAAGCGGCCACTGCGCGCGCCTCGAGCCGGAACCGGCGCAGAAATTGCTTGCCGCCGGATTCCTTGCTTTCCAGGAGCTTGATGGCGACCCAGCGCTCCAGTTGGGGTTGGTAAGCGCGGTACACGACCGCCGCATCACCCTTGCCGATCTCATCGGTCAACTGATAACCACCCACCACCTGACCGCTCCAATTGCTCATAACCGTCCTCCTCTAACACACCTCGCGCAAAGTGGGCAAAGCGTCACGAATCTGCTTCCATTTTACTCGCATCTGGCGAAATCGGCAAAGCGGACGGGCGCCAACAATGATGGAAATCGTAGTTCGACGGAAGAGATAAAAGGGCGTGTTTTTTCGTGCGGGGGTACCCGCACG
>DAOUFX010000594.1:0-2161 GCA_034429675.1 Anaerolineae bacterium | reverse complement strand
GCATCTTCACTTTCGACTGTTAGACTTCCGAGGAGGGTATGATGCACAGTGTTCGTCGTTGGCTACGTGTTCTTCATTTTGTTGTGTTGCTTGCGTTGGGGACGCCCTATCTGGCCTGGGCCGCGCCCCTTTCCACGGGACAAGTTCCCCCAGTTGATACACCCCAGGCGCCGCCCGTTGCGTTAAGCTATGTCGTGACGGAAGAGCTGCCGGCGTTTTTGCCGTACAGTCTGGACTTCGCGGTGGCGGTGACGCCACAGGCGATGCAAGCCGCGCCGCGGGCTGCGACCGCCGTGGTGAGCGTGACCCTGCCGGCGGGCGCGATGCCGGAGGAGGCGCTTTCGCAACAACTGGTGCGGCTGTTCTTCTATGACGAGGCTGCCGGACAATGGCAGAAGCTCGCCACCGAGCGGATTCAGGCGGGCGACGCCTGGATGCTGCGCGCAACCTCCGCCGGCCCCGGCGTCTACGCGGCGGCGCTCGCCACCACCAACGACTACGGCGACTACGCCCAACCCTGGCAGCCCACCGTGAGTGAAGCGCAGGTGGACCTCTTCACCGGCGCCGTGCAGTGGAGCTACCCCATTGCCGTTCCCGGCGGGCGCGGCGGCATCCAGCCGGGCCTCGCGCTGAGCTACAACAGCGGCATCGTGGATGAGATTCGTGGGGATGAACCCGCAAACTCCCGGTGTGGGCCTGGGCTGGACGATGGGAACGGCTTACATCGAGCGCGAAATTCAGCGTGATGAGCGCGGCACCCCTCAAATTTTTATGGATCACCGCGATAAATTCCGCCTGGTGCTCAACGGTGTCAGCAGCAAGTTGGTGTGCGTGGACGGCCAAACGCCCTGCCGGGAATTCCACACCGAAGACGAACGCTACTGGCGCATCCAACGTCTCGGCGACGCGCCCAACGAGTCGCAATACGCGCTCGTGGATGGCATCAAGGGCGAGTATTGGCTGGTGACTACGCCGGAGGGGACGCAATACCGTTTCGGCTGGAGCGGCGACAAGGATTTGTACCCGAAGGACAACGATGGCCAGTTGTCGGCCTGGTATATGCTCGGCAAAGAGACTTGGGTCACGCCCCAGGAAGTCGTCCCCTACATCTGGCGCTGGAACCTGGATCAGATCAGCGACGCTCAGGGGAATCTGGCCAGCTTCTTCTACACCCGCGAGTACAACGACACGGCCATCTGCAAAGATGGCGCGACCGATCCCTACGCCGACTGCTGGTACGCCGTCAAAGACCTGGGTACCACCGGTTTGGGCCAGTTCTATCTGTTTGACGAAAGCACCGAGCCGGTGAACGGCGCCCGTTTCCTGGACAATTACAAAGACCACATCATCTCACAAAAAGGCTATGTGCGCGGCGGACACTTGCTATGAGCTTCCTATACCCGCAAGAACGGGCAAGATGACCTCTACAAGGTGGAGATCATCACCGAGGACCAGGCTGCCGGCGATTACTACATAGACGATTACGACAGCCGCGCCGATTACAACAAGGTCGTGGTGCAGTACGCGCAAACCTTTTGGAGCAAAAAGAGCATCAGCGAGATTCGCGTGCACGGCGGGAAAACGGCAGACCCGCGCCCGTTGCTGTGGAGCTACTCCCTGGATCAGACGTATGAAAACAGTCATTTGCGGCTAAATGGCATTCGGCAGATTGACGCGGACGGGGCAGAACTACCGCCAACCATCTTTGAGTATCACCCCCTGAGCAGCTACCGCCAGAGCGATGGCGCCGATGGAGGCGAAAACAAATACTGGCTGGCCGAAATCTGGAACGGCTACGGCGGCGGGATGAGTTTCAACTTTATTAAACCCGACCCTTTCCAGAGCGGCCAGACGCTATCTCCGTGCAACGATGGCAAATGTTGGTACCGCTACCGCGTGCGTAAGATTAGTACCTGGAGCGGCCTGGGCGCGGGCGTGCCGGGGACGACGACGCACTACCAATACCTGGAGAACAACGGCGCTGCCGCCGCCGGCAACTGGAAGGGCGACGAGTTCCGCGGCCACCCGCTGGTGCGCGTGCTGCGCTACGACCACGGCGCCGTCGCCGCCTACACCGATCACCATTTCTACCAGGGCCTGCCCAAGGCAACGCCCGCAGGCTGCGTGACTATCACCGAAGACGTGCGCGGGATGGAAGGCC
>DAOUFX010000593.1:0-2530 GCA_034429675.1 Anaerolineae bacterium | reverse complement strand
GGCGGGTACCCCCGCCCGCGAAAATCCCTCTTTAATTTATTCACTGTTAGCAGTGACCGTTGCTAAAGGCTAAAAGCTATGAGCCCTTCCGCTATTATTTCCGTTGACAATCTACACAAACACTTCAAAGTCTCCCGCCACCATCGCGGGGCCTTCGGTGTGCTGCGCAATTTGTTCACGCGCGAGTATGCGGTGGTGCGCGCCGTGGACGGCGTCAGCTTCGAGATCGCCCCCGGCGAGCTGGTGGGCTACATCGGCCCGAACGGCGCGGGGAAGTCCACGACGCTCAAGATGCTCACCGGGCTGCTGACCCCCTCCGGCGGCGAGCTCTACGTCAACGGGCGCGTCCCCTGGCAGGAGCGCCGCGCCCACGTGGCCGGCATCGGCGCGGTGTTTGGCCAGCGCACGACCCTGTGGTGGGATTTGCCGGTGATCGAGTCGCTGGATTTGTTGCAGTACATCTATCGCGTTCCGCCGGCGCGTTTCAAGCAAAACCTGGATGAATTTCGCCGCCTGCTGGACCTCGACCCATTCCTCGACACGCCGGTGCGCGCGCTTTCGCTCGGCCAGCGGATGCGCGCCGACATCTGCGCCGCGCTGCTGCACGACCCGCCGTTGCTCTTCCTCGACGAACCCACCATCGGGCTGGATGTCGTCGCCAAAGAACGCATCCGCCAGTTCATCCACCACGTCAACCGGGAGCGCGGCGTGACGGTCATCCTCACCACGCACGACCTGGCAGACGTGGAGAAGCTCTGCGAGCGGGTGTTGATCATTGACCACGGCAAGGTGCTCTTCGACGGGCGCCTGGACGCGCTGCGCGAGCGTTTCGGCGGCCAACGCGAGCTGGTGGTGGACATGGCTGAGGATTATGCTGCGGTCGCGGTGGAAGGCGCCGCCATCCTGGGCCGCGAGGGGACGCGTGTGACCTACGGCTTCGAGCGTGGCGCCATCACGGCATCCGAACTGATCGGGCGGCTTTCGGCGCGCTATCGCATTCGCGATTTGATGGTGCGCGAGCCGCAGATCGAGGACACCGTGCGGCGCATCTACGAGGAAAAGCTATTGGAACGCGACCCTGAGGCGGAGACGGGTCAGTAGTTCGGCAGGTATTTGTTCAGCTCCCACGGCGTCACTTCCAGGCAGTACTCTTCCCATTCCTGGCGCTTGGCGCCGATAAAGCGGTCGCAGATGTGCGCCCCCAGCGCTTCGCGGATAACCTCGTCTTTTTCCAGCGCGTTGAGCGCCTGATTGAGGGAACGCGGCAGTGTGTTCAGCGTCGCCTTGCGTTGGGTGTCCAGCAGATACAGGTTTTCCTCGGTCGCTTCCGGCGCGGAGAGTTGGCGGCGGATGCCGTCCAGCCCTGCCGCCAGCATCACCGTGAAGGCGAGGTAGGGATTGCAGCACGGGTCGGGAGAGCGCAGCTCCAGCCGCGTCGCCTCCGGCGTGGACGTTCGCGGTACGCGGATCAGTGCCGAACGGTTGATGCGCGCCCAACTGATGTAGACCGGCGCTTCGTGGCCCTGAACCAGCCGTTTGTAGGAATTGACCAGCGGCGCCAGGATGGCGCACATCCCGGCGGCGTGCGCCAGCTGCCCGGCGATGAAATACTTGGCGAGTTCCGAGATGCCGTGCGGGTCGCCCGGGTCGGCGAAGGCGTTGCGTTGGTTGGCGGCGTACGCGAGGCTCTGGTGGACATGCATCCCGCTGCCGTTGACGCCGCGCATGGGCTTGGGCAGGAAGGTCGCGCGCAATCCGTGCATCTGAGCGATGACTTTGAGCACGACCCGCAACGTGACGGCGTTGTCGGCGGTGGTCAGCGCGTCGGAGTAACGGAAATCAATCTCGTGTTGGCCGCCCGCGCCTTCGTGATGCAAGGCCTCGACGCGGATGCCGAATGCGCTCAGGGCGGAGGTCATCTGGCGGCGCAAACCGGCGGCCATGTCGGAGGGCGCGTCGAAGTAGCTGGCGCTGTCGTGGGGCGCCGGCGGAATCAGACTGCCGTCGGGGTGGGGTTTGAGCAGAAAGAATTCCATTTCCGGCCCGGTGTTGTAGATGAATCCCATCTGTTCTGCCGCGCCCAGCGCGCGTTTGAGCACCGCCCGTGGGTCGCCCTGGAACGGCTGCCCATCGGGCGTGTAGACGTCACAGATCAACCGGGCGGTCGCTTCTTCGCCGGTGAGCCACGGCAAGATGGCAAAGGTGGAGGTGTCCGGGCGCAGGTGCATGTCGCTCTCGGCAACCCGCGCAAATCCTTCCACCGCCGAACCGTCGAACCAGATGCCGTAGGTCAGTGCGTCCGGCAATTCGCTGATCGGAATGGTGACGTTTTTGACCACGCCGCCGACGTCGGTGAATTGCAGATCAATGAACCGGATGTGATGGCGTTCGACGCGGGCCAGCAGCTCAACATGTGATTCGGTGCTCATCCTGTCTCCTCAGAAAATAGTCGAAAGTCGAAAGTCAAAAAGTCGAAAGTCCAGAATTGCCTTCGACGTCCAGGGTAAAGGGGGGGTGTTTTTCGCACACG
>DAOUFX010000592.1:0-2091 GCA_034429675.1 Anaerolineae bacterium | reverse complement strand
CGAGCCGGTACCCCGGCTCGAAAAAACACCCCCTTATAACCGGCTAACGGCTAAACGCTATTTTCTGAGGAGGACTTACCGATGACCGACCCACAATGGTTGCGTTGGGGACGCGCGTTGCGCTCTCTGGCGCAGGCCGGCCTGGCTTACAATGACAATCCCTTCGATCGTGAGCGCTATACTGCTATCCGCGATTTATCCGCCGAGATGATGGCGACGTGCGCCGGAATGGATCTGGCGCCGGTGCAGGAGATGTTTGCAGCGCAGGAGGGCTATGAAACTCCCAAAATAGACGTGCGTGGAGCAGTCTTTCGCGACGACCGGTTGCTGTTGGTGCGGGAATTGAGCGACGGCGGACGGTGGACGTTGCCGGGCGGCTGGGCCGACATCAACGAGCCGCCAAGCCGGGCTGTGGAGCGTGAGGTATGGGAGGAATCGGGTTACAAGGCGAAGGCTACCAAGTTGCTGATGCTTTACGATCGCAGCCTGCACGGTCACCCGTCTCATGCATTCACCGTCTACAAATTGTTTTTCCTTTGCGAATGGCTTGGCGGCGCACCCACCGATAGTCACGAAACCGGTGAAGCGACCTTCTTTGCCGAGGATGTCATACCGGAACTTTCTGTCAGCCGGGTCACCGTCGAGGAGATTTCCCATTTGTTTGCTCACCATCGCCATCCCGAATGGCCGACGGATTTTGATTGAGGAAGAGTCTATGAGAAACGTCATCGTCATTGGAGGCGGCGCTGCGGGCCTGATCGCGACCGGGCGGGCCGCCGAGTTGGGCGCGCACGTCGTTCTGCTCGAAAAGATGCGCGAGGCCGGGAAGAAGATTCTGGTCAGTGGCAAGGAACGCTGCAACATCACCAATACCGCGCCGGTGGAGAAATTTGTTCAGCACTATGGGCGCAACGGACAGTTTTTACGCAACGCTTATTACCGCTTTTTCCGCGACGAGTTGTTGGCCTTGTTGGCCCGTTATGGGGTGACGACTCAGGATGAGCGCGGAGGCCGTATCTTCCCTACTACGGGGCGGGCCGACGATGTGCGCGATGCACTGTTGCGCTACGCTACTGCTCACGGCGCGGAAATTCGCTATCTGGCAGAAGCTCAGCGTCTTCTGATCAAAGACGGCGCGGTGGCCGGCGTCGAACTGCAGACCGGTGAACGCTTCACCGCCGACGCCGTCATTCTGGCGACCGGCGGCGCTTCCTGGCCCGATACCGGCTCCACCGGCGACGGCTATCGCATGGCTCAGGCTGCCGGCCACACGCTGGCGCCGCTGCGCCCCGCGCTGGTGCCGTTGACAGTGCGCGAACGCGAACTGGCGAAGGCGCTTCAGGGCGTAAGCTTGCGCAACGTGAATTGTACTTTCTACGCTCGTCAGGGGGAAGGGAAAGAGAAACCTTTACGGATGCCCTATCCTCTGCCGCCCACCGGCGAGATGCTCTTTACGCATTTTGGCGTCTCCGGTCCACTTATTCTTACCGCATCGTTGGCGGCTGTGGACGCTCTGCGTGAGGGGAAACGGGTCGCGCTCTCCATTGATTTGAAACCGGGGATGAGCGAGGAGGAGGTGCGCGCGCGCCTCCAGCAGGAGTTTGAGCAATATTCGCACCGGCGCCTGAGCACCCTGCTCAAGGGCTGGTTGCCGCAGACGCTCGCCGAGGTAATCGCCCGGATCAGCGGTGTAGACGCAGAGTTGCACGTCCACAACATTCGCGCCGCAGAGCGTGAAAATCTCATCCGGCTGCTCAAAGACTTCCGCTGGGAAATTACCGGCGCCTTGCCCCTGGTCACAGCCATGGTCACGGCCGGCGGCGTCCAATTGAAAGAAGTGGACCCCGTCAGTTTTGAATCCAAAATCGTGCGCGGTCTGTACATCGTTGGCGAGGTCCTTGATCTGGCCGCCGACACCGGCGGATTCAATCTTCAGGCTGCTTTTAGCAGCGGGTATCTGGCCGGGCAGCACGCCGCGCAGGGTGCAGGACACGCGGCGCAAGATGCATAATGTCCGTTCTCAAATACAAAACTAAACGCAACCGGGTATAATAGGAAGGTTAGTATCTTCTCAAAAATCTGGGGTGAGGG
>DAOUFX010000591.1:0-3439 GCA_034429675.1 Anaerolineae bacterium | reverse complement strand
GGGCAGGGGTGCCTGCCCGCGAAAAAAACCTTTATGATTGGTATGGGTCAATGTCGCCCAGGGGCAGACCGGCCACTTGCAATTGCACCGCGGCTTCGCGCAATTGGCGATCGCTGCACTTTTGGCGGCTGGCGTTGAGCGCGACGGCGACGTGCGGCTTGTCGCTCAAAATGTCGTCCACCAGCCCCGACACGACGCGGCGCGGGCCGATCTCGACAAAGACGCGCGCCCCGGCAGCGTAGAGATTCTCAATCTGCGTCGTGAAAATAACCGGGTGCAGGATATGCTGCGCCAACACGTCTCTGGCAGAGGCGGTGTCGTCAGGGTAAGGTTGCCCGGTGGTGTTGGAATAAACCGGAATGCGCGCCGGATGGAAAGCAACCCCGGCCACCGCTTCGGCAAACGGCTGCGAGGCGTGGCCGACCAGCGGGGTATGGAACGCCGCCGCAACGGGCAACAAGGTCGCCGTGTAGCCTTGAGATTGCAAATCGCTCTGCGCTGCCTTGACGGCCTCGGTCGGCCCGGCCAGCACGATCTGCGTGGGGGCATTAAAATTGGCGATGATGACGTCGGGATGGCGCGCCAGCACCGCTTGAATGTCGGGCGCCGTCCCCTTGACCGCGACCATCCCCCCGGCTTCAGTGTGCGCCGGCAACGTCATGGCTCGACCACGCGCCTTGACCAGCGCGAAGAAATCCGCATCGTCCAGGACGCCGCCCGCCCACAACGCCGACAGCTCTCCAAAACTGTGCCCGGCGGTAAAGTCAGGGGCGAATCCGGCCTGCCGCAAAATCGTGTACAGGCCCGCGCTGAAGACGCCGATGGCGGCCTGCGCGTAAGCCGTGCGGCGCAACGCACTCTCCTGAGCTTTCTCCTGCGTCTCGTCGAAAGCGGGAATGGGGAACACGACGTCCGAGAGCGTCTGCATCCCCTCCTGCGCAAACAACGCATCCATCCGCCCGTAGGCCGCGCGCAGCGGCGGAAAACTGAGCGCGATCTCGCGCCCCATATTGAGATACTGCGATCCCTGGCCGGGGAACAGCGCCGCCACCTTGCTGCCCGCAGGAACGCCGCGGCGCCGGTAGCTGATCCCCTTTGGATGCTCCCACGTTTCGGCGTCCGGCTGACGCTGCAACGCCGCCGCAGCGGCGCGCAACATCGCGACGGCCTCAGCGCGAGATCCGGCCACGAATCCGAGGCGGGCCGCCGCTTCGGGAACCTGCGGCGAGCGGCTGCGCGCCGTCAACGCGGCGTAGGCGGCGTCGGCCTGCGCGCCATCGGCAAGCGCGGACAGCGTCGTTTCGCAAAGCGACAACAGCTGCGCAGGCGCATCGGCGGCCAGCAAAACCGGCTGCGCAACGCGATGCAAACGATAGGCGCCGGAATGATCGGCGGTGTGCTCTTCCAATACAACGTGGAAATTCGTGCCGCCGAAGCCGAAGGCGCTGACGCCGGCCCGGCGCGGCGTCCCGTTGGCGCGAATCCAGGGCCGGCTTTCAGTATTGAGATAGAAAGGGGAATGTTCGAGATCAAGTTGCGGGTTAGGCTGCGTGACGTTGAGCGTGGGAGGTAATACCTTGTGGTGCAACGCCAACGCAGCCTTAATCAACCCCGCCGCGCCCGCAGCCGCCTTCGTATGGCCGATCTGTGACTTCACACTGCCCAATGCAATGTGTTGTCCTTGTCCGTTGCCGGCCCCGAAAACGGTGCGCAAGCCCTCAAATTCCGCCGGATCGCCGGCGCGCGTGCCGGTGCCGTGCGCTTCAATCAGCCCGACACTGGTAGGATCGCAACCCGCATCCGCGTAAGCCCGGCGCAAAGCCACGGCCTGCCCCTCCGGACGCGGCGCATAAATGCTCTTGAACTTGCCATCGCTGGATGTGCCGATTCCGCGGATGACGGCGTAAACCCGGTCGCCGTCGCGCTCCGCGTCGGCCAGGCGCTTGAGCAACACCATGCCCACGCCTTCGCCCACCAGCATGCCGTCCGAATCGGCATCGAAGGGGCGAGAATAACCGCTGTGCGAGAGCGCCGGCGTCTTGCTGAAGCACATATACATAAACGGCGAATTGTCGGTATCCACCCCGCCCGTGATCATCATCTCGGCCCGGCCCTCCGTCAGCTCGCTGAGCGCCATCCTGACCGCGCCCAGACTGCTGCCGCAGGCCGCATCCACCGTGCAATTGGTCCCGCCCAGATCCAGGCGATTCGCCACGCGCCCGGCAATGACGTTGCCCAGCAAACCGGGGAACGAGTTTTCGTTCCACGGCACGTATGCCAGCTTGATTTTTTCGATAATGCGCTCGGTCTCGTCCTCGGGGATGCCGCTGCTCAGGAGCACCTTGCGCCACACCGGGTATTGCAAACGGCTGGCCAACGGTGTAATCAACTTTTGGCCGCCGGCGACACCGAGGATTACCCCCACGCGATCACGGGAGAAAGCGTGCCCGTTATCGTAGCCGGCATCGCGCATCAGATCGCGCGCCACGACCAGCGCCAACAACTGCGACACATCCGTCACTTCGAGGATGTTGGGGGGCAACCCGAACTCCAGCGGGTCAAAGGCAATGTCGGGGATAAAACCGCCGCGCCTGGCGTAAGTCTTGTCCGGCGCGTCCGGATCGGGGTCGTAATAATCCTCCACATTCCAGCGGGAGGGCGGCACGTCCATAATACAGTCTATCTTGTACAGAATATTGTCCCAGTATTCCTGTGAATTGTGCGCCTGTGGAAAAACTCCCGCCACTCCGATGATGGCAACAGGCGTCTCAGACAAAAGTTTCGGTTCCATTCAGATCACTCCATCTTGCTGCGCAGATAGCCGCCAACGGACAGCGCCATCGCGCAAAATAGTTTTAGCAAATCGCCGGGGATAAAAGGAAACAGTCCCGCCTGAAAAACCGCCTGTGGGCCGACAAAAACCGCCAGCCAGGGCAGCCCGAAGAGATAGATCGTCGCGTTGCCAAGCAACAACGCCAGAAAAGTAGCGCCGGGATGGCGATCCCAGCCACGATCGGCCAACGCGCCCGTCACGTAAGCCGCCGCGACAAAACCAACCAGATACCCACCCGTAGGGCCGAAGACCGGCCCGCCGGCAAAAAGCGGCGCTCCCAGCGAACGCCCGGCGAGATACAGCGTCGCCGCCAGCGGCGCGCGCCGCCGGCCGAGCGCCATCCCGATTCCCAACACCGCCAACGTCTGCGCCGTCACCGGCACCGGGCTGAAAGGAACGCGGATACGCAACACCCCGCTCAGCGCAATCAACAACGCCACCGCCGCGATCACGACGCCATCATAAACTGCCGCCCGGCGCTTGCTCGGCCCTGTATCTGCAAAAAGGCGTAATTGCATGACAAATCTCCCGTGAAAATAATGTTTAGCCGTTAGCCGAAGATAAGAAGGGTGTTTTTTCGAGCCGGGGTACCGGCTCGAAAAAACA
>DAOUFX010000590.1:0-2213 GCA_034429675.1 Anaerolineae bacterium | reverse complement strand
CGCGCCGGCGCATTGGAGTTGTGGGCCGCCGAGCATACCGGCGCGCTCCTGCGCGTCCTCACCCGCGACGACGCGGCCCTCCTGCGCCAGATGATCCCCTGGGACTTCGGGCGCAACCGCCCCAACGCCTTCATGTCAGGCCGCTACCTGCGCCTGGACGCCCCCTGGCCGGACGCCCTCGCCGAAACCAACATTCCCCTGGCATCCTTGGGCAGACATCCCGATGGCGACGGGCGCTGGATCGCCGGAAAGAACGAAATGGGCGACACCATCACCGTTGGCTTCAACCTGGATCGTACCCCACACTGGCTCTTTTCCGGCACCACCGGCAGCGGCAAAACCGTATCGGTGCACGCCGCGCTGACCCAACTGGCGACCGACGCCGGCGCGCAGCCCAACGAATTCGTCCTGGTGGACGGGAAGTTGGGGAAAAGCCTGCGCCGGTTGGAGTATCTGCGCCGACGCGTCGGCCCGCTGGCCGCCGATCCGGACCAGTGGCGCGCGGCGCTCCTGTGGGTCAATGCCGAAATGAACCGGCGCTTTGCCTCCAACTCTGCGCCGTCGCGGTTGATCGTCGTGGTTGAAGAAGTGCAGGAGGTCATCCAGGAACCCGCCTGCGCCGAGGCGATCACGCGCCTGGTCAGCCTGGGCCGCGAGGTCAGCATCCATTGTCTCCTGACGACGCAGCATCCCACCGTCAAATCCCTCGGCGGGCCGAGAGTGGCGCGCAACCTCACCGGACGACTCGCCCTCAAAGTCACCGACGACGTCGCCAGTCGGGTGGCCATCGGACAGAGCACGCCGCGCGCCGATTACCTGCTGGGGCGCGGTGACGGCTACGCCGTCAGCGTGGACACCATCCATCGCGCCCAAATGGCTTTCGTCGAAGAAATGGACGTGGCCGCCGCCTGCGGCGGCGATCCGCAGCTGCCGGCCTGGCCGCCGGCGAACAGCGACGACCTGGGTCTCACGCCCAATCCCGCGCATCGTCCGGCAGACGCCTTGACCGGCCAGGAGATCGGGGCGGCGCTGGCGGCGGCAGCGTTGGGGATGGGCCTGCGCCGTTTCAAGGCAATGATGGTCGCCAATACCGGGCGGAGGCCGGGAACAACCAAAGCCAAGCGGCTGATCGCGTTGGGGCACGAGGCTCTGGACTGGCTGGAAGAACGCGGAGCGATCGTGGATGCGACCACATTCGATGAGGATGTTACCGAAAGTAGTGTTACCGAAAGTCCTATATACACCGGTTTTGCTGAAGATGACGGGTGTGAAGACCCTGTCGTCGAGTTACGGTCACACCAAGGAGGGTGGAATGACGCGGAATGAAATCATCTTATCTGTAATTGGCGGAGTGGCGCTGGTGGTGATCGCCGGGCTGATTATGGCCGTGGGAGCCGCCAGCGCAGACGCGCTGCGCGTGTGGTGCGTGGGGTGTACCCTTTTAGTTCCGGTAACAGGGTACGTCGGCTGGTACGCGCGGGGCGTATTGGCGCGCGCCGAAAAGACCGGACTGGACACCGGGATGACACACACGTTGGAGGTAATGCGCGCCGTGCGTGTCGCCAATCCTGTGCCAACCACAGCGTCGGCGGCGCCCATGCTGCTGCCTCCCCCGGACTTCGAGCTTGTCCACAACGAACAGCGGGTGATTGACCTATGAACAACAATCAACCCCAAACCCTCTGGCAGCAAGCCCTCAATGAGCTTGAGCTGCAAATGACCCGCGCCACCTTCGACACCTGGCTGCGCGGCTCGGAATGCAACGCCTATGACGAAGATTCCCACGTCCTCACCGTCGCCGTCAAGAACCACTACGCCATCGAATGGCTCGAAAGCCGCCTCTACACTATGATTGACCGCACCCTCAAGCGCATCACCGGCAATGGCGTCAGCGCCCGATTCATCGTCACCGAAGAGCCGTCACAACAATCTATGGAATCTCAATCAGAATCCATAGATTCTGATTCGGATCCTGACTGGCACTCCCCCGACTTCGACCCCTCCGACACCAAGAAAGTCGCCGGTTGGATTCCCCTCCCGGAGTACGCCACCTTCTTCTGGGCGCCGCTCCTCGGTTCCGCCGCCTGGCGCATCTGGGAGATCGTGCGCCGGAGCGACAAACGCGCACAGAAAACCGAGTTCACGCCGGCGCTGCGCTACTCCATCCCGCAACTGGCGCGCCTGGTCCCCTGCGCCCGGCAGAGCATCACCGG